>VHCL01000018.1 GCA_016871725.1 Verrucomicrobiota bacterium | reverse complement strand
CCGAGCATCGCGCGCTGGTCCGTCGGCAACGAAGCCTCGGAAGCCTGGACGGCCTGCGCCATCGGTTGGACCAATGCTTCAGGCAGACCGGCCTCGCGGAGTCCCGCCGGCGACCGCAGTTCTTCGCCGCCGCAGACCACGAACGCCCAACCGTCGGCTGAGCGCTTGAGGAGCGTCCGGCCGCCCCGCCCGTCCTGGAGCCAACCGGCCACCGCATAGTCGCCGGCGAAGGCGACGCACGGGACGGTCAGACGAGACTCCGGTCGGTCGAAGATCCCCAGGAGAAAGGCCCGCACGCCCTGCTCCGCCGACGTCGCCCCGTCGCCCCCGACGCAGGCCGTCAAGGCGAGCGGAAGGAGCAGACGGCAGACTAAGGCGAAGCGACGCATCGGGAGGGATCAGAAGCTGGCGCGAAGGCCGAACTGATAAGAACGCCCCGGCATCGGATAACCAGCCCGGAAGGAGTAATCCTCGTCGAACAGGTTCTCGATGGCGACGAAAGCCTCGCCGCGCTCGCCCAGCAGCGGCACCTTGCGGCCGACGCGGAGATTGGCTACGGTGAAGCCGTCCACCCGCGCGCTGTTGGTCGAACCGTCGCGCCCTTGCTTCAGGACGGTCATGCCCGCCTGCCGCTGCGCGTCGATGCTCACGCTCCAGGCATCCTGCTGCCAGTTGAGGCCCAAGGTCACGCTGTTGGCGGGGGCGTAAGGCAGGTCGTCCTTGGTGGCGCTGAGCGTCGTCAGGCCTGCGAACAGGCTCAGGCCGCCCCCCAGCTGCTGCTGGGCGCTGAGCTCGACGCCTTCGACCTCATAGGAGCCGAGGTTGGCGAACGTGCTGCTCGGGCCGAAGGACATCACATAGCGGTTCGCGACCTTGTCGCGGAAGACCGCGACGTCGAGGGTCGTCGAACGAGTGGGCGTCCAGGTGGCGCCCAGCTCCTTGTGGTCCATCGTCTCAGCCTCCAGACCGCGCCAGCTTGTCCCGAAGAACGGCATGATCGCGGTGAGCACGCCGACTTCGACGCCAGGATAATTGACCCCGCGCGAGACATTGGCCCGGAAAGCCCAGTCCTGCTGATTGGAGACGACCAGGCCGGCGTGCGGGGCCGTCTCGGAAGAGAAGACGCTGTGATCGTAGAAGCGCACGCCGGCCGAGGGCGTGGCCGTCCAACCCCCGGAGAGGGCGATCGCCTGGCTGAGGCCGACGTAGGGCGAAACGAGGGTGAGTTCCTCCGACGTGAAGTTCACGGGAATGAAGGCGTTGACGCCTTGGCCGGACATCCGGTCGACATCGAGGCCGGCCGTGACCAACCCGCCGGACCAGGCCGTGACCTCCTCACGAAGGCGCAGGCCGGACTGCTCGGAGGTGGAAGTAAAGCCGGGGCGTTGCACGGCTTCCGTCTGGTTATCGTAGAACTTGAGCGAGCCGCGCAGCCCTTCGAACGCATGACTGATCGTCACGCCGACCAAGGAGCCCGAGGTGTCGTAACGCTGACCCTGGGTCGCGAGAGCCGGCAGTTCCCCGGGATCCCCGGCGGTGTTGTCGACATGGAGCGCGAGGACGTCGAGCTTCCAATGCGCGTCGAGCAGGTAGCCCACGCGGCCGAGGAAATTCCGCAGACGACCGTCGGCCGAAGGGCGATGACCGTCGGACTCCGCGAAGCCTTGGGCGAAGCTGTAATCGACCGCCCCTTGGCGTCCCGCCAGGTCGAACTGCTCGGTGAAGGTCGAGAAGCTTCCGGCCGTGAGCTGGACACCGCCGCCGACGCCTTCGGCGGCTCCGGCCGTCTTCGGGATCAGGTTGATGGCCCCGAAAGTATTGCCGAACTCGGCCGGTTGCGGGCCTTTGAGTACGTCGATCCGGCTCATGCCGTTGACCGGCAGGAGGTCGAGGAGCGGATGGTTCCAGACGCCCATGTAGAACGGCAGCCCGTCGACGTAGGTCTTGATTTCCGAGCCGGGGCGGCTGCTGCCCATGCCGCGGACGTAGACCGCTCCGCCTTCCTCGCCGCCATAGGAACCGACGGGATTGAAGCGGGAGATCGTCACGCCGGGCGTGCGACGCAGCGCCGACGAGACGTCGAGGGCGTTGAGGTCGCCGATCTGGCGCGCCGAGACCGAGGTGGTGAAGTTGCCGAAACGGTCGACGACGTTACCGTCGATGATCGGCGAGGCCGTCACGACGATCGGAGCGAGCGGCGTCGGCGTCGGAGCGGGAGCCTTCGTCAGCGGATCGGCGGCGAAGGCGGGGACGCCGAGCGTGAGCGCGGCGAGGAGGAAGGAACGAGGAAGGGAAGATTTCATGGGAAGGGAGGAGAGAAAATAAGGGTTAGGGTGCCCCACCCTCCCCCGCGTGGCTGGACGGGTTCGGATGGGACGGAGCGCACGCCCGGATGGGCGCGACTTTGCTATGAAGGTAAGCCACGGCCGGACCTGACGTCCGGTGACCGACTCAGACCGTGGCTTTGGGCGGGGGCACCGGCACTTCGCAGATCATCTCCGGACAGGCGACCGAGACGATGACCTCACGGAAAGATTCCACGCGGTTCAGGTCGCGCGTGGGCAGGCGGACGGACCAGACGGCGCCATCGGGTTTCACCTTGGCCTTGACGGCGTCCTGCTTCGCGAGCGGGGACTGCTCCGAGGCCTGGCGCGCGGCGGCGGCGACCTTACACATCGCGCAAGGGGCGTCTGCCATCGCCTTCGCGACGGCGGCACCGGCATCCATGGTCCGGGCATTGCCCGCGGCCATGTTCGCATAGGCGAAGACCTGCAACAGGTCGGCGGAAAGCCCGGACGCGGCCAGCCAGGCGACCAACGCCGCCCAGGCACCCGCGATTCGGAAGAAATTCCGCACGAGCAAGTCCTAAGGCACGACCAGACCTTGGGGCAAATCAGTTCGCTCCGAGGCCATGGTTGAACACCCTGCTAATAAGCGCAATAAGCCGCTTAGAACCGACCCGTCAGCGCGAGACGGAACTGGCGGGGCTCGACCGGATGGAAGTGGATCCCATCGGCGCCGCCGGTGGCGGAGGACTCGTAAGAATAAGCGATGTCCTGGTCCTGGCGGTCAAGCAGGTTGAGGATGCTGAGGGTGGCCTCCCAGTTGGCGTTGAGCTGGTAGCTGACCGAGGCGTTGAGCATGAGGGTCTGCTCCGAACGGGCCGCGCCCGCGGCGTCGAGGTCACGCGGTCCGAAGTAGCGCAAGCGGAGCGAACCGGACCAGCCGGACTGATCGCGCACGGTCACGCCCGCGGCGACCACGGTGTCGATGGCCCCTTCGACGCTGCGCTGGCCGACGGGGACGTCGCGGTAGAGCGCCTGCGAGGCGGCGACGTCGAGGTCGAACGAGAGCCAGGAGTAAGGCGTCCAGTAGTTGGCCCATTCGACGCCATAGCGGTCGCTGCCGTCGGAAGGCTCGACCGCGCCGGCGTCGCCGATGAAGACGAGTTCGGACTGCGTGCGGAGATACCAGAAAGAGAACGTGCTCTGCAGGTCCTTGATCGCGAGCGTGCGGAGGCCGACCTCCGCGCCGCGGGCGGGCACGAGACCACGCAGCGGGCCGGACGCCAGCGTGGCCCCACGGACGTCGTTGCTATGGAAGCCGTAGCCGGCCTGGACGAAATACTCGGTCTTGTCCCACGGACCCCAGACGAGTGAAAGCTTCGGGCTGAACAGCGCCGTCGAGGCGTTCCCCGAATCGGCGGGAGAGGCGAGCGAGTCGACGTCCGCGAACTGGAGGTCACCGCGGCCGCCGACCACGCTGCGGAACGTCGGGCTCCACTGCACGCGGTGCTCGGCGAAGAGGCCGAGGGTGCCCACGCCGAGCTCGTGCTGCGAAGTCGTGGACAGGCGTACCCGGTCATCGGTGGAAAAGAGGCCGTTCTCGACCCAATCATGGCGGAACTGCACGCCGAAGGACGTCTCGACCGGGCGACGGTCCCATTCCGAGTGGAGGTGGCGGACGTAGCTGAAACCGGCCGCCGTCCGCGCGTCCTGCTGCTCGAACTGGTCGCCGTCGGTCGGGTTATCGAGGGCATAGGTGAAGTTCGAGAAGAGATCCAGCTCGTAGCGGAAGACGTAGGCCTGGAAACGGTCTTCGGAGCCGCCGTGACGGTGACGCCAGTCCGCCGACCAGGAGAGGTAGCGGGAGTCGCCGCCGTTGGTCGGGTCCATGTTGCCCCACCGCGAGAGCGCGCCCGACTCGACGAGCGCGAGCGGAATCTGGTCGCTCGTGCGCCATTCGCCCTGGTAGAAACGCAGCGTCGTGGTGAAACCGTCGTGGCCGTCGCCGCGGGACCAGGACAGCTGCCCGTTGGCGCGGCGGTAGTTGTCGCCCATCAGCCAGGGACCGTCAGAATGCGCGCCTTGCACGGCGTAGAGGAGGTCGCCCGAGCCGGACTTGACGGAGTCGGCGACGAGCAGGCGTCCGTAACCGAAGGATCCTCCTTCCATGAGGAGCAGGCCTTTCGGCAGGGTCTTGAAGGTCTCGAGGTAGGCCGCGCCGGCGGTACCGAAATCGCCCGTCTGGGCGTAGTATGGGCCCTTCTGATAGTTCACCCGCTCGACGAGCTCGGGGATGACGAAGTTCATGTCCGCGTAACCTTGGCCGTGGCCATGCGAAGGCATGTTGAGCGGCACGCCGTCGAGGAACGTCGCGAAGTCGGTGCCGTGGTCCAGATTGAACCCACGCATGAAATACTGGTTGGCCTTACCTCCGCCGGCGTGCTGCGTGATGATCAGGCCGGGCACCGTCTCGAGAATCTCGCCCGGACGGAGGAGCGGACGCTCCCCGAGCTGCACCGCGCCCGTGACGCCGATGGTGGCGGAGTCGGCGACCCCGAGCAGGCTGTCCTGCCGGCCCATGACGACGATCTTGCCGAGGGGCTTCGGCTCGGGGTCCGCCCAAAGGGTCAGGGTAGAGGCGGCGACAAGCAGGGGTAGAAGGCGCATGCGTCAGATGTAGGTTAGACGTGACGGATGACGAGAAAAGAAAAGGCGGCTTCGTCTGCCCGGACGAAGCCGCCGGGCCATGAACCTCAGAAATTCAGTCGCAGGCCGGCCTCGATGCCGCGACCCGGCATCGGGAGCACGTCCTTGATGAACGAGGACGCATTACGGGCTTCGTGGTCGAGGAGGTTGATCACGCGGAGGGTGAACTGTCCGCTCAGCTGATCGAAGGTGAACGAGCGGGTCAGGCTGGCGCCGACCATCGTGAAGCCGGCGGTCCGGGTCTCGTCGGGCGCGGTATGGTTCTGCGCGAAGTGGTAGGTCGCGTCGAGGCGCCAGGTCCAACCCGACTCAAGGCCGTGCAAGGCCGCGCCGATCCGGCCGGGCGAGATCCGCGGCAAAGCCTCGGAAGTGTCACGGTTCGAAGCGCGGACGAAGTCGCCGAACCACTCCAGTCCGAACTTGGAGTCCGGGGTATCGACGAACTGGAAGTTCACCTTCACTTCCGAACCGAAGAAATCCGCCGGGACGGAGGTGAAATCGTAGCGGGCGAGCTCGTCGGCGCCGCCGCTCGAGTGATCTGGTCCGCCGACACCAGTCAGGTCCGGGCCGTAGCCATTGCGCTGCAGGGCGATGAAGGAGGAGAAGCGGTTATAGTAGACCGAGAAGCTGCCCGAGACCGCGCCCCGGACCTTGGCGAGTTCCCACTCGAGGCCGAAGCCCTGCTCCTTGCCGAGGTCGCGGTTGCCGACCTCATAGACGTCGGTCGCCACGTGCGGGCCATCGGCGTAGAGTTCCTGGAAATTAGGCGCGCGCTCGGTGCGGGTGAGGTTGATCGTCGAAGTCCAGGAAGGGTTCAGGTCCTTGGCCCAGGCGAAGGCGAAGCTCGCGGGCGTGAACGAAGCCGAGTCGGCCCCGGGGTTGGACGCGACCCCCTCGTGCGTCCAGGCGGACGCATCGACCTGCGCGTGCTCGACACGGAAGCCGTAGCGCAGGCGCTGGTCGGGGGCGAGGGTCTGGACGAACGAGCCGAAGGTCGCCAAGGCGGAGTTACGGGTGTCGGGCAGGAACGCTTCGTCGCCGATCACGCCGAAGTCGAAACGGCTGGTCTGCAGGCCGACCGTGCCTTCGACCGCGCCTAGCTTCACGAGCTCGACATCGAGACGACCGTCCCAGCCTTGATTAGTGAACGTGCTGCCCGGCGCGCCCGCTTCGAATTCCGTGTGCGCATAGTCGGCCACGCCGACGCGATAGGCGAAGGAACGGACCACGGCGCCGGCCACTTCGGCCTTGCCCGCGAGATCCCAGCGGCGCTGCTCCAGCCCGATGGAGATATCCTGCTCGGCGACGCCATAGGTGGAATCCAGACCGGAGTAGGAAAGCCCGACGTAACCATTGGCGGTGAGATACGAGACCCCGACGCCGGCGCCGCGGTTATCCGCCGACGTATCGGCGATGCGGCCCACCGGCGTGCGGAGGTCGTCCGTCGACTTGTCGAAGCCGTCGACGTGATAGGAGAACGAGCCGGCCGAACCTTCGGCGAGCACGCCCACGGAGCGGAGGCCGTCGACGGAACCGAGGCGGCCGGTGACCGACTGGCGCTGGGCGAGGCGCTGGTCCGGGATGCGCGCGTCCACGAGGTTGATGACGCCGCCGAGGATGCTGGTGCTGTAAAGCAGGGCCGCCGGACCGCGGAGGACCTGGGCTTCGCGGATGGCGAGGGGGTCGACGCTCACCGCGTGGTCCGGGCTCGAGGACGAGGCGTCGAGGCTGTTGACGCCGTTCTGGGTGATCTTGAGGCGGTCGCCGTCGAGGCCGCGGATGACCGGGCGGCCGGAGTTAGGACCGAAGTAGCTCGAAGCCACGCCCGGGAGCTCGGCGAGCAGGTCACCGATGTTCGACTGCGCCAGCCGGTCGAGATCCGCGCTGGCGAGGATGAGGGTCGGCGAGACGGCCGTGACCGGGCCGCCGATCGCCGTGCCTTTGACCACGACGGTCTTCAGCTTCTCGGGGGCGGCGGGCTTGTCCTGGGCGGCCAGGGCGAGCGTCGAGGCCGCGAGCATGAACATGGGACGAAGGACAGGGAACAGGCGGTTATTCATAGGAATGTCAGATGCAATACTCTTGCATTAAGCCGAATCAAGCGGAAATCCTCGGATTGCAGTCGCGTCAGAAATGCACGGACTGAAGGCACCCCCATGAGTCAGACCTCCCCCACCCCTGACGCCATCCACTCGGATGCCTTCCTGGCGCGCCTGATGCGCGGCCAGCTCAAGCTCTCGATCGCCTGCGCCCTCTGCTTCGTCGTGGCGCTCGTCGCCCTGCCCTTGCTCAACTACTACCAGCCGACGTTCATGGCCCAGCGCGTCGCCGGGTTCACCCTCACCTGGCTGATCCTCGGCGTCCTCTTCTTCCCCTTCGTGTGGATCATCTCCTACGTCTTCATCCAGCGCTCGATCGCGCTCGAGGACGCCGAAGCCAAGGCCGCGAAGGACGGCCTGTCCAAGTAACATGAACGCCTTCCTCGCCGCCGTGGGCGTCGATCCCTGGATCGCGTTCTTCTCGCTCGTCACCGTCGTCGTCACCGTCGGCATGGGCTTCTGGACCGCCGGCAAGTCCAAGAGCGCCGGCGACTTCTTCGTCGCGGGCCGCTCGGTCTCCGTCGGCTGGAACGCCTCCGCCATCTCGGGCGAATACCTCTCCGCCGCCTCGTTCATGGGCGTCGCCGGCATGGTCATGGCCACGGGCTACGACGCGCTCTGGTATCCCGTCTGCTACGCGTGCGGCTACCTGTTCCTCCTGCTCTTCATCGCGGGGCCGCTGCGGCGCTTCGGCGCCTACACCATCCCGGACTTCGCCGAAGGCCGGTACGACTCGCCGCTCTTCCGCAAGATCGCCGTCTGCTTCGTGCTCTTCATCGGCTTCTTCTACACCATGCCGCAGATGAAGGGCGCCGGCACCACGCTCGCCTACATCTTCCCCGGCCTGCCCTACTGGGCCGGCGTCGTGGTCGTCGGCGCGGTCATCACCCTCAACGTCTCGCTCGGCGGCATGAAGGGCATCACCCTCGTGCAGGCCTTCCAGTACTGGCTCAAGGTCTTCGCCATCACCCTGCCGATCTTCGTGCTCGCCGCGGTCGTCGGCCAGTATCAGCAGCACCTCGCCGTCAACAAGACCGCCCAGGAGTCCGCGGCGGCGGCGGCGCCCGGCATCGAGCGCAAGGCGCTCCCGGCCAAGGCCCCGAAGGACGAGGCCTGGATCGCGCCGTTCGGGAAGCTCACCACCAAGGCCGTCGACGCCTCCATCGCCGCCGCCCCGACCCCCGAGGCCAGGGCCGCGCTCGAGGCGGACAAGCAGCCCTACTCGCTGCTCTACACCTACTCGCTGATCATCGCGCTCGTCTGCGGCACCGCCGGCCTGCCGCACATCCTCGTCCGTTTCTACACGAACCCCGACGGCGTCGCGGCGAAGCGCACCACGATGTGGGTGATGATCCTCATCGGCGTGTTCTACGTCTTCCCGCCCGTCTACGGCGTGATCGGCCGCTCGCTCACGCCGGAGCTCTACGACGCCGTCGGCGCCAAGGGCACGGACAAGGTCGTGCTCGAACTGCCCACGCTGCTCGCCGGCCGCGACCATCCGCTGCTCGGCTCCGTCCTCTCGGGCATCACCTGCGCCGGCGCCTTCGCCGCGTTCATGTCGACCTTCTCCGGCCTGCTCGTCTCGATGTCGAGCGCCCTGGCGCACGACATCTACGGCCGCATCCTGCGGCCGGCCTCCTCGCCGGAACAGCGCCTGAAGGCCTTCAAGTGGTCGGCGCTCATCGTGGGCCTCGTCGCCGTCGGCCTCGGCTCGCAGGTCGAGGCGCTCGAGATCAACTTCATGGTCGGCCAGGCCTTCGCCATCGCGGCGGCGAGCTACTTCCCGCTGCTCTTCATGAGCGTCTGGTGGCGCGGCATGACCATGCGCGGCGCGGCCACCGGCATGCTCGTGGGCGGACTCAGCGCGCTCGCCTCCATCACCCTGACGTCGGTCTCCGACGTCGCGGCCGCCAAGGCGAAGAAGCTGACGGACGCCGCCGAGCTCGCCGCCTACTGGGCCGAACACCCGCTGGCCAAAGGCATCGCCGACTACTGGGTCGCGCACCCGCTCGCGCGCATCCTCTGCGAACAGCCGGCCATCTGGGCCGTGCCGCTCGCCATCCTCCTGATGATCGTTGTCTCCAAGGCCACCGCCGCGACGATCCCGGCCGACGTCCGCATGAAGATGCTCGTCCTGCACGCGCCCGAAGCCCTGGGCCTGAAGCAGGAATACATCAAGGAGCACGAAGGTCTCGGCGGCCACTGAGCCCGGCGCCCGGGGCGGATTATTCCGCCTCCGGGAAACTTGAAACTTGGAAGTCAGGCAGGGGGCGTCTTTGCTGGGCGGGTGCCGACCGAACTCACCGAAGACGACTCCCGCGCCTATGGCGTCGTCCAGGCTTTCTCGCTCCTCCTGTCCGCCGGGGCCCTCTACGCGGCGATCCTGATGTCCTACAAGGGCGGGCAGGTCTTCCTCGGTCACGTCGCCGACCCTTACGACCGCGTCGTCTGGGTGGGCGTCGGCATCGGCATCCCCACCGCCCTCTGCGGAGCGGTCATCGCCTACCTGGCCGGCATGGACCGTCCTTGGGGCGTGCTCCGCGGCGCCGCCGCCGCCCTGCTCGTCGGCAACCTCGCCGTGCCCGGCGCCTGGGGGGTCCTCTGGCTGCTCCGGCACGGCTACGTCCGCTTCTGAAATGTCCGGCCCCATCGTCATCGTCACCCGCGGCAGTCCGCTGGCCCTCCAGCAGACCCACGACGCCGCCGCCCGCCTGCGGGCGGCCCTCGGCCGGCCCACGGAGATCCGCATCCTGACCACCACCGGCGACCGGCAGGCGAGCTGGTCGCTCGAGAAGCAGGGCGGCAAGGGACTCTTCACCGCCGAGCTCGAGCAGGCGCTGCTGCGCGGCGAGGCCGACCTCGCGATCCACAGTTCCAAGGACCTGCCGACCGAGATGCCGGCCGGCCTCGCCATCGCCGTCTGCCTGCCGCGCCAGGACGCGCGCGACGTGCTCGTGCGCCGCGCCGACATCGCCCATCCGAAACTGATCGCCACCGGCAGCCCGCGCCGGCGCGCGCAGGGCGCCCTCGCCTTCCCCCAGGCGCAGTGGACCGAACTCCGCGGCAACGTCGACACGCGCCTGAAGAAACTCGCCCACGGCGACGCCGACGCGTCGTACCTCGCCGCCTCCGGCCTCAACCGCCTGGGCATCAAGGAATGGCCCGGCCTGACCCTCGAACCCGTCGCGCTCGCGGACATGGTGCCCGCCGCCGGCCAGGGCGCCGTCGCCATCCAGTCCCGCGCCGCCGAGGTCGCGCTTTACGCCGCGGCCGGCTGCGCCGCGACGACCTACTCCGTGACCGTCGAGCGGCTGTTCCTCGCCAAGCTCGGCGAAGGCTGCCACACCGCGTTCGCCTGCCACCACGCGGCGGGCCGCGTGCATCTCTTCCGCGCCGACTTCGGCCGGCGCGACTTCGCCTTCCCCGTCACCGACCTCGCCGCGGCCTCCGCCCTGGCCGACGACATCCTCCGCCAGATCCTGCCCCGCTGAACATGAGCAAACTCCCCCTCCGCGACCGCCTCGTGGTCCTCACCCGTCCGGAAGGACGCGGCGCCGACTGGAAGGAAGCCCTCGTCGAGGCCGGCGCGGCCGTCGCCGAGCTGCCGCTGCTCGAGATCCGGTTCGAGCCCGACGATACGGCGCTGGACGAGGTCTTCGAAGGCATGGGCGAGTACGACTGGATCGTCTTCACCAGCGCCAACGGCGTGCGCGGCTTCTTCGACCGGTTCTTCGAACGCTTCACCGACATCCGTTCCGTCGGCGGGGTGCGCTTCGCGTGCCTCGGTCCGGCGACCGAGAAGGCGCTGCGCCAATACCACCTGGACAGCGACCTCACCGCCACGCAGAACGACGCCCTTTCGCTGGGCCGCGAGCTTATGGCCAAGCACGACGTCGAGAACCAGAAGGTCCTCGTCGTCACCGGCAACCTCAACACCCCCGAGCTGCCGCGCCTGCTCGCCGAGGGCGCCATGGCGATCGTCGACGTGCTCAAGGTCTACGCCACGGGCGAGAAATCCGTGGCCGAGGCGCCCGAGGCCGCCGAGTTCCGCCGCCGCGGCGCCGACGCCATCGTGTTCGCCAGTCCTTCCGCCGTGGAATCCTTCCTGCACCAGGCCGCCTCGCTGCGCCCCGACCCGGGCGCGCGCCAACCCAAGGCCGTGGCCATCGGCGCCACGACCGCCGACGCGCTCCGCAAGGCCGGCATCCCGCTGGCCGGCACCGCCGCCGCCCCGACCGCCAAGGCCATCCGCGACGCCGTGGTCGCCGCGCTCGCATGATCGGCCAGGCGCGCATCAAGGTCTGCGGGATCACCCGCGCCGCCGACGCCGCCACCGCGCTCGCCCAGGGCGCCGACTACCTCGGCGTGAACTGCTGGCCGGGCTCGCCCCGGTGCGTACCCGCCGGCGCCCGCGCCCAGCTGCTCCGCGAGATTCCGGCCGCCCGACGCGTCGCCGTGACGGTGAATCCCTCCGTGACCGAGGCGAAGGCCTTGCTGGCCGAAGGCTTCGCGATCGTGCAGGCCCATTTCGACCCGACCAAGGCGGACTGCGACCTCCGGGCCCTCTCCGCCGCGGTGAGCCCGGCCCGTCTGTGGCTCGCCCCCAAGCTCGCCGACGGCGCCGAATGGCCTGCCGAACTGATCCCGCTGGCCGCGGGGTTCGTCCACGACGCCCACGCCAAGGACGCCTTCGGGGGCACCGGCAAGACCTCCGACTGGAGACGCTTCGCGCAATTGCGACAGCGCTACCCGGATTCCCAGTGGCTGCTGGCCGGCGGACTGGGCCCCGACAATATCGTGGCCGCGGCGGCCTCCGGAGCGGACTTTTTTGACCTGAATAGCGGCATCGAACTGGCCCCTGGGCTGAAATCTGCCGAAAAACTGTCGGCGGTCGCCGACGCCCTGCTCAAAAACGCTCAATCGTAAGCCCTACCCCTTCTTGCCGAGACTTGGCACGGGGGGTGCATAAGTGGACTTGCTCAACCGAACGCCTAACCCAACCTAACACACCACCATGAAGCTCGTCGTCGCCATCATCAAACCGTTCAAACTCGAAGAAGTGAAGGACGCCCTCGCCGAGATCGGCATCGAGGGCATGACCGTCACCGAAGTCAAGGGCTTCGGCCGCCAGAAGGGTCACACCGAGATCTACCGTGGTTCGGAGTACACCGTCGACTTCCTCCCTAAGGTGAAGATCGAGGCCGCCGTGGCCGACGAACAGGTCGAGAAGGCCATCGCCACCATCTCCAAGGCCGCCCAGACCGGCAAGATCGGCGACGGCAAGATCTTCGTCCTCGGCCTCACCGACGTCATCCGCATCCGCACGGGCGAGCGCGGTCCGGCGGCCATCTGAGCCTCGGTCACAACCAAGCAAAAGGGCGTCCTCCGGGACGCCCTTTTTTGTCGGCTCACTTCGGCGCGGAAGCCTTGGCGGCGGCGATCTCGGCCTTGTTCTTCGCGAGCATGCCGGGCGAGTTCCACTTGATCACGTGATAAGTCGCCGGGACTTCGCCGGCGTTGCGGATCGCATGGTCGATGTTCGCGGCCTGGAAGATGACCGAGCCAGGACCGAGCTTCACCCAATCGCCCGCGACGAGCGCCTCGACCTTGCCCTCCTTGACGATGAGGAGCTCCTCGTCGGGATGCCGGTGGGGCGGGTGGGCCGACTGGCCAGGGTTCAAGGTCGTGATATGGCATTCCAGTTCGTCAAGCGTCGCGGTCGGCGCCTGGCAGACCTTGCGGTAGGCTCCGACCTTGCTGGGCTTGATCGGCAGCTGCTCCCAGTCGAAGGCCATCGAACCCATCTCCGGCTTGGATCCCGGGACGTCGGCGGCGAGCGGGGCGTGGCCGATGAAGCCGGTGAGGCCGAGGCAGACGGAAGCGGTCAGGACGGCGACGGCGAGGTCGCGGCGGGTCGGGGTGATCATGGGCCCTTTCTAGGAAACCCGCGCGGGTGAGTAAAGAGCCCATCCAGACGCCTTGCCCTCGGGCCGACCCCGGGCCTAATCTCCGGCATGCTTCGCCCCGCGCAACGATGGACGGCCGCCCTTCTCGCCCTGGCGACCTCGCTCGTCGGCTGCGGCGACGGCCGCACCACCGCCGAGAAGAAAGCCGCCGAGGGTTACCTGATCATCAACAACATGGCCGAGCCCTCGGGACTCGACCCCCAGACGGTCACCGGACTCAGCGAAAGCCATATCGTCGCCGCCCTCTTCGAAGGCCTGGTCAATTACGACCCTGAGGACCTGCACCCCGTGCCCGGCATCGCCGAGAGCTGGTCGATGTCGTCGGACGGCAAGACCTGGACCTTCCGCCTGCGCGCGGCGGCCCGCTGGTCCAACGGCGATCCCATCACCGCGGCGGACTTCCTCTTCAGCTACGAACGCATGCTCCGGCCGAGTTTCGGCGCGGAATACGGCTCGATGCTGCACGGCGTACGCGGGGCCAAGGACTTCCAGGCCGGGAAGACGAAGGATTTCCGGACCGTGGGCTTCCGGGCGCCGGACGCGCGCACGCTGGTCATCGAACTCGAGCACCCGATCCCTTATTTCCTGCAGCTGCTCTGCCACCACAGCTGGATCCCGGTGCACCCGCCGACGATCCTCAGGTTCGGCGCCATCGACGCCCTTAACACGCCGTGGACGCGGCCCGGCGCGATGGTCAGCAGCGGCGCCTTCACCCTCGAGACCTGGGAGGTCGCCCGGCGCGTGGTGATCCGCAAGAACCCGCTTTATTGGAACGCCAAGGAAGTCTCGCTCGACGCCGTGGAATTCCGCGCTATCGCCGACCTCTTCGCCGAAGAGCGCGCGTTCCGCGGCGGCGAACTGCACGTCACCGGCGCCGTGCCGCCCTACAAGGTGGCGAAGCTCCGCGCGGACAAGGCCCCGCAGCTGCGCATCGACCCCTTCCTCGCCACCGCCTTCGTCTGGGTCAACTGCGACATCCAAGGCGCCAAGCCCGCGGACCTCGCCGCGCGCAAGGCGCTGAGCGACCCGCGCGTCCGCCGCGCGCTCGGCATGGCCATCGACCGGAACCTGATCGCCGAGAAGGTCCTGCGGGCGGGCGAGAAGCCCGCGTTGCACTTCACCCCGCCCGGCACCGGCGGCTTCCAGGCGGCCGCGCGCTGGAAGCAGGACGCGGCCGAAGCGCGCCGGCTCCTGGCCGAGGCCGGTTACCCCGGGGGCAAAGGCCTCCCGAAGTTCGATTACCTCTACGCGACCTCCGAGGGCCAGCAGATGGCCGCGCAGGCCTACCAGGAGATGTGGCGCCGCGAGCTCGGCGTCGAGGTCGAGCTCCGCAACCTGGAGTGGAAGGTCTACCTGACCGCCATGCGCAAGGGCGAATTCCACCTGTGTCGCGGCGCGTGGGTCGGCGACTACAACGACCCGAACACCTTCCTCGAGATGCTCGTCACCGGCAACGAGCTCAACAACAGCAACTGGAGCGACGCCGAATACGACCGGCTGCTCGGGCTCGCCGCGCGGGAGACCGACGCCGCCAAGCGCTTCGGCTACTTCCAGCTCGCCGAGGCCCGGCTGGTCGAACAGGCCCCCGTGCTGCCCGTCGTCTTCAACACGAACAAATACCTGATGCGCCCCGAAGTCCGCGGCTGGCATCCGACCCTGCTGGACCAGCACCCGCTCTCCGCCGTCCGGCTCGAACCGGCCCCGGCGAAAGGGGATTGAAGCGGCCCGGCCCCGGCTTATCTTCCCGTCATCGCCATGCGCTCCCTCGCCCTCGCCCTGCTCGCCGCCTTCGTCACCCTGACCGCCGTCGGCCAGACCGACCCGCAGCGTCCCGCCCCGCAGGACAAGGCCTTCGCCAAGCTGCGCGGCATCACGCAGTTCTACATCGACGTCAGCACTTCCGAGAACCGCACGGAAGACGCCGACCTGCGCGGCGAGATCCGCGACGGCATGGAGCTCGAACTCCGCCGCGCCAACCTCACCGCGAAGCCCGTCGAAGGCCTGAGCCCCGAAGCCGCCACGCCCCTGCTCCTCATCGACGTGCGCATCGACCGCGGGCTCGGCCGCTACTCCGCCGACGTGACCCTCTCCGTGCGCGACAACGCCACGATCTCCCGCAACAAGGAGACCGTCCTCGCCCAGTCCTACAGCGAGACCCGCCGCGCCCTGGGCACGTCGGACACCGCCCTCAACCGCGAGATCAAGGCGCGCAGCCGCGAGCTCGTGCTGGAGATCATCGACGGCATGAAGCGCCTCAAGTAAGCGGCCGACCTTGGAGCTGCTGAGGAAGATGCGCGGCGACGGGGCGGCGACGCCGCCGCGGCCCCCGTTCCGGGAGACCGCCGCCGTGGCGCTCGTCGTGGTCGCGCTCATCGGCGGGCTCACCTGGCTGACCATGACCCTCGAGGTCGCCCTGCTGCTCGGGACGTTCGCCGCGAGTTCCTTGCTCGTGTTCGGCTTCCCGGACGCCCCCCTCAGCCAGCCGCGCAGCGTGCTCCTCGGCCACCTCATCGGCAGCGCCTGCGGGCTGGGGGCCGCGCATTTCCTGCCCTTCTGGTGGGGGCCGGCCGTGGCCGTCGGCGCCGCCGTCGCGCTGATGAAGGTCGCCCGCGCGGTGCACCCGCCGGCGTGTTCCAATCCGCTGATCCTCTGCGCGCTCCCGTCGGCGTCGTGGACCTTCCTGTTCTGCCCCACCCTGACGGGCGCCGGCCTGATCGTCCTGGGCGCCCTCTGCTATCACAACTTGCGCCGCGACGTCCGCTGGCCCAAGTATTGGTTCTGAACTTATGTCCTCCGTCGAAGCCCGCCTCGCCGAACTCGGCGTCACCCTGCCCACGCCGCCCGCGGCGGCCGGCGCCTACGTCCCCGCCGTCCGCACGGGCGACCTGCTCTACCTCGCCGGCACCCTGCCGACGAAGGACGGCAAGGTCGCCTCGCTCGGCAAGGTCGGCCGCGAGGTCGACCTCGCCCAGGCCGCCGAAGCCGCGCGCCTCTGCGTGCTCAACGCCCTCGCCAACGCCAAGGCCGCCCTCGGTTCCTTGGACCGCGTCACGCGCGTCGTGATGGTCAACGGCTTCGTCAACGGCGTCGACGGCTTCGGCGACAGCCCCAAGGTGCTCAACGGCGCCTCCGAGTTCCTCCTCCAGGTCTTCGGCGACGCCGGCAAGCACGCCCGCGCCGCGGTCTCGGTCAACGGCCTGCCCCTCGGCGTCTCCGTCGAGGTCCAGCTCGTCCTCGAGGTGCGCGACTGAGCGCGCTCAGCCTTCGGACAGGCTGACGCGGGTGAAGTCGATCTTGAACGACTTGCCCTTCGGCGGCTTGCCGCAGTTGCCGATCTGCGCGCACGCGCGCTTGACGAGTTCGGCCATGCGGGCGTCGCGGGGCGCGTTGACCCAGCCCGCGAAAGTGACGAAGCCCGCCGCGTCGACGTTGACCGTCACGCCGCAGGTGCCGCCCGTGGCCACGGATTCGCCCTCGGCGGCGACGATCTCCCGCCACGCCGTGAGCAGCCGGGCCTGGACCTCGCCCGCGTAGAGCGCGAGTTCCGAAGCCGAGCCGCCTTCGCCGCCGTTGTCGCCGGCGCCGTAGCTCCGGCCCTTCTTCACCGAGACGCCGCCGATGCCGCCCGACTTCGCGGAAGCGCCGGGCCGGCCGGACTTGCCGCCCTGGCTCTTGTTGAACTCCTCGAGCGTCATGCGGCCGGACTTGCTGGGGGCGCCGTTCTTCACGACCGCCTTGGCCGAGGTCTTCGGGCTCGCCGAAGAAGTCGCCGACTCCTCGGCCTGCTCGCGCTCGCGGAGGATCTTGTCGACGTTGAGCTTGGGGATCTTGATCCGGGCGAGGCCTTGGTTGGCGCCGGTCTCGGCGCCCTGGGCCACGCCGGGAGCCTTGCCGACCTCCCCCGGACGCTTGCCCGGGATGCCGGCGAGGTCGATGAGCAGCGGGTCGGCCGGATCGACGTTCTCGCCGTCCTGCCGCGCGGCGTACCAGGAGAAGCCGATGACCGCGCCGAACAGGCCGAGGTGCACCACCACGGAACCGATCCAACCTCTGCCCTCGGCGGCCATGCTCAGCGCGTCTCGGTGTCGAGCGCCGCCTTCGTCAGGCCCTTGGCCTTGGCGAGGGAGAGCACGTCGATGATCTTCTGGTAGGACAACGCGCCGTCGCCGCGGATACGGACGATCGGCTGCTCGGCCTCGGGCAGGGCCGCGAGAGCCGCGAACTCGGCTTCGAGCTGGGCCGTCGTGACGGCCCGGGCGCCGAGGGAGAGCCCGCCGTTGCGGTCGATGCTGACGATGCGATGCTGGGCCTTCGTGTCGGGCGCCTTGCCGGCGCCTTTGTCGGCCTTGGGCAGGTTGACGGCGGTGGTCTGCTCGAGCACCGGCGTGGCGATCATGAAGATGATCAGCAGCACGAAGCAGAGGTCGAGCATCGGCGTGACGTTCAGCTCGTTCAGCACGTGCAGCCGGTTGGGCTTGGAGAAGGAGCGGGCCATCGGGACTTACTGGGCGTCCTCCCAGCCGGGCAGCGAAGCGGGCGGAGCCTCGGCGGGCGGGGTGACGGCGGCCGCGGGAGCAGGCTGGGCCGCCTGGGCGGCCCGCTGCAGGCGTTCGCGTTCCTGCGCGGCCTCGTAGTTGCGGCGGGCTTCGCCTTCGAGCTCGAGCTCCACGCGGTCGGCGAGCGAGCTCGCGAAGTTCTCGAGCTCGGTCGTCATGATCTTCACCTGGGTGAGCAGGTAGTTGTAGCCGAAGGTGGCGGGGATGGCGACGAGCAGGCCGAGCGTGGTCGTGACGAGCGCGCCGGACACCCCGGGCGCGAGCTGCGCGATGCTGGCCTTCTCGGTCAGCGCGCCGAAGGTGACCATGACGCCCCAGACCGTGCCGAGCAGGCCGAGGAACGGGCCGCCGGAGACGAGCGAGCTGAGGAGCACCATCTTGTCCTCGTACTTCACCATCGTGCGGGCGACGCCGCGCTGCACGGCGTTCTCGACGTGCCCCATGCACAGCGTGACGTCGGCCGGGCGGACGAGCCGTCCTTTGTGCCGCTGCACGGCGGAGACCGCCTCGGCGACGAGGAATTCGTACGGCCCGAGGTTGGAGCCGCGCGGGAAATTGAGGGCGACGACGGCGGGCTCGTCGCGGAGGCGACGTTCGAACGCGTGGTTGCGGCGACGGAGCTCGTGGACGTCGGACCACTTCTGGATCATCGCGCCCCACCCGATGAAGGAGCAGATGAGGAGCACGACGGCGACGGCCATGCCGGCCGCGTCCATCTGCTTGAAATACCAGAGGGCGCCCTTTTCGGCTTCGGCCAGCACCAGCATGAGGACAGGAGAAAGCATCGGTTTCCTAGGCAATCCGCCGCGAGCAGGGCTTCAACCTGAAAAGGTACGTCCGGACGCTTGAACCGCCGGCCGATCTTCCGCATGGTGAGGGCTGCGTGATCCCTCGTCCGCCCACCTGCCAAGGCTGCGTCCAGCAAGCCGTCGTCTACTTCACCCTCGTCGCCGGGGGCAAGGCGGAGACCTATGCCTGCTGCCAAGGGTGCCCGTCCCTGCGCGCGGACTCCCTCCTGCCCTCCCTAGCGCTGGGCCTGAAGCTGACCGTCCCGACCCCGGTCGGCCGCGGCAAGTGCCCCGCCTGCGGCTTCCGCTGGTCCGACTACGAACGCATCCACCGGCTGGGCTGCGCCACCTGCTACGAAGCCCACGCGCCCTTGGCGCTGGCGACCATCGCGCGCATCCAGCCCGGTCTGGAGCACCAAGGCCGCCGCCCCCAGGACAGCCAGGCGGACCGCCTCGCCAAGCTGGCGAAAGCCCGCGCCGACCTCCAGGCCGCCCTGCGGGTCGAAGACTACGAGGCCGCGGCCGTCCTCCGGGACCTGATCGCCGAGCTCGAGAACGGCCCGACGGAGACCCGCCCCTGACTTCCCGGATGAGACCCACCGCCCTGCTGACCAACGACGACGGCATCAACGCCGCGTTCCTCCATGCCTTGGTGGCCGCCTGCGTCGCCGAAGGCTTCCGGGTCGTCGTCGCCGCCCCCGCCGGGGAACGGAGCTGGATCGGCCGGGCCTTCAGCCGTCACCGGGAGGTCACCTTGGCCGAGTACCCCGGACTGGGCGAACAAGCCTGGTCCATCGACGGGACGCCCTCCGATTGCGTCAACATCGCCCTCGGGCACCTGCTCCCGACCCGGCCCGACGTCGTCCTCTCCGGCATCAACATCGGCTTCAACGCCACCATGCCGCTCTGCCTCAGCTCAGGGACCTTGGCCGGCGCGACCGAAGGCGCGGCCTGGGGCCTGCCCGCGGTCGCCTGCTCCCTCGACCTCGAACAATCGCTGTTCGAGCAGGTCCACCGGAATTCCTCGGTCTGCCCGCCCGCCCTCCGCCCGCACCTCGAGACCGCCTGCCGCCACGCCGCCCGGTTCGCCCGCGGGCTCGTCGGCCGCCCCGTCTCCGGCCTGCATGTCCACAGCCTCAACTATCCGGCCGGCGTCACCGCCGGCACCGCCATGGAACGGAGCACCCCGGCGCTGGTCCGGCACGGCTCGCTCTTCAAGCGCTCGGCCCTCGGCTTCGCCTTCGCTTGGAACGACGGCGAGGACCATTCCGTCGAACGACAGACCGACGTCGCCGTGCTCGAGCGAGGCCTGATCAGTCACACCGTCTTCGACTTCGGCGGCACCGCGCCGCTCTGAGGCCGCTCAGTGGGAGTGACCGTGATCGTGGCCGTGGCCATGATCATGGTCGTGGTCGTGATGCCCTTCGCCGGCGAAGAAGGCCGGGAGCAGGAGCACCAGGCCGGCGACGAAGGCCGGAGCCCAGGCGTTGCGCAGGTCATGCGCGGCGAGGAAAGGATAGAAGGCCACGTAGCCGGACAGAGCCCAGGCGCCGAGGTGGTTGGGGAAGATCCAGAGCCCTTTGAGCCCGCCGTCATTGGCGCGGCGCTGGACGTAGACCGACAGGAAACCGGCGAGGAAGACGGCGGAAAGGATCAGCAGGAAGACGGCGAAGGGCGCCCAGCCTTCCACCGCGTGGTGATGGATCTCCTCGGCCTTCTTCTTGAAGTCGGCGGCGACGGCGGCCTCCGCCTGGGCCTTGGCGGCCGCGGCGTCGAAAGCCTTGCCCTTGGAGGCGGTCTTGGCCTTGGCGACGGCCTTCTCGACGAGCTCGGCCTTGACGACGGCTTCCTGATGGTGGGCCTCCGACTCCGGCAGCACATGGGTCATGTAGTGGAAGCAGCCGACGGAGACGCCGTAGAAGACGGCTCCGAGGAAGACGGTGTTGATGGCCAGGCCGAGGCGGCCGAGGGGCTTGGTAAGGTCCAGCGAGAAGCTCATGGTGCGAAGCGGCAACCTAGGTCCGCCGCCCCACCCTTCAATTCCAAACTTGGAAACCGTCCGCCGACCCGCCTGATTGGGGTCAGCCATGGCCCGCCCCCTCCCCGAAACCGTCCTTTTCGACCTCGACGGCACGCTGGTCGACAACTTCGAGGCCATCCACCGCTGTTACGACGACGTCATGGGCATGATGGGCCTGCCCGGCGTCACCTTGGAGCAGATCCGCCGCGCGGTCGGCGGCTCCGTCAACGTCACGGTCGTCAAGCTCGCCGGCGAAGCCAACGCGCCCACCGCCACCCGCCTCTTCCGCGAACACTTCCCTTCGGTGATGTACCACGGCCTGCGCGCCTATCCCGGCTGCCGCGAGATCCTCGTCGGCCTGCGCGCCAAAGGCGTCCGCGTCGCGGTGTATACCAACAAGGACGACGCCAACTCCAGGAAGATCATGGAGCACCTCGGCCTGGACGACGTCGTCGACGCCGTCTTCGGCACGAACGTCCACCCCTGGCGCAAGCCGCAGGCCGAGTTCACCCACTTCGTGCTCTCGACGCTCAAGGCCGACGCCGGCCGGACGGTCATGGTCGGCGATTCGCCCTTCGACATCGCCACGGCCCGCAACGGCCGGCTGGCCGCCATCCATTGCGTGACGACCGGCAGCCACACGGCCGAGGAACTGGCCCCCTACGCCCCGGACACCGTCCACGCCGGCCTGCCCACGCTGGGCCGGGAGGTCTTCGGCCTGGGTTGATTTTCGTTTCGCCCCCGCCCCGCGGGAGTGATTGGCTCACGGCATGTCGCCGCCACGCGAACCGCCGCGCGGACCCGAAACCACCCTTTCGGGCGTGGTCGAGCGCATCCTGTGGCTCGACGAGGAGACGCATTTCACGATCGCCGAGCTCGCGCCCGAGGCCGGCGACAAGGTCGTCATCCTCGGCAACATGACCGGGCTGCAGTGCGGCGAGACCGTCGACGTCAGCGGGCATTGGGAACGCCACCCGTCGCACGGCCCGCAGCTGCGCGTGCGCACCTTCAGCTCGCGCCTGCCCTCCTCCGTGCACGGCATCCGCAAGTACCTCGGGAGCGGCCTCATCAAAGGCATCGGCAAGACCTACGCGGACAAGATCGTCGCCCGCTTCGGCGTCCGCACGTTCGACATCATCTCCAACCAGTCGGGGCGCCTCCGCGAGGTCGACGGCATCGGCCCCGGGCGCGCGAAGGCCATCAAGGCCGCGTGGGACGACCAGAAGGCCCTGCGCGAGGTCATGGTCTTCCTGCAGACCTACGGCGTGACCAACGCCCTCTGCGTCCGCATCGTCAAGGCCTACGGGCAGGACGCGAAGAAGGTCCTCACCACCGAGCCTTACCGCGTCTGCCGCGAGGTCGAGGGCGTCGGGTTCAAGACGGCCGACAAGATCGCGCGCAACCTCGGTCTGCCCACCGCGGGGCCGCAGCGCGTCGACGCCGGCATCCTGCACGCGCTCGAGGAACTCGAGGGCGAAGGCCACAGCGCCTTCCCCGACGAGGGCCTGCTGGAGAAGGCCACCGAGCTCCTCGAGGTCGACAAGACGATCGTCCACGACCGCCTGCGCAAGCTGATGGAGGAGGACGCCGTCGGCGTGCTGTCCACGCGCGGCGTGCGCCTCGTGCAGCTGCGGCCGCAGGAGAAGGCCGAGAAATCGATCGCCGCCTCGGTCCAGCGTTTCCTGGCCACGCCCTCGGGTCTGCCGACCATCGTCGCCGAGAAGGCCGTCGAATGGGCGCAGACCCGCGCCGGCTTCGCCTTCTCCCCCGCGCAGGCCGCCGGCGTGCTCATGGCGCTGCAGAACAAGGTCACCGTGCTCACGGGCGGCCCCGGCACCGGCAAGACGACCATCCTCAAGGCGCTCTGCGACATCCTCGGCGCCAAGCGCGTGCGCATGGCCCTCGGCGCGCCGACCGGCCGCGCGGCGAAACGCATGACCGAGGCCACGCGCGTCCCGGCCTCGACGATCCACCGCCTGCTCAAGTTCGATCCGGCGGAAGGCGGCTTCACCGCCAACGCCGAGAACCCGCTGGCGACGGACTTCGTCATCGTCGACGAGTCGTCGATGCTGGACACGAAACTGGCAGCGGCCCTGCTGCGCGCGGTGCCCGGCACGGCGCACGTCCTGCTCGTGGGCGACGTCAACCAGCTCCCGTCCGTCGGCGCCGGCAACGTGCTCGGCGACCTCATCGATTCCGGCGCGGCCGCGGTCACGCGCCTAGACACGGTCTTCCGCCAGGGCGCCCGCAGCGGCATCGTCACGGTCGCGCACGGCATCCTGCACGCGGACACCTCGCCGCCCCCGCCGGTCGAGGACCCGGCGAAGCTGGACTTCGCCCAGGACATCCACTTCGTCCGCGTCGACGAACCGGAGGCCTGCGTGGCGATGGTCACGAAGCTCTGCTGCGAGGTCCTGCCGAAGGCGCTCCGCCTCGACCCGCTGCGCGACATCCAGGTGCTCGCGCCGATGCACAAGGGCACCGGCGGCATCCAGGCCTTCAACCAGGCCCTGCAAGGCCGTCTGCGCGGGGCCGACGCGCGTCCGGGCCGCATCCAGCCGGGCGACAAGGTCATCCAGACCCGCAACAACTACGACAAGAACGTCTTCAACGGCGACTTCGGCGTGGTGCTCGGCCAGAACGAGGAAGGCACGCTGCTGATCGACTTCGACGGCGCGCGCGTGGAGCTCGAGCGCGGCGAACAGGGCGACCTGCACCTCGCCTACGCGGTGAGCATCCATAAGTCGCAGGGCTCGGAATTCCCCGCGGTGGTCGTGCCCCTGCTCCGCCAGCACAGCATCATGCTCGCCCGCAACCTCGTGTACACGGCCGTCACCCGCGGCCGCAAGCAGGTCATCCTCGTCGGCGACCCGACGGCCTACGCCATGGCGGTGCGCAACGCCTCGGACTCGCGCCGCGTCACCGGCCTCCTGCCCCGCCTCCGCGGCGAAGAATGATCAGAGCCGCACGCGCATCGTCCCGCGCGTGACGCCCAGCTGGTTGAGCACCTTGAGGTCGTTCCAGAGCGCGGTGCCGTCGAGGTCGCCCTTCAACAGGGCCTGGTACTTCGTGAGCGTGCGCGTCACGGTGGCGGCGTCCTCGTCGACGAATTCGACGCGGAACCGGCGGACGCCCAAGGCCAGCAGCTGGGTGACGTACTCGGCCCCGGTCTGGGCGCGCGAATTGAAGAGCGTGTTCCGGCAGCCGGCATCGGCCTTGAGGATGTGCTCGGCGCCGACGCGGTCGCGCAGCTTGACGCGGTGCTTCTCGCAGGGGCGGCCGCAGTCGCGGTAATCCTTGCCCTGGGAGAGGAAGGCGCAGAACACGCAGTGCTCCATATGGAACATCGGCATGTGCTGATGGATGGTCACCTCGAACCATTCCGGCGGGGCGGACCGGAAGAGCGCGGCGACCTGCTCGGAGTCGAGGTCGTAAGAGACCGTCAGACCTTCGAGGGCGTGCTCGCGCATGAGCCACTCGGCGGTCAGGCCGTTGGCGACGTTGAGGGAGAAGTCGGCGCGGAGGCGCCGTCCCTTGAAGGCGCGGAGATCCTCATGGTTGCGAGCCAGGTAGCCGTCGGCCTCGCACGACAGGACGATCTCGCTGATGCGTCCTTCGCCCTGCTTATGGATGCGCGGGCCCATGGCCCAGAACTCGACCTTGCGGCCGTCTTCCTGCTCGTAGGCGCGGACGCGCGCCACGGCGGCCCGGAACTTCTTCGGGTCCTCGTATTCCGCGTAGATCACCCGGGCGCCGCCGGCGAGGGCGGGCTCGAGCTGCTCGGGCTCGCGGATGACGACGACGATCTCGGCCTCGCCCGGACGCCGCGGCTCGAAGGGGGCGACCTGCGTGGCCGTCTCATCGAACGGCAGGAGGGTCCAGCGGAGCGGCTGGCGGCGGAGCTTCGCGAGCTGGTCGGCGAGGTCGCGGCGGAGGCGGTTCAGCTCGCTGACCGGGACGATCAGGGCGCCCTCGAGGTCGGCCTGCAGTTCGCCCAGTTCGAAGCCCGTGTCGCCGAGGCGGCCCAGCTGGTCGCGGAGCACGGTGACGTCCAGAGGGCGCTTCTCGGCCGCGGCGCAGGGCAGCGCGGTCTCGCCGGCGACGACGTGGCCTTCGCCGTCGTCGAATTCGACGCGCAGGGGCAGGCCGAGCCGGCCGACGACGCGGGCGTGCGCCGGGCGGCGATAGTTGGCCTTCTCCCGGTCCCAGGAATCATGCAGGCGCTTGTCGAGTTCCTGGTCCTTGGTCTTCCAGAGGATGGCGCCCGGCTTCACCTGGGACCAGTCGACGTCTTCGCGGCCGAAGCGGACGAAGGTCAGGCCGCCGCGGGCGGGTTCGAGTCCGTGGACGAAGCCGCCCTGCTCGCGTTCGGCCGGCTTGCCTTGGTCGAAGACCACGCCGTCGCCGGGCTTGAGCGGACCTTCCAGGCGCAGCGTGACCCCGTTCGTGGCGACGTCGACGACCGTGCCGAGGCAGGCCCCGCGCTTCTTGCCGAAGCGGGCGTGGACGAGCCGCTGGTTGTCGATGCCGCGGAGCCAGCCCGTGTGGAGGCCGCGCGAGAAGGTCATCTGCATCGCGTAGTCCTCTTCCTGGCGGACCCGGAGGGCGGCGCGGTCGGCGTCGGCGCCCTTCGTCAGCGCGTCCCAGGCGGCGTCCACCGCGCGCCGGTAGGCCTTGGTGATGGCGGCGACGTATTCCGGGGACTTCAGCCGGCCCTCGATCTTCAGCGAGCGGATGCCGGCGCGGATCAGGTCGGGGACGACCTCGATGCCGGCGAGGTCCTGCGGGGAGAGCAAATAGGCCTTGTCGCCGAGGTCGCGGACCGCGCCGTCGACCACGAGCTCGTAAGGCAGCCGGCAGGCCTGGGCGCATTCGCCGCGGTTGGCCGAACGTCCGCCGAGGGATTCGCTGGTGAGGCACTGGCCGGAATAGGCGACGCAGAGGGCGCCATGGACGAAGACCTCGAGGTCGAGGGGCTCGCCTTTCGCGGCCTGTTCGGCCTGGAGCTTCTGCATCTCCGGGACCGAGACCTCGCGGCCGAGGACGGCGAGCGAGGCGCCGAGCCCGCGGGCGTAATCGACGCCCGCCGCGCTCGTGACGGTCATCTGCGTCGAGGCGTGGATCGGGAAGTCCGGCGAGATCCGGCGGATGAGGCGGCAGATGCCGGGGTCCTGGACGATGGCGGCGTCGACGCCGGCCGCGACGACCGAGCGGAGCGTGCGCGCGGCCTCGGCCAGCTCATCGGGGAAGATCAGCGTGTTGAACGTCACGTAACCCTTGACCCCGCGGCCGTGCAGATAGGCCATGAGTTCGGGGAGGTCGGCTTCCTCGAAGTTCTTGGCCCGGACGCGGGCGTTGAAGCGACCGATGCCGAAGAAGACGGCGTCGGCGCCGTTCTCGACCGCCGCGCGGACGCAGTCCCACTCGCCGGCCGGGGCGAGGACTTCGGGCTTGCGGAGGGAGGCGAGGAGGCGGGTGGCGGACACGGGGACAGGAAGGCATAGTCCGCCCTTCCCTGCAAAGAGCAATTCACGCCCGGAAAGACCCTGCGGGCGCTTCCGGGATTGCCCCGGGGCGTCCTTCCCGCCCTAATCGGAGCCATGTCCGACAAGCTCGAAGAAATCTTCCGCATGCAAGAGGCGCTCAACAAGCGCATCGGCGTCGAAACCGCCGGCATGACCGAGGAGGAGAAGATCAAGTGGGTCCTCAACTACCTCCGCGCCATGCAGCAGGAGATGGCCGAGCTGACCGACTCCGTGCCCTGGAAGTGGTGGGCCAAGTACCAGAAGTTCGACGAGCAGAACGCCAAGGTCGAGGTCATCGACCTGTTCCACTTCCTGATCTCCATCGCCCAGGTCCTCGGCATGTCCGCGGACGACGTCTACCAGGCCTACCTGAAGAAGAACGCCGTGAACCACCAGCGTCAGGACTCCGGCTACGTCAAGAAGGACGAGAACGACTCCCGCCACATCTGAGCCCTGCCCCATGCCCCGCCCCTCCCCCCGCCGCCCCGGCTTCACCCTCGTCGAGCTCCTGGTCGTGATCGCCGTGATCGCGATCCTGGCCACCATCAGCTTCGGCCTGTTCAAGGCGGCCAACGACGGCCGCAACAAGTCGAAGTCCAAAGGCGAGATTCAGGCCATCGCCATGGCCACCCAGAGTTACCGCAAGACCTACGGGGACTTCCCGGGCTGCCTGAACGGACAGCCTGAGCGTTTCCGCCGCGACCTGCTCGACCAGCTCATCGGACGCCGCCTGATGCGGGTGACGACCCCGGGGACGCCGCCGACCCTTCTGCCCTTCGACAGCGCCACCCTGCCCGGCGGCACGAACCGCCAGATGCGCAGCTTCCTGAGCCAGGGCGACGTCATGACCAACAACGACGCCGAACTCTCCGCCAACGACTGGCGCGGCGGCGACCCCGCCTGCCGCGAGTTCGTCGACGCCTGGGGCAATCCGTACGACTACCGTTACCGCGTCCTCACGGCGGCCCGCTACGCCGAGTGGAAATCGCCGAACTACCTGCTCGTCTCTTGCTCGGTCAATTTCAACCCCTCGACGGTCGAGGGCGAACCGCCTCTGGCCGGAGAGTACTGGGATCCGGCCCCGTCCGGCGGCTCCACCATGGAGCGCTCGGGCATCGTCCCCGCGACCTACTTCGACGAGGCCGGTTCGAACGGGCCCTACCGCGCGGACAACCTGGTCAACTGGGCGAACTGACCTCGCGGGTCAGCGGGCGCTTCATCGCCAAGGCCAGGCCGGCGCAGAGCAACCAGGCCAGGACGGCCGTCGCCAGGGTGTGGGACAGGAAGTGCTCGCCGCGGGCGATCTGGTAGAGGCCCATCCAGGAACCGACGCCGAGCCCGAGGGCCAGGCCGCGCCAGCGGCGCGTGCCGAGGATCCAATAGAGACCCATCAAGGCGAAGCCTCCGCTGGCATGGCCCGCGGGAAAGGCATGGCTGGGATAGCCGGCCGGCTTGGGCTCGAACAGCAGCAGAGGCTCGCAGACGCCCCCGTAGGTCTTGAGCTCCAGCGGGGTGGCCATGTTCGTGACGGCGCGCAGCTGGGTGGCGACGACCGGCACCACCGCGAGACAAGCCAGGACGAACAAGGCGCGCATGCGCACGCGGCGGGCGAAGACGGCGGCGAGGATCAGCAGGACCGCCCAGATGATGATGAGCGCCTTGGGGCCGCGGTAGGCCAGGGCGTCGCCGAGCGGATGGTCGTGCGGGATCAGCCAGGCCTTCCCGTCCCAGAAGAATCCTTGGAACCAATGGTCGAGGACGTCCCCGCCCACGCCCGCCAAGCCGAAGAAGCCGACGAGGACGGCGAGCAAGATCGCCGGGGCGACCAGCGAACGCGGCTCAACGGGCGCGAGCCGGCTCGGGGTTCTGGAGTCCGCCATGGTTGAAGAGCTCATCGGTGCCTTGGTAATGAAGGATAGCCTCCTCGACCGCCGCCATATCAGGCGTGGTCACCGGCGTCAGGGCGCCCGTGGCGAGATCCGCCTGATATTGGACCGCCTGCCGCACCGGCTTGAGGACCGTCAGGAGTCCGTCGGGACGCAGCAGGGCGACTTTCTGGTAGTTGCTGATGAAGGCGCGCGGACGGTAGGACGCCGCGAGCGCGTCTGTGCCGACGAAGCGGGAGAGGTAATCGACGCCCAGCAGCCCGAGCACGGTGGGCGCGACGTCGATCTGGCTCATCATCGTGTCGACCTTGCGGGGCGCGAGATTGCCGGGCGACCAGATGAAGAGCGGGATCTCGTACTTGCGTACCTCGAGCTCGCGCTTGCCGGCGACGGAGGCGCAGTGGTCGGCCACGATGACGAAGACCGTATCCTTGAACCACGGCTTCGTCTGCGCGGCCTTCAGGAAGGCGCCGATGGCGTAGTCGGTATAGGCGACGCCGCCTTCGCGACCGACCAGACCATCGTCGATCTTACCGGCCGGCCAAGTGTACGGACGGTGGTTGGAAGTCGTCATCACGAAGTGATGGAAAGGCTTGCCCTCGGCGTGGGCGCGGTCGGCCTCTTCGAGCGACCACGCGAAAGCGTCCTCATCGCAGGCGCCCCAGGCGTTGGCGAAGGTCGGCTGCTTACCTCGGCCGAGCTGGCGCGGCAGGTCGACGACCTCATAGCCGTTGGCCCCGAAGAAATAGTTCATGTTGTCGAAGAATCCGTCGCCGCCGTAGAGGAAAGCCGTCTCGTAGCCCTTGGCCTGCAGGACCGAGCCCAAGGTCGTGAGGTTCTCACAACCCGCGCGGCGCAGCACGGACTGGCCCGGTATCGGCGGGATGGACAGCGACAGCGCTTCCATGCCGCGCACCGTCCGGGTTCCGCCGGCATAGCAGCGCGCGAACCAAAGGGATTCGCGGGAGAGCCGGTCGAGGTTAGGCGTGAGGTTCTTGGGCTGATATTCCGGCGAACCGTAGCAACCGACGTATTCCGCGCTCAGGCTCTCGATCGTGATCTGGATGACGTTGAGCCGGCGGGTCGGCGACGCGGGCCTGATCCGACGGGTGATGTCGTTCGCTTCGACCGAAACGGCCTCGCCGCCCTGGGCGAGGAGCGTCGCCCGGAGCTTGGCGACGGCGTCGGGACGCGACGGGTAGAAGCGGCCCCATTCGAGCTGGTTCGCCCAGAAGGCCGCCAGGAAGGCGTATTCGCCGTTCTTGGCCAGTTCGACGTCGTAGCTGTTCGCCCATCCGGGCTGCGCTCCCCCCATGTGCCGGAGACCGGCGGTGAGCCGCTCGGCGACCGTCGCATGTTCGGCGCTGGCTTTCCGCAGATCGTGCCGGCCGACGAAATAGGCGACGAGCAGCAGCGCCAGCAAGGGAGACAGGAGCGCCGCGCAATCACGCCAGCGCGGGGACGCGTCGGCGGCGGCGCCTTCCTCCCAGCGGCGGACGAAGCCCAGTCGACACCACAGCAGGAACAGGCCCGCCGCGACCACGACCACGAGGGCGACGATCAGCGGCAGGTTGTAGGATTCGCGGATGTTCTTCACGACCTCGGTCGTGTAGACGAGGTAGTCGACCGCGATGAAGTTGAAGCGGACGCCGAACTCCTCCCAGAAAAGGATCTCGGAGACCTTCCAGAACGCGAAGAGGAAGGCGCCGAAGACCCAGGCCGCCCGCAAAGGCAGACGGAGCCAGCGGGAAGCGGACCAGGAAGCCGGCCACAGCGCGCTGAGCAAGCCCATCGGCAAGGTCAGGAACCACGCCATCAACAGGTCAGACAGCAGGCCGACGAACAAGGCCGCGAACGTGGGGAAGCCCCACGAGACATCCCCAGCCGAGGCCACGAGCAGGCCGAGACGCAGCAACGTGCCAAGCAGGACGTAACTGGCCGCCAGAAGCAGGGTGCCTCCCTGACGCGAACCAAGGACCTTCGAAAGCAGTAGATTCACGTCAGGAAAAGACTGCGGATTGCCCGCAGAGGGCGAGATTATAAAGCGGCGGACCGCTGCCTCAG
>VHCL01000017.1 GCA_016871725.1 Verrucomicrobiota bacterium | reverse complement strand
GTCGCCGGGAGGTCGAAGACCCAGACGTTGCGGTAGGTCAGCACGGCGAGGCGCGTGCGGTCGGGCGAGAGACAGGCGTCCGTGACCATCCCGCCGACGTCGAAACGCGCCAGCTTGGTCAGGCCGGCGCGCTCGCCGCCCGGAGGGACGTCCGCCCGCCAGAGGTCCGTCAGGGTGTCGCGGCGATGCTTGGTGAGGAGATAGAGCTTCCCGCGCAGGAGGAACATCGCCTCGCAGTCGTGCGCGAGCTCCGGATCCGGGAAAGCGGTCTGATCGGGCCAGGCGAAGACGACCTTGCGCACGTCGGCCACCTCCGTCGCGCCGACGACGGGCTCGCGGAAGAAATAGCACGCGAGCTCCTTGCGGCGGGAGACGTTGTTGCCCACGTCGCCCACGACCATCAGGCCGTGTTCGTCGCCGGCGATCGCCTCCCAGTCGACGTTGACGGCGCCGCGGAGCACCGGACCGTCCCAGTAGCCGCCGGGACCGATGACCCTCGAGCCGTCGGCCCGGACGGGGGTGATCCGCGGCTTGGCGCCGGAATCGGAAAGCGTCCAGAAGACCCCGGGCTGCGTCGGGCTCGGCCAGAGCGCCGAGCATTCCGGGACGAGCTTCCGGTCCAGCCTGCCGGCGGCGCGAAGGGCGACCGCTTCGCCGGCGGGAAGTTCGCGCCGTTGCACGACCGGCTCGGTGCCGGCCGCGACCGCCGCCCAGGCGAGGCCGGCGAGGAGCAGCATCGTGCGCATCTCCCCACGCTAGGCCGCAGGGGGACCTTGGCAATCCATCGCCGCCGCTTTTGCTGTCGAAATCAGGTCACGACCGGCCATCGTCCCGCCATGGCCCGGAAATCCTCGCGCTCGCTCTGGACGGACAAGCTCCGCGGCGTCGCGTCGACGCCGGCGGCCTTGCCGGCGCCCCGCGCCCGCAAGGCCGCGCCCACCGCCGGCGCGCGCGGCTGCCGCGCGGTGATCCTCGGGATCGACCCTTCCCTGCGCGGCACCGGCCTGGCGGTCGTCGACGCGCGCGCCGAGCCGATGCGCCTGCTCGCGAGCGTCACCGTGAGGCTCGGCCCCAAGCTCGCGCCTTACGAGTGCCTCGGCCGCATCGCCGACGCCGTCGAGGGGCTCGCGCGCGAACACGCCGTCACGCACGCGGCCATCGAGGAGACCATCTACGTGCAGAACTTCCGCACCGCGCAGGCCATGGGCGCCTCGCGCGGGGCCGCCCTCAGCGTGCTCGCCCGGCTGGGCGTCAAGGTCGGCGAATACGCCCCCACCCGCATCAAGCTGGCGGTCGCCGGCCACGGCGCGGCGAAGAAGGAACAGGTCGGCCGCATGATCCGCACCGTGCTCGGCCTGCCGGCGGAGCTCGCGTTGGACGAATCCGACGCCGCCGCGGCGGCCCTCTGCCACGCGTTCACCGCGCGGGGCTGAGTCAGGCTTCCTCGCTGACCGCGAACTCGTCGTGCCGGCCGCGGGCCTGGCTCCAGCGGGCCATGAGCTCCTCGACGGGCACGGGGCGCACCTTCTGGCGCAGGTTGTAGGCGCCGGCGTCGAGGCACGCCTTGAGCTGCCCCCAGACGGCGGCGTAGGACCGCGAGAAACGCAGCGATTCGTCGCGCAGGAGGCTCGAGACGTGGCAGCAGCCGCCGACCTCGGTGACGACGAAGCGGCCGGCCTTGAGGTCTTCCATCGACGCGGCGCGGAGATCGAAGCGGGCGAAATGCAGGCCGGGGAAACGCTTGGCGAACTGGGTGACGGCGGCGTCGAGCTCGACGGTCGTGAGGTCGGCGCGATGACGGCAGCGCGCGCCATGGCCGTAGCTGCCGGTGAGGTTGAGGGTCACCTTCTGGCCCGCGGGGATGACGCGGTTGAGGTCGCGCGCGTGGCAGCGCAGGAAGAGGTGCGCGCGGGACACCGCGACCTCGTCGAGCCAGATGAGCTCCTCGAGCGTCTGCTCGCCGTCGCCGCGCACGGTGACGTCGTGCTTATGCACCAGGGCCATGATGCGTCCGTCGTCCTTGCCGGGGTTACGCCGCCAGACGACTTCGAACTCGAAGCCCGGGATGAACTTCTGGAGCAGGAAATCCTCCTGCGCCCCACGGACAAGGCGTTCGAGCTGCTCCTGAGTGTGCACGAAACGCAGGCCCGCGCCATCCTCGGCGACCTCGGGCTTGAAGACGACCGGGAAGCCGTGGCAGACCGCGAACGCGGCGGCTTCCTTGACCCGTTCTTCCTGGGTGTCCTCGAGCGAAAGCGCGAGCGTCGGACAGCAGCGCGAATCACGCTGGAACGGACGCAGGAGCAGCGACTTGGAATCGCCGATGAAGCCGCCGATCCGGCCGAGGGCGGGATTGGCGGAAGCGAAGGCGGTGAGGCGGCGGTGCCGCAGGCTCAGCAGCACGATGCCCAGGCGGACGGGCAGGTAGAGGAGCCAGCCCGGCCAGAGCGAAGGCTGCATCAGCCCGCGGACCTTCATCACGATCTCGCGGCGACCGCGCCAGGTCATCGCGGGGACGACCCAATGGGTGAAGAACCAGATGAAGGCGAAGAGCCCGAGCACGATCCAGGCCGCGTACTGCTTGTAGCGGGGGAACTGCTCCATGAAGGGCGGTCCGAGCGTGCCGCCGAGGAGCATGAGGACCGGCGTCCAGACGAGCGCCGCGGCGAAGAGGAGCAGCGAGAGGCGCGGCAGGCCGAGGCGCAGGATGCCCGCGGTCACGAAGGTCGGCACGCGGCTGGCGGGGATGAAGCGCGAGCTCACGATCACCAGCAGGCCGCGCGGCGAACCGAACCAGCCGGCCATGCGGTCGATCTCGTGCTCCTTGACGATCCACTTGAGCGGCGCCCGGCGAAGCGCCCCGCGCCCGAGCCAGCGGCCGAGCGAGTAGAGCACCATGTCCCCGATGAAGATGCCCACCGTGCAGGCCAGCGCCGCCCACCAGAAGCCGATGATGCCTTCGGCGGCGAGGAGGCCCGCGGCGAGGCAGGTCGGATCCTCCGCCACGAAGGTGCAGAGGACGATGATCAGGAGCAGGATCCAGAAGCGGGCGCCATCCGAGGCCACCAGATGCGGATAAGGCTCGGTCGCCGGCACGGGCGCGGGGCGCTTCGCCGCCTGACCCGACTCGACGGACGTGATGAAACGGATGACCTCAAGCGAGGCTTCGGCGTCGTGGCCTCCCTCGACCTCGATGAGCCGGGCCTGCGGCATGAGCTTGGACGAATAACGGGCGGCGTCGACCGGCGTGACCCAATCGCTCTTGCCGTGGACGAGCAGCGCCGGTCCGTTCCAAGCGCGCAGGGCGGCCTTGGCGTCGGAAAGATCGCTGTCGAAGAAGACGCCCGAGTAGCCGCGATTGTAAGGGACCCGATCGGCCAGCCCGAAATGGGGCGTGGCGACGTCGAACAGGAAGAACGGGATATGATGGAAGAAGTAGACGAACTTGTTGGCGACGGCGTTACCGAGGAGCGTGTATTCCTGGGCGCCGGGCGCGCAGATCAGCGTCAGCGAGGCCACGCGGTCCGGATACTTGGTCGCGACCGCGAGGGCGACCATCCCGCCCATGCCTTCGCCGACGAGATGGAAGCGACCCTTGCCGAGTCGCGGCTCCATCGAAGACAGCATGTCGGCGGCGATGCTCTCGTCGCTCATCGACGCGCGCGAACGATGGTAGGCGGTCGGCCAGCGGACGGCGTAGACCACGCCCACTTTGTCGGCGCCCTCGGTCGTGACGAGGTCGATGGCGGCCTGATTCCAGCCACCGCCACCGTCCGGGAGACGGGGGATGACGACGACCGGCAAGGCGGCACGGTCCTCAGGATACCCATGCGGATGGAATTCCACCCGCTGGGCCAGCTCGGGCTTGGGCTGGCGGTCGGCCGAGGTGACCCACCGGGAGACCAGGACCAGCAGGACGTAGGCGGCCAGCACGATCCACTTCACCGGGACGCGCCCGAGGTTGCGCTTGCGATCGGCGAGGGTGGGCATCCGGTCCTCATCAAAGGTCGTCCCTCCCCCGGGGCAAGACGGGAAGGGAGATCTGCCCGACGATTGCCCCATTTATGGCTTCCGTAAGGCCGCCAAGCCCTCTTGTCTTGGGGGACGTGCAACCCACCGGAAAGGAACTCCCAGGCCTCAGGGTCACCGTCGACAAGGTGTCCCACCACCGGGATGCGAACTTCCCCCCGGAAACCCCGCACGCCTTCGTCTATTTCCTGACCATCAGCAACCTCTCCCAGGAGACGGTCAAGCTGCTCGGCCGGAAATGGATCATCCGCTCGCCGGACGGCGAGATCGAGATCTTCGAGGGCGACGGCATCGTGGGCGAGACCCCCACCCTGCCCCCGGGCGAGCAGTTCTCCTACAACAGCTACCACCTGGCCGGCGGCCCGCGGACGGCCGAAGGCTCCTTCCATGGCACGACCTCGGCCGGCGAACGCGTCTTCACGCGGATCCCGGTCTTCGCGATGACGCCCCCGTCCGACCCTTCCTGATGCGACTTACCGACCTCAACTCCGGCCGCGAAATCGGCGCCAACTGCCTGCTCGCCGAATTCGGCGGCCTGCGGCTGGTGTTCGACTGCGGCCTCCACCCCAAGCTCGACGGCCGCAAGGCGCTCCCTCAGCTCGACAAGATCCCGGGCTCGGTCGACGGCGTGATCCTCACGCACTGCCACCTCGACCACCTCGGCTCGCTCCCGCTCCTGCTCAAGCAGCACCCCTCGGCCCGCGTCTACGCTTCGGCCGCGACGACCCTCTTCGTCCGCCGCCTGCTCAGCAACTCCATCCAGGTGATGAAGCGCCAGCGCGAGGAGACCGGCAACGCCGACTACCCGCTCTACGTCGAGCCCGACGTCGAGCGCGTCGAGCACGCCCTCGCGGCGGTGCCCCTGGCCAACCCCCGCGTCATCGGCCGCGGAGGCGAGGAGGTCGCGCTCTCCTTCCACCTCGCGGGCCACGTGGCCGGCGCGGTCGGCTGCCTCGTCGAACACCGCCGGAAGAAGCACTTCTTCACCGGAGACGTCCATTTCCAGGCCCAGCGCACCGTCGCCGGCGCCAATTTCCCGCGCACGCCGGTCGACACCCTCGTGATGGAATGCACCCGCGGGGCCACGGCGACGACGCCGTCCTTCAACCGCGGCAAGGAAGAGCAGCGCCTCATCAAGGCGATCAACGAAGTCTGCGACGAAGGCGGCTCGGTGCTGCTCCCGGCCTTCGCCTTCGGGCGCATGCAGGAGATCCTCCTGCTGCTCCAGGAGGCCGCCGACGCGGGCGACCTGGCCGACGTGCCGATCTTCTGCTCCGGCCTCGGCCTCGACCTCTGCGACTACCTCGACGAAGCCAGCCGCAAGACCAGGCAGGTGAAGTTCAGCCGCCAGGTCCTGCGCGACCTCGGCATCCTGCCCCTCTCGCGCAAGTACGTGCAGCCGGGCAAGAACATGCCGGAGCGAGGCATCTACCTCCTCTCGAGCGGCATGCTCGTCGAGAAGACGCCCGCCTGGCGCGTCGCGGCCAACATGCTCGACCACGAGGAGAACGCGGTGTTCTTCGTCGGCTACTGCGACCCGGAGACCCCGGGCGGCGAGCTGATCGGGATGAACCCCGGCGGCGAATTCAAGTTCAAGTCCCTCGACCACACGGCGACCCTGCGCGCCAAGGTCGAACGTTTCCACCTCAGCGGCCACGCCGACCGCGAGGAGCTCGTCGACTTCGCGAAGGACCTCGCGCCGAAGGACATCATCCTGACGCACGGCGACCCGCCCGCGCGCGCCTGGATGAAGGAGACCCTCGCGGCCGCGCTGCCCGGCGCCCGCGTGCACGACCCCGAGCCGGGCGTCCCGCTCGCGCTGTGACCCTCCTGCCGCAGTCCGTCGAAGACTGGCGCGAGTACACGCTCACGCGCGGTCCGCGCATGGCGGCGGAGGCTTTCCTGCTCAAGCTGGCTTCGATGGCCCCGGCGGAACAACGGGCGGCCCTGTGCGGCCTGCCCGACGCGCGCACGCTGACGCGCCGCTTCGAGGAGGCCTGGCCCCTGCGCGAGTCGGCCCTCGGCGGCGTGCCGTTCCTGACCAAGGACCTCTATTTCCGGCAGGACGAACCGACCTTCGCGGGCTCGACCTTCCTGCCGCAGGAGATCGGCGCCTCGCGCGCGACGTCCTCGCTGCCCGCGGCCTTCGAAGCCGACGCCGGCGCGGTGGAATGCGGCCGGACGCAGCTCAACGAGTTCGCCTTCGGCCTGAGCGGCGAAAACCCGCACTACGGCGACTGCCCGCACCCGACGCGGCCCGACCTGCTCGCGGGCGGCTCGAGTTCCGGCTCGGCCTTCGCCGTCGCCCGCGGGCTGGTGCCCTTCGCCCTCGCGACCGACACGGCCGGCTCGATCCGCGTGCCGTGCGGCTACTGCGGCGTCTGGGGCCTGCGCCTCTCGCCCGACGTCGCGCCGGTCGGCGACGTCTTCCCGCTTTCGCCGGGCTACGACACCCAAGGCTGGATCGCCCGCTCGGCCGGCGACCTCCGGCAGGTCTCCGCCGCCGTCCTCGGCGAAGCCCCGCCCGCCGGGGCCGGCCTCTGGGTCGGCGACCTCGGCCTGGGCGTGCCCGCCGACGACCTCGCCGCCATGCGCGGGGTCGCCCTCAAGGCCGGCGCGCAGGAGGACGTCGCCGCCGCCATGCTGCTGCGCCTCGCGTGCGCCGACGCCGCCGAAGCCTATCCGGTGCTGGGCGGCCATGCCGCCGCGCGCGTCCACGCCGCCTGGCTCGAACGCCGGCGCGCGGAATACGATCCCGTCGTCTGGGCGCGCCTCGACGCCGGCCGGCGCCGCACCTACGACGAGCTCCGCTCGGCCGAGGCGGCGCGCGCGCGCATCAGCGACGCGTTCCGCACGGTCTTCCGCCGCCATCACTTCATCGCGCTGCCGGCGACCTTCGGCGGGGCGGTGTGCAAGGCCGGGGCGGACGACGCCCATCGCCGGCGCCTGCTGGCGCTCAACGCGCCGGCCTCGCTCGCGGGACTGCCCGCCGTGGCCGCGCCCGCGCGCCTGCCCGACGGCCGGACCGCCGGCGTGCAGTTCCTGTTCCCCGACATGGCGAACTTCGGCTGGGACTCCGTCCTCGGCCGGCTCGCCTGATCAGAGCCGCTTGCGGCGCATGTGCGCCGAAGGCTGGCCCAGCGCCTCGCGGTACTTCGCGACGGTGCGGCGCGCGATCTGCACGCCCCGCTTGCGCAGCTCCGCGGTGATGGCCTCGTCGGCCAGCGGCTCGGCGGGATTCTCGCGGGCGAGGATGTCGGCGATCATCTCCTGCACGCCCTCCTGGGCGACCGTGCCGCCGTCGGCGGTCGCGACGCCGGAGGTGAAGAACCAGCGGAATTCGCGCAGGCCGTGGGGCGTGAGCATCCACTTGTTGGCCGCGGCGCGGCCGACGGTCGTCTCATGGACGCCCATCTCCTTGGCGACGTCGGTCATCGTCAGCGGACGGAGCCGCGAGGGGCCGTGCTCGAAGAAGTCGGCCTGACGCTCGAGGATGATGTGCGCGAGCTTCTCGATGGTGCGCTGGCGTTCCTCGATGGCGCCGATGAGGAACTTGCCCTGGCGCATGCGCTCGAGGATGTAGGCGCGCTCCTTCTCGCCGAGGGCCTGGCCGGCGAGCATGTCCTTGTAGGCCGGCGCCAGGCGCAGCTTCGGCACGTGGCGGTCGTCCATGATGACCTTCCACTTGCCGTCCGGGCCCGTCTCGACGGTGGCGTCCGGCGTGACGACGCGGTTGTCGTCGCGGGCGAACCGGCGGGCCGGCACGGTCTCGAGCTTGGCGAGTTCGGCGAGGGCGTCGCGGATGTCGTCCAGCTCGACGTCGAGCACGCGCCCGCACTCCTCGAGCCGCCGGCCCATCATGGGCTCCCAGCACTCGCCGACCAACCGGGCGGCGGTGGAGAGGCCCCGGCCCCGCTGGCGGAGCTGGGCGAGGAAGCATTCGCGGAGATCGCGGGCGCCGATGCCGGGCGGGTCGAAGGCCAGCAGCAGCGTGTGGGCCGTCATGACGGCCTCGTAGGGCTGCCCGGAACGGAGCGCGAGGGTCGAGAGGTCCTCCTCCACGAAACCCCGCTCGTCGAGCGAGGCGATGAGGAGCCTGAGCGCCTCCTGCACGGCAGGGTCGTCGCTGGCCGTCCGGGCCTGGTCGGCGAGGTGCTCCGAGAGCGAGGCCTCGCCGGTGGCGGACTCCAGCATGTGCCGGCGGCGCTCCTCGTCTTCCTGCGTGTAGCCCTGGGAACGGATCTCCTCGTAGTAGCTCTCGTCCCAGTCCTCCTTCATGCGCTTGAGCGCGTCGAAGTCGTCGTCGCCCAGGGAAAGCTCGCGGGGGCCGTCGTCTTCGGGCTCCTCGGAGGTCATCGGCGCGTCCAGGCTCTCGTTGGAGACCGGTTCGACCTCCTCGAGCAGGGGATTGGCGGCCAGCTCGGAGGAGATCTCCCGCAGGAGCTCGGCCGCAGGCACCTGGAGGATGCGGAGCGACTGGCGAAGCTGCGGCGTGAGGATGAGGCCTTGGACCTGCTTCTGCGATTGATTGATGCCTGGGTTACCCATCGAGCGGGAGCTATGAAAAGGAGGTTCGAGCCGATTTGCAAAGGGTATTGAGGGCCCAATCGCCTTGCGACCCCCGCGGGAGCCGGCCACGATGTCCTCCGCCGTTCACCGGCGTCGACGCGATGCGCAGCTTCCATCTCCTGCAAGGCACCGAGACCTCCGCCGCCTTTTCCGAGGCCGAGGTCGCCGCCCGGCTCGCCGCGGGCGAGGTCCGGCCGGAGCAGCCTTGCATGTTGGTCGGCGAGGACGCCTGGCGGACCGTCGCCGACTTCTTCCCGACGGGCTCCGGCCTGAAGGTCCGGACCGCGAAGCCCCCGGCCAGCGCGGCCGAACAGCTCAGCGCCGCCAATCGCATCGACGATCCCACGCGCCGCCGCCTGCTGGCCTACGGCCTGGCCGACGCCGTGAACATCGACGGCTTCACGCAGGCGCAGGCCGTGACGGCGATCGTCCGCAAGGAGGCGGAGATCCGCGCCGTCTGGCGCGCGCACCGCCGCGCGCAGGTCGGCGCCTTCGTCGCCCTGCTCGCGCTCGGCGGCTTCGTGGGCGCGACGATCAACCCGCTCAGCCTGCGCATCGAGCGGTCCGCCGCCCTCCTCCAACGCCAGGCCGGCGACGTCAAGGCGAGCTACGCCGTGCTGCGCAGCAGCCTGAGCGACTTCGCCTACGTGCGCGAACGCGACCGCCGGAACGAAGCCGCGAAGCCGAAGCCCGCGGCGAAATGAGGCCGCTCAGCGCGCGCGGGGCGTCCAGCAGTCCGGCTCGGAACAACGGCCGAGGCTCGCCGGCGTCAGGCGGGTGACCTTGCCGGTCACGCTGTCGACGACGGCCAGCCATTCGCCCTGCGCGGCCACGAGGTGACGTCCGTCGGCGCACCAGGAGGCGTGCGCGAGGGGGGCCGGGCTCGCGGTCTCGATCGGACGGACGCTGCCCGCGGCGAGGTCGATGACGCCGAGACGCAGGCTGCCCGACTGGTAGGTGAAGACGAGCTGGTCCGGGAAGACGGGGTTCCAGCGCGGCTCGGTGCTGTAGCTGAAGCCGGTGGCGACCGGCTGCAGGGCGCCGCCGGAGGAATTCGCGACGTAGATGCCGGGGCGACCCGTCGGACCGCCGGTGAGGGCGAAGCGGGAGCCGTCGGGCGACCAGGCCGGGTCGGTGTTCACCCACTGCTTGTTCGGGGCCTTGATGACGCGGACCGGCGACTGGCCCTGCGGACCGGCGACGAAGATGTCCATCGTCTCCTTGTTGGAGGAGGCGAACGCGATGCGGCCGTCGGGACCGCTGCTGGCCGCGCCCAGGGCGCCGCGCACGTTGGTGATGACCTTGGCGGCCTCGCCGACGCCGTTGGTCGAGAAGATCTCCGGCCAGTTGGAACGGAACGAGGAGATGAAGAAGACGCGCGAGCCGTCGGCCGACCAGCGCGGACCGATCGAGGTGTTGCGGTAGTTGGTCAGGCGCATCGTCCTGGAGCGCGCGAGGTTGGTGACGTAGATCTCGGCGTGACCGGTGAAGCGCGAGACGAACGCGACCTTCGTGTCGGCGAAGAGCGGCTTCAGCTGCCAGCGGCGGCCGAGGCCGACGACCGCGGCGTCGGCGACCTTGAGCGCCAGCTGGTCCTCGTCGCGCGCCTCGACGTTCGTCGTGAAGGCGTAGGCGGCGTTGTCGCAGGCGACGACGGCGGTGTTCGCCGTGCGGCCGATGCGCAGCTTGACGGAGGAGGAAGGCGAGACCTGGATCGCGCCGTGGGCCGAGAGCGCGAACTGCACGAGGCTGCCGAGCGCCGGGTCGTCGGCGACGACGGCGACGGAGACGACGCCCTTGGCCGCCAGCGCCGCGATGTCGTCGTTCACCACGACTTTCTGGCCGAAGAGCGGCGCGGCGAGGAAGACGGCGAGGAGGGCGAGGAAACGCATCGAGGAAGGGATTAGTGGTTAGCAGTTTGACCTAGGTTGGGCGGGGAGTTCAATCCCGCTGATGTCGCTCGACAAGGAATCCGTCCAGAAGGCCCTCGGTCAGATCCGCTACCCCGGCTACAGCCGGGACATTGTCTCTTTCGGCCTGGTCAAAGGCATCGAGGTGACCCTCGACGGCAAGGTCAGCGTCGGCCTGGCCGTGACCAGCGCCGACCCCGAGATCCCCAAGAAGCTCTACGCCGAGATCGACGCCGCCCTCAAGGCCCTGGGCGCCCGCCAGCCCGAGATCGCCATCACCGTCACCGTCCCGAAGGGCGCCCCCGCGGCCGCCGCCTCCGCCGCCCCGACGAAGCTGCCCGCCGACGCCGGCGTCGGCCGGGTGAAGCACATCATCGCCGTGGCCAGCGGCAAAGGCGGGGTCGGCAAGTCCACCTTCGCCGTCAACCTGGCCTGCGCCCTCGCCCGGGCCCTCGCCGAACAGGGCCGCCCGGGCCGGGTCGGCCTGATGGACTGCGACATCTACGGTCCGTCCGTCCCCCTGATGATCGGGGTCAACGCCCGGCCCATGCTCGAGGGCGACACCCTCCTTCCGCTGGAGAACTTCGGCGTGAAGGTCATGTCCATGGGCCTCCTCATCGACGCCGACGCCCCCGTCGTCTGGCGCGGCCCGATGATCATGAAGACCATCTCGCAGTTCGCCACGAACGTCCGCTGGGGCGAACTGGACGTCCTCCTCATCGACCTCCCCCCGGGCACGGGCGACGCCCAGCTGTCCATCGCCCAATCGATGGCCCTGAGCGGGGCGATCATCGTGACGACCCCGCAGACGGCGGCGGTCTCGGTGGCGCTCCGCGGGGCGGCGATGTTCGCCAAGGTGGGAGTCCCCATCCTCGGCGTGGCCGAGAACATGAGCTTCCTCGAAGCCGCCGACGGCTCCCGCCAACACCTCTTCGGTCAAGGCGGCGGCCTGAAGGTCGCCACGGCCCTCGACTCGATCCTCCTCGGCGAGGTCCCGCTCGATCCGGCCATCCGCCAAGGCGGCGACCACGGCATCCCGGTGGTGATCAGCCACCCGGACGCCAATCCGGCGCGCGTCTTCCGCTCGATCGGCCTGACGGTGCTCAACGGCCTGCAAAAAGCTTCGTAACGTCACCGGTTCGCCTCCGGCTTGCCACGCGGGCGGATTTCCCCCTAGTGTCGCCGCAAGCATGAGTGAAGAGCCGTCCGAGACGAAGTCCGCCGCCGACCTGGCCGCGCGTTCGTCGCTGTATGCCGAATTCCTCGCGGAGCGTGAGGAGATCCTGCGTCACAAGTGGATCGAATCCGAGAAGGCCGGCTGTGACATCGGCTTCGAGCGCGCCCTGCTCGACTGGACCCGTCACCACCGCGCGCGCTGGCGCCAGCTGCGCCGCGGCGGCAAGCCGGCCTGAGGCCGACGACCACCCCCGCCAAACAGCAGGGCCGGCGCGCATCACTGCGGCCGGCCCTGCTGGCTCAGGAGAACCGGAAGCTTAGCCTTTGATCTCCTTGTGCAGCGTGTGGCGGCGCATGGAGGGGTTGTACTTCTTGAGCTCCACCTTCTCCTGGGAAAGCTTCTTGTTACGGGTGGTCATGTAACGGGAAGGGCGCTTGCCCTCCTTACGGGCTTCGGTGCATTCGATGATGACGATTTCGCGGGGCATGGTCTGAGTCGGTTGGAGGGTCGAGGTTTGGGAACGGGTCAGGGCGGAGCAAGCCCGAAAAAGAGCCGGGCGGCCTTTTGAGCCGCCCGGATCGGACCGAAGCTGGGGTCAATCAGCCCCAGAGACGCTTCTTATGGCGATTTTCCTTCGAGCGCTTGCGGCGCTTGTGCTTGTTCATCTTCAGACGACGCTTCTTCTTGAGGCTTCCCATGGGTGGTAGTGAATCGCAACTTGGCGACCCGATGGCCGACAGTAAAGCCGAAACTAAGCCGAAATGACGGTCTCCGCCACCCACGCCCCGGGTCCCCAGACCCGCACGGCGTCCGCACGCAGGCCCGCTTGGTCGAAACCCTCGGCGACCCAGGCGAAACAGGCGCTGCCGCTGCCGGTCATCTGCCAGTCGGCGCCGGTGACGCGACGGAAGGAAGCCAGGCCGGCCGGCAAAGCCACGTACTTGGAGAAGACGGGCGCGACGAGGTCGTTCCCCAGCCGCACGGGGTCGGCGGCGGGGTCGGCGACCCAAGCCGCGAGCTCGGCTTCGGCCTGCGCCACCGGACGATACTTCCCGGCCTTGGCGAGCAGGCCATAGGCTTCGGGCGTCGGCACGCCGAACGGCGGCTTCGCGAGCACGACCTTGCGACCCACGAGAGCGGCGCGGGCGGCGGGCGGCAGGACCTCCAGCCGCTCTCCCCTGCCCCGCATCACGGCGGCCTGGCCGCGCACGAAGAACGGGCAGTCGGAACCGACTTCGGCGGCGAGGGCCTCGAGCTCCGCGGGGCCGAGCGGGTCGCCCGACGCGCGGTCGAGCAGACGCAGCGCCGCGGCGGCGTCGGCGCTCCCGCCGCCGAGGCCGGCGCCATGCGGCACGCGCTTGGCGAGATGGAAACGGCCGGTCGGCGCGGCGGGCCGGCGCCGCGCGTAGGCGGCCGCGGCCTTGAGCACGAGGTTCGTGCCGTCGACGGGCAACGCCGGGTCATCGCACGAGAGACCGGGCGGGCGGCCGACGTCGAGCGTCAGGGTGTCGGCGAGCGCGATCGGCGCTACGAGGCTGACCAGCTCATGGAAGCCGTCCGCCCTCCGGCCGGTGATGGCCAGCGACAGGTTCAGCTTCGCTTGGGCGGCTTCGACGAGCACGCGGCACGATGCTCCGGGGCGCCCGCGGAGGCGAGGCGAATCAGCGGCTCAGGCCCGCGGATGGGACTTGCGATGGACCTCGCGCAGCTTGGCGACGCTGAGGTGCGTGTAGATCTGCGTGGTCGAAAGCGAGGCGTGGCCGAGCTGCTCCTGCACGAGGCGGAGGTCGGCGCCGTTGGAGAGCAGGTGCGTCGCGCAGGCGTGGCGCAGCTTGTGCGGGGTGAGGTCGGCGGGCAGGCCGGCGACCGCGAGCTTGCGCTTCAGCATCAGCTGCACCGCGCGCGGATGGAGGCGCCCGCCGCGGGCGGCGAGCAGCAGCGGTTCGCCGCGGGCCGGGGCGCCGCGGAGCGCGAGGTAGGCCTTCACCGCGGCGACGGCGGCGTCGCCGACGGGCACCACGCGTTCCTTCGAGCCCTTGCCCATCAGGCGCACGAGCCCGTTGCCGAGGTCGAGGTCGCCGCCGTCGAGGCCGCAGAGCTCGGACACGCGCAGGCCGCCGCCGTAGAGCAGCTCGAGCACCGCCACGTCGCGCGCGGTCTCCTGCGGATCGCCCTGCGTCGAGCCCTCCGCGGCGTCCAGCAGCGAATCCGTCTGCGCCTCGGTCAGGAACTTGGGCAGGGACTTCGGCAGCTTGGGCAGGACGAGCCCGGCGGCGGGCGTGGTCGTGATGCCGCCGCGCTCGCGCAGGTCGGCGAGGAAGGCGCGCAGGGCGGAGACCTGGTTGTGCACCGAGCGGCGGCTGTGCGTGCCCTGGCGCTCGATGACGAAGTCGCGGAGATTCCGCGCGGCCAGCCGGGACCAGTCGCCGTCCCAGCCCCCGTTGGCCTTCATCCAGAGCGCGAAGCCCTTGAGCGAGCGACCGTAGGTCAGGCAGGACCGGGCCGCCAGCCGGCGGCCGGCGAGCTGACGCGTCAGGAAATCGGAGACCTGGGCCGAGCCCGGCCAAACCGTCGGTTCCCCGTCGACCGGCTGGACGGGGCGACGCCTCACGGCTGCGGCTGCTTGCCGTGGACGGCCCGCACCGTGATGCCGATGCCGCCGCGGACGCCGAAGGCGCCGGTGACCTCGCACCAGACCGGGTCGATGGCCGCGACGAGGTCGTCGAGGATCTTGTTGGTCAGGTGTTCGTGGAACATGCCCTGCTGGCGGTAGCTCCAGTAGTAGAGCTTGAGGGACTTGGATTCCACGATGCGCGGACCCGGCACGTAGCGGATCGTGATCTTGGCGAAGTCGGGCTGGCCGGTCGCCGGACACAGGCAGGTGAACTCGTCCGTCGTGAGTTCGACGGTGTAGTTCCGGCCCGCGTTGCGGTTCGGGAAGGTCTCCAGCGTCTGCTGGGGCTTGTTCTGGGTGTTCCCGAGGTGGGAGAGCCCGGTGAGGTCCTGAGGCTGAGTGGCCATATGGACAGGCAACCAATCCCGACGAAAGAGACAAGCGTCGAACGGCGAAAGGCCTTATCCGCCCCAAACTGCTTGCCTCATTCCTTCGCCGCGGTTGCCTCGGATAGACCCACGCCGCATGCACGTCCGGGCCATCGCCATCCTCGGAGCCACCGGCTCCATCGGCACGACCACCCTGAGCGTCGTCCGGGCCCACCCGTCCCGTCTACGCATCGCCGGACTGGCCGCACATTCGCGCTGGCGCGAACTCGTCGGCCCGGCCAAGGAATTCGGCGTCGGCGTCGTGGCCCTCGCCGATCCGGCCGCCGCGGCCGAAGCCCGCGCGTCGGGCGCCTTCCCCGCCGGCACCCGCATCCTCGAAGGCACCGCCGGCCTCACGGAAGTCGCCTGCCTCCCGGAAGCGTCGATGGTCGTCTCCGCCGTGGTCGGCACCGCCGGCCTGGCGCCCACGCTCGCGGCCCTCAAGGCGAAGAAGGACGTCGCGCTCGCGAGCAAGGAGCTCCTCGTCCTCGCCGGCAAGTTCGTCACGGAAGCCGCCCGCGCCTCCGGCGCACGCCTGCTGCCGGTCGACAGCGAGCACAACGCGATCCACCAGCTCCTGCGCGACAAGCCCAAGGCGGACGTCGCGCGCCTCGTGCTCACGGCCTCGGGCGGCGCCTTCCGCGACACGCCCCTCGCCGACCTCCGTCACGTCACGCTCGACCAGGCGCTCCGGCACCCGAACTGGAGCATGGGCCCGAAGGTCACCATCGATTCCGCCACGATGGCGAACAAAGGCCTCGAGGTGATCGAAGCACGCTGGCTCTTCGACGTTCCCGCGGAACGCATCGACGTCGTCGTCCACCCGCAGAGCATCATCCATTCCCTGGTCACGCTCGCCGACGGCAGCCTCCAGGCGCTGCTCTCGCCGCCGTCGATGGCCTACCCCATCCAGGATTGCCTGCTCTTCCCGGAGCGCCTGCCCTGCCCGGCCCCCCGCCTCAACCTCGCCCAAGCCCTCACGCTCGGAATGACCCCGCCGGACCCGGCCCGCTACCCCTGCCTCGGCCTGGCCCGCGCCGCGGCCACTACCGGCGGCACCGCCCCGGCGGTCTTCAACGCGGCCAATGAGGTCGCCGTAGCCGCCTTCGTGGCCGGCAGACTGCCCTTCACGGGCATCGCCGAGCTCGTCGGACGCACCCTGGCGGCGGTTTCGGCCCGCGAACCGGGCTCTTTGGACGAGGTCCTCGCCGCCGACGCCGAGACGCGCGTCACCGCGTCCAGGCTCGCCCCGGGCCTCGCCCTTTGAGATAAACCTTCCCTCCCCTTTACATGGACAACCTTTCTTTCGGCGACCTCCTCGGCTCCCTCTGGGGCCTCGCCCTCGTCGCCATCTTCTTCGGCGGCTCGATCTTCGTGCATGAGCTCGGCCACTTCCTCGCCGCCCGCAAGCGCGGCCTGAAGATCGAACGCTTCTCGATCGGCTTCGGACCGCGCCTCTTCGGCTGGACCGGCAAGGACGGCGTCGACTACCGCGTCTCCATCATCCCGCTCGGCGGCTACGTCGCGCTGCCCCAGCTCGCCGACATGGAAGGCATCGAGGGCGCCAGCAGCGAGGACGCCGAGAAGCTCCCGAAGATCTCCTACGCCGACAAGATGATCGTCTCGGTCATGGGCGCGGTCTTCAACGTCATCTTCGCCTTCGCCCTCGCGTGCGTGCTCTGGGTCACCGGCGTGCCCGTCGCCTCGGGCAGCAACTCGACCGTCATCGGCTACGTCCCGGAGCAGGTCGTGACGAGCTCCGGGCATCTCGCCGAACTCGGCCTGGGCAACACGGTCCCGGGCCCGGCCTTCAAGGCCGGCCTGCGTTCGGGCGACAAGGTCCTCGCGGTGGACGACGTCGCGGTCACCAGCTTCAACCAGATCAGCGAGGCCGTCATGCTGGGCAACCGCAAGGACTCGCAGGGCAACCCGACGGCCACCTTCCGGATCGAACGCGGCGGCGAGACGCTCGAGATCGTGGTGCAGCCCGCCCGGCTGGAGGTCAACGCGCAGTCCGGCGACAAGGTCCGCGTGGCCGGCATCCAGCCGCGCACGGCCGTCATCGTCGGCGCGCCCGCGCCGGGCTCGCCCGCCGAGAAGGCCGGCCTGAAGGCCGGCGACCGCGTCCTCTCCATCGACGGCCAGCCGCTGAACAACACGGTCGAGTTCCGCGAACTGCTCCGCAAGGGCGGCGCCAAGCCCCGGACGCTCCTCATCGAGCAGGCCGACGGCGTCTCCGCGAAGGTCGTCATCACCCCGCAGATGACCACGACCGTCAACCCGGTCAGCATCATCGCCTACGGCGAAGAGCGCCGGCACTCCCTCATCCTCGTCCCCGCGACGCGCGACCTCCTGACCAAGGACCCCGACGCGGCGCGCGACCAGCTCATGGTGCTCGGCGTCTCGCCCGACGACCCGGCCCTCGCCGAGACGCTCAGGATCGGCACGATCGTCGACAAGGTGGACGGCCGCGACCAGATCGTCTCGGTCCGGTCGATCGACGGGCTGGTGCAGGCCGTCGGCCGCACGCCCCGCGACCTCACGCTCTACTGGAAGCGCGCCAACGGCGACGCCGGCAACCTCACCCTCAAGAAGGCCCACTCGGTCGACAAGCAGCCCGTGCAGCACGCCCAGATCGGGACGTATTTCGTCAGCCAGACCGAACTCGCCTACCGCAACCCGTGGGAGACCTGCGTGGGCATCGTGAAGTCGACCTTCACGACCCTCGGCCGCCTCTTCGACCGCGGCTCGGACATCCAGGTCAAGCAGCTCGCCTCGGTGATCTCGATCACGAAGACCTACTACAACCTCTCGGAGGACATCCGCCGCGTGCTCTGGTTCACGGTGCTCATCAACCTGAACCTCGCGGTGCTCAACCTGCTGCCGATCCCCGTCCTCGACGGCGGCCACATGCTCATCGCCACGATCCAGCGCTTCACCAAGGGCCTGCTGAGCAACAAGGCCGTCATCATCCTCCAGTACACCTTCATGGCCCTCCTGCTCTCGCTGATGGCCTACATCATCCTGCACGACGTCCGCCGCTGCTCCGGCGACAGCGAACTCCAGCTCAAGCAGCAGCTCCTGGAACGCCACGTCTTCAAGCCGCAGGACTTCAGCGCGAAGAAGTGAGCTGAGCCGGAGGCTCAGCTGGGATAGGGGCAGGGATAGGGGTTGGGGTAGTAAGCATCCTCGGCCCTTACCTGCCCCTACCCCCATCCCTACCCCTGCCCCTTATGTGACTTTTGCACGTTTGCACTTTTGCACCTTTGCACTTTATCTCCCGGCACACTCTCATGGAAAAGCCCCTCCCGGACCACTCCCGTCGCCAGTTCCTCGGCAGCCTCGGCGCCGCCTTCGCCGCCCTCAGCCTGCCCGCCGGGCTCGCCGCCGCCCAGGCCGCGACCGACGCCGCCGGCAACCCGATCCCGAAGAAGACGATCTCGAATCCCTACATCTATAAGTTCGCGATCGGCAAGTTCGAGGCCTGGTCGATCAGCGACGGCTTCGGCACCTTCAAGCAGGGCGTGACGAAGAAGATGTGGCCCCCGGCCGAGCGCCCCGAGATGACCAAGGCCCTGACGAACCTCGGCGAGCGCCCGGACGACATGACGCTCTACGTCAACATCCTCCTCCTCCGGAAGGACAAGGAAGTCATCCTCGTCGACGCCGGCTTCGGCCCGCACAAGAACGCCACCTGGGGTTGGCTCGCCGACGCCATGGATTCCATCGGGATCAGCTTCGACCAGGTGACCCACGCCCTGCTCAGCCATTCGCACATCGACCACATCGGCGGCCTCGCCAGCGGCGGCAAGATCCTGTTCCCCAACGCGGCCGTCCACGTCCTCAAGGCGGAGGTCGACTTCTGGCGCGGCAAGGAGCCCGACTTCTCGAAGTCCCACCGCACCGACGACATCAAGGGGATGATCAAGAACGTCCGCGGCTCGTTCGACACGCTGCAGCCCAACCTGGTCATCCACAAGGACGGCGACCAGATCCTCGACGGCGCCATCACCATCCTCGCCGCGCCGGGCCACACCGACGGCCACGCGATCTTCCGCATCAAATCGGGCAACGAGTCCCTGCTCCACATCTCGGACCTCGCTCATAACCACGTGCTGATGTTCGAGGACCCGAACTGGTTCATCGACTTCGACCATGACCCGGAGGTGGCCATCGCCACCCGCAAGAAGGTCTTCGCCGAGATCGCCGCCACCAAGGAACGCGCCTACGGCTTCCACCTCCCCTGGCCCGGCCTGGGCGTGGTCATCCCCAACGGCCGCAAGGGCTACCAGTGGGTGCCCTCCTCCCATCGCTGGGATTTCTGACGCACGTTGACCTCCGGGGGCAAAGGGTTTGAGTGGAACCCATGCCCTCGGACTATTGTCCCTCCCGCCACCGCACGGTCCGCCGCCTCACCCGCGTCGTGAACGTGGGCGGCGTCGGCGTGGGCGGAAATAATCCCATCCGGGTCCAGTCGATGACGACCTCGGACACGGAGGACGTCGCGGCGACGGTCGCGCAGGCGATCCGCCTGGCCGAAGCGGGCAGCGAGATCATCCGCATCACGGCCCCGAACAAGGCCGCGGCGGCCGCGCTCAAGGAGATCCGGCAGAGATTCCGGGCGGCGGGCTTCTCCCAGCCGCTGGTGGCAGACATCCACTTCCTGCCGGCCGCGGCGATGGAGGCGGTCGAACACGTGGAGAAGATCCGGGTGAACCCGGGCAACTACGCCGACAAGAAGAAGTTCGCGGTGCTCGAATACACCGACGCCGCCTACGCCGAGGAGCTGGAACGCCTGCACGCGGCCTTCACGCCGCTCGTGCTCCGCGCCAAGGAACTCGGCCGCTCCCTGCGCATCGGCACCAACCACGGCTCGCTCTCCGACCGCATCATGAACCGCTTCGGCGATTCCCCGCACGGCATGGTGGAGTCGGCCCTCGAATTCGTCCGCATCGCGGAGTCGCATGGTTTCAAGGACATGGTGCTGTCGATGAAGGCCTCGAACCCGAAGGTGATGGTCGAGGCGTACCGCCTGGCGGCCGCGCGGATGACGGAGCTCGGGATGGACTACCCGCTCCACCTCGGCGTGACCGAGGCGGGCGAAGGCGAGGACGCCCGCATCAAGTCCGCGATAGGCATCGGCGCGCTCCTCGCCGACGGCCTGGGCGACACGATCCGCGTCTCGCTGACCGAAGACCCTTGGCACGAGATCCCGGTCTGCAAGGAGATCGTCCGCCGCGCCGAAGCCCTCGCCGCCCTCGGCGCCGCCTCCGCCGTCCGGCTGCCCGCCGACCCGGCCGACCCGTTCTCCTTCGCGCGCCGCGCCACGGAGACCATCGAGCTTTCGTCGAAGTGCCTCGCCGGGTCCGGCGAGACCCCGCGCGTGGTCGTCCGCAGCGTCGCCGGCCTCGCCGACTGGCAGGCCGCGGCCAAGGAACTCCTCGACGCCCACGCCGCCCAGCGCGAAGTCCGCGCCGAGGGCCTGCTGGTCCGTCTCGACGACCCCGCCCAGGCCGCCGGCCTGCGCTCCTTGCGCAAGGCCCTCGGCCAGGCCGTCCCTGCCCTCTTCGTCGAGACCAGTCTCTCGCCCGCCGACTTCCCCTTCGACGGCTCCGGCAGCCGCCTGGTGGTCGTGAAGGCCTTCTCCGAGGACGATGGTGCCTCCCTCAATGCCTGGGGCGACGCAGTCGCCCGGCACGACGCCGTCTTGGCGGCCGATATCGACGGGCCGACGGTCACCGCGCTCGCCCAGGAACTCGCCGCGATTCCCGCCAGCCGCCTCATCCTGACGTCCTCGCAGCCGCAGGAAGGCCTGCATGCGACGGGCACCTACCGCGAACTCGTCCGTTGCGCCGCCGTGGCGAAGCTCAAGGCCCCGCTCTGGCTCCGCGCCACGGTCGCGAACACCGTGTTGCTCGACCCGGGCTTCCAGTCGCGCCTGCTCGAAGCCTCGGTCTTCGCCGGCGGCCTGCTCGTCGACGGCTACGGCGACTTCCTTTCGTGCGAGACGCCGACCTCGACCGCGAAGTCGCTCACCCTCGCCTACGACATCCTGCAGGGCGCGCGCATGCGTCAGACGAAGACCGAATACGTCGCCTGCCCGTCCTGCGGCCGCACGCTCTTCGACATCCAGTCGACGACCCTGAAGATCAAGGAACGCACCGGTCACCTCAAATCCGTCACCATCGCCGTCATGGGCTGCATCGTGAACGGACCCGGCGAGATGGCCGACGCCGACTTCGGCTACGTCGGAGGCGCCCCCGGCAAGATCAACCTTTACGTCGGCAAGACCCCGGTGAAGTTCAACATCCCCCAGGAAGAAGCCGTCGAGCGCCTCGTCGACCTCATCAAGGAGAAGGGGCGTTGGGTGGACGCGTGAGAAGGCAGGGGCAGCACCGCATGCTGCCCTAGTCTGCCTCGCATCCGCTGTCCCTGGGTAGGGTCGGGACCGCGTCACGACCTAGGTGTCCTTAGGCCGCCGCAGGGCGGCCGGTGGCAGGGGCGCACGATGAATCGTGCCCCTACCTGGGTTCGCCCTGCGGCGAACGGGAAAATCATCACTAGGGCAGCACGCGGTGCTGCCCCTACCTTTATTTAGTCTCAGCCGTCAGCACTTCGATCAGCGGCTTGGGGTCGGGCAGGCCGTGGGGATGATGGTCGCCGCCTTCCTTAGGGAAAAGCTTCACGCGACCGCCGTGATTCTGCCAGAGCTTAATGACGTGCGCGGCGTTGTCCTCGAAGGGCACGGTCTTGTCGGCGGTGCCGTGACAAGAAATCAGGAACACGCCGGCCTTGATCGCCGGGAGCAGGCCTTCGGCGGGCTGGAGCGACTTGGCCTTGGCTTCGTCATCGGTGGCGAAGCCGAACTCGGTCTTGTAGAGCGCCCAGTCCTTCGGGCTGCCCTTGCCCTGGCGGGTCAGGGCGAAGCCGCCCGGCCAGGAACGGATGTCGCAGACGGCGTTGTCGAGATACAGCACGCTGACGCGGTCGGGATGCAGGCGGGTCCAGGCGTTGATGTACAAGCCGCCGCGAGAGATGCCGAGCAAGGCCGGTTTGGCCGAGAGCCCGCGCTGGGCGCGCAGCTCCGCGTAGACCTTCTCCCAGGTCGCCATGGCGCGGGCCGACCCGAACTGGTTGCTCACGCCGACATAGACGACGTGCCAGCCCTGAGCGACCAGGCCGTCTTCGAGCTTCTTCAGATGGCCGCCGAACTCGCCCACCCACAGCCACGGATTGCCCGGGGCGGCCTGGGCCGGGACCTTCACCGTCACGGCCTTGCCGTCGATGGTGAGCTTCTCGACCGTGGCGGCCGAGGCGACGGCGCAAAGCGTCATTCCGAGCAGAGCGAGGAAGATACGGGGCATAACCAATCCGTATGTGCAAAGGTGCAAAAGTGCAAAGGTGCAAATGTGACGACCGAGGCCCATACCTTAACTTTTGCACTTTTGCACAGGGGCCTTGGCCCCGATTTGCACCTTTGCACCTGAGCTGGCGCACCTGCTTCTTGCCAGCGGGGGCAAGTCCGCCCTATCTCTTCCCCCTATCCACTTATGAAACCCGTACTTCTGGTGATCCGCGACGGTTGGGGCGAAAACCACGACGCCAAGCATGACAAGTTCAACGCCGTGAAGCTGGCGAACCTCCCGGTCTCGCGCCGACTGACCAAGGACTGGCCCCGCACCGAAATCATGGCCCACGGCCTCGACGTCGGCCTGCCGGTCGGCATCATGGGCAACTCGGAAGTCGGCCACCAGAACATCGGCGCCGGCCGCATCGTCGACCAGGAGATCGTCCGCATCGACAAAGGCCTGACCGACCCCAAGGCCATGCGCGAGATCAAGGCCTTCCGCGGCCTCGTCGAGAACGTCAAGGCCACCGGCGGCGCGGTCCACCTGATGGGCCTGTGTTCCGAAGCCGGCGTCCACTCCACCCTGCCCCACCTTTACGCCCTCCTCCGCCTGCTGAAGGAAGAAGGCCTCACCAAGGTCTTCGTCCACGCCTTCATGGACGGCCGCGACAGCCCGCCCACCTCCGGCCTCGGCTACCTGCAGCAGCTCGAAGCCGAACTCGTGAAGATCGGCGTCGGCAAGGTCGCCAGCGTCGCCGGCCGTTTCTGGGCCATGGACCGCGACAACCGCTGGGAACGCGTGAAGACCGCCTACGACGCCCTCACTGGCGCCCCGGCCTCCGAGGCCGCCTCGGCCGCCGCCGCCGTGCAGGCCTATTACGATAAGCCGACCGACGCCAACACCGTCGGCGACGAATTCGTCCCCGCCACGCGAATCAAGGGCACGGCGTTCATCCAGGACGGCGACTCGGTGCTCTTCTTCAACTTCCGCGGCGACCGCCCGCGCGAGATCACCCGCGCCTTCATCGATCCGGAGTTCAAGGGTTTCCCGCGCGCGAAGAAGCTGAACCTCTTCTACGCCACGCTGACCAACTACGAGAAGGGCCTCTGCCCCAACGTCATCTTCGACAAGCCCGCCAAGATGGTGAACATCCTCGGCGAGTGGGTCGCCAAGCAGGGCATCCCGCAGTATCGCACGGCGGAGACCGAGAAGTTCCCGCACGTGACGTTCTTCTTCAACGACTACCGCGAGGAAGCCTTCGCCGGCGAAGAGCGCGGCATGGCGCAGAGCCCGAAGGAAGTCTCGACCTATAACCAGAAGCCCGAGATGTCGGCCGCGCACGTCACCGAACTCGCCAAGGCCGCGATCCTCTCCGGCAAATACGGCCTCATCGTCGTCAACTACGCCAACCCGGACATGGTCGGCCACACCGGCGACCTCGCCGCGGTCTGCAAGGCCTGCGAAGCGGTCGACCAAGGCCTGGGCGTCCTCCTCGCCGCCATCGACCAGGTCGGCGGCAAGGCCCTCGTCACCGCCGACCACGGCAACGCCGACCAGATGTGGGAGCCGGAAGAGAACTGCGCCCACACCCGCCACACGCTCAGCCCCGTCGAGGTCGTCCTCTACGGCGCCGGCTGCAAGGACCTGAAGACCCGCCCCACCGGCCGCCTGGCCGACGTCGCCCCGACCCTGCTCGCCCTCATGGGCCTGCCGAAGCCGGCGGAGATGACCGGCGAGTCGCTGATCGCGTAAAGGACGGCGTAGCCGTCCGTGCAAAGGTGCAAACGGGGCGATCGCCCCCGTGCAAACGTGCAAAAGTGAAATCAGTTGCAGACTTGCCCTTACTCACACCTTTGCACTTTTTCACCTTCGCACGTTTGCACTCGGCGAAGCCTCTAATCAGGCCTTCACTCCCGTCGCGAACGTGATGCCGAGCGAATCGGCGACGGCGCGGACGATCTCGACCTCGGCGGGCTCGGCCTTGCCGTCGTGCAGGATGGCCGTGCCGATGGCGCGCACGAACTGACGGCGGGCCGGCACGCTCTGCCCCGCGATGACGGCGAGGGCTTCGTCCACCTTGGGGAGGTCGACCGCCGCCGGCGGCAACATCGTGGGCGCCAAGCCGGCCATGCCGAGCACGCCGGCACCGAGCGCATAGGCACGGGCCTGCGCCGCAGGAGCTTCACCCGAGGTCTGCACGACCGCGGAAAGCACGAGGCCGCAGGCGGCGGCGAGGTCGCCCGCGCGCGGCGTGATGTTCATGTCCCAGCGGGAAAGATAGCGGCGGATCGACGCCTGGATCAGCAGGACGATCAGGCCGTCCTCGGCCTCGTAACCGACCCGCTCCAACGCCTGCTTGAAGGCGAGCTCCTGATTCGGTGAAAGCTGACGCAAGGCCGGCATCGAAAGGTCGAGCAAGGCCACGCGAGAGCCGGCGGGCACGGCGCGGAGCAAAGCGTCGAGGCGACGGGCCTCCCGGACGACCTCACCGCCGGCGAGGGATTCGGCCTGGGCCAGCTGGGCGGCACGCTGCGCCGGATCGCGCCGGAGGATGAGGCCGAGCACGACGGCCATCGCGCTCACGGGGTCTTCGGAAGCCTCGCGCAAGGCGCCCGGAATCACGCCCCGGAAACCGACCGAGTCCTGGATCTGCAGGTCCGTCGGCACGGCGCGGGGCGGGCTGACCGCCGGCAGCGGCGGGGGCGTCGCGACGGCGCGCCCGCTGAGACCGGCGACGGGTTCGTCGGCGGCGGACGCGGCCACCGGCCGGACGTCGGGAATATGTCCGTCGAACGACGGGTCGACGCGCCGGATCCGCTCGTCGATCGGCGGGTGCGAGGAGAAGAGCGATTCGAGGAAACCGGCCGAGCCCGCGAAGAACATGTGCTGGGCTTCGAGTTCCGCGGAGGAAGCCTCGCGCTGCGCGCCGGCGAGCCCGGCGACCTTGCGGAGGGCCGAGGCGAGGCCGAGCGGATTACGGGTGAACTGGACCGCGGAGGCGTCGGCGAGATACTCGCGCTGACGGGAGACCGAGGCTTGGATGACGCGCGCGAAGAAGACACCGCCGAGGCCGACGAGGACGACCACGAGGCCGGCAATCGCCAAGGGCCAGAGGTTATTCTTGCGGGAGGAGCCGGAATTGAGGCCGATGCGGATGATGATGTAGCCCAGTTGCGCGAGGGCGGTCAGGCCGGCGACGGTGCCGATGATCCGCAGGTTGAGCTTCATGTCCCCGTTGCCGATGTGGCTGAACTCATGGGCGATGACGCCCTGGAGCTCGTCGCGGGTCAGGTTAAGCAAGGCCCCGCGCGTGACGCCGACCGCGGCGTCCTGGGGCGTATTGCCGGCGGCGAAGGCGTTGATGGTCTCGTCTCCGTCGATGACGTAGCACAGCGGCACCGGCAGACCCGAAGCCAGGGCCATCTCCTGCACGACGTTCAGGTAGCGGCGCTCGGCGGCGTCCTTGGTGGTCGCGCCGACCAGCCGGCCGCCGAGGCGCTCGGCGATGGCGCCGCCGCCCTTGGAGAGCTCGGCGATCCGTAGCAGGCTGCCGCCGAGGATGACCACCAGGGCCGTGCCGGCGGTGGCCGCGAAAAGCTTCGGCTGGAACCAGTCGAGCTCCCCGCCACGGACCAGCTTCTGCTGGCCGAGCACGGCGAGGACGTAGAGCGAGCCGGCGAGCACAACGATCGCCAACACGAGGAGCGCGACCAGCTTGGTCGTGCGTCCGCGGGCCTCATCCTGGGCCCGGAAGAAATTCATCGTGCCGGCCATGGGCCGTGGTCAGCGCTTCAGAACGAGACCTTCGGGGCGGCCTTCTCGGCTTCGTCCTCGATCTTGAAGAACTCGCCGGCCTGGAAGCCGAAGGCGTTCGCGATGAAGACCTGCGGGAAGACTTCGCGGCCGTTGTTGTAGCGCAGGACGGCGTCATTGAAAGCCTGACGGGCGAAGGCGATGCGATTCTCGGTCGAGGTGAGCTCTTCCATGAGGCTGCGCATGGTGGCGTCGGCCTTGAGCTGGGGATACTGCTCGGCGACGACCATCAGGCGGCCGAGGGCGCCGCTGAGGCCGGCTTCGGCCTGGCTGAGGTCGCGCATGGCGGCGGGGTCGTTCGGGTTGCCGGCGAAGCGGACGTTGGCCTGGGTGGCCTTGGCGCGGGCTTCGATGACCGCGGTGAGGGTGCCGCTTTCGTGGGCCATGTAGCCCTTGGCGGTCTCGACGAGGTTCGGGATCAGGTCATGGCGGCGCTTGAGCTGCACGTCCACCTGGGCGAAGGCGTTCTTGCAGGCGTTCCGCAGGCCGACGAGGCCGTTGTAGATGCCCACGCCCCAGATCGCGGCGATGACGAGGGCGGCGACGATGACGAGGAGGATGACCAGCAGGACGGAGACGAAGGCGCTCATGTTACTGACCAAGTTACCCGACCCGCCCCACCCTGCAAGTCGGCAAGGGATGGTCCGTGGATAATTTTATGCGTCAATTGGAACGCCCGGAACCCCGCTCCACCAGGCTTAGGCGGCCTTTTCCAAGCGCTCGCAGACTTCGTCGATCAGGAAGGCAGGGGTCGAGGCGCCGGCGGTCACGCCGACGGTGCCGAAACGGGCGAGCGCGGCGAAATCGAGCTCGGCGGCGGTCTCGACGTGGAAGCAAGGCAATCCCTGGATCTCGACGAGTTTGGCGAGCTTGACGGTGTTGGCCGAGTGACGGCCGCCGATGACCACGATCGCCTGGCAACCCTGCCTGCGGAGCTCGAGGATGTCCGCCTGGCGGTCCTTGGTGGCGCCGCAGATGGTGTCGAAGATCAGCGCGCCCGGGAAACGGGCCTTCAGGAGCGCGGCGAGCTGCTCGAACTCGTCGGTGAACATCGTCGACTGGGAGACCATGCAGACCTGCGTCCCGAGGTCGGGGAGCCCGGCGATCTCGGCGGCGGAAGCGATGACGTGACCGCGGCCCTCGGCGTAACCGAGCAGGCCGATGACCTCCGGGTGCTTGGGGTCGCCGAAGATGACGGTCGCGAAGCCCTTGCGCGCGTGCAGGCGCACCTTGCCGGCGATGATGCCGACGTCGGGACAGGTGGCGTCGCGGAATTCCATGCCGAGGGACTTCAGGTAATCGCGGCGCTCGGGGGAGATGCCGTGGGCGCGGACGACCATGACGGCGTCGGCGTCGGTAGACTTCGAGACGTCGAGCTTGGCCTCGCTGCGGTAATCCCCGACCTCGCGGATGCCCTCGGCGGTCAGGACTTCCATCATCTGGCGGTTATGGATCAGCGGGCCGTCGGTGTAGACGGGGTGGCGACCCTTCTGCGCGTATTCGCGGGCGATATCGATGGCGCGTTCGACGCCCCAGCAGAAACCCGCGGACTTGGCTCGGATGACCTTCACGGCTTCAAGGTGCGGGCAAGCCCGCCCGATTCAAGCAAAGTCCGGCCTTACTTGGCCGGGACGCCCCAGACTTCGGCTTCGATGTAGTCGTTCGAAGGTCCGGCGGAGTTGCCCTTGGAGTGGAAGCGGACGTAGCGGCCCTTGACGGCGGCGACCGGGATGACGCGGCCTTCGTGCGACTCGTAGTAGCAGTAGTCCTTGCCCTTGCCCAGGCCGAGTTCGCCTTCGGAGTCGTTGTTGTAGACGGTGGTCACGCCGGTCTTGAAGGAGGCGTCGTCGGAGATCTGGACGATCACGTTGAAGTAGACGCGACGCTCGCGGTGGAAATGCCAGAGGGCGATGGCGCTGATCTCGGCCGACTTGCCGAGGTCGACCTGGACCCAGTGATGGCCGCGGGGCAGTTCGACTTCGAAACCTTCTTCGCCGCCCTTGTCCCCGTCGGTGACATAGGAGAAGTCGCCGGCGGCGGCTTCGCGGGCGGAGGAGGTCACGTTGGCTCCCTTGGCCAGGTTGACGGCGGCGGCGGGCACCTTGGGCAGCTTGCGCGGAGCGGACGAGACCGGCTCGAGGTTATTGATCTTCACCGGGCGCGGCGTGCCGAGCGCGACCGACTTCGGCAGCTCGAGCGGAAGTTCCTTGTCCTGAGCGAGGACGAAGGCCGGGAGGGCGAGCAGGCAGAGAGCGAGGTGCTTCATGGGGATAAGGTTAAGACAACGGGAAAACGGACGGGTTTCAAGACTTCGGGGCTTCCAAGGTGCGGACCCGGCGATGCTTGAGCGGGAACCGTAGGATGACGGTCGTGCCGACGTCCGGGGTGCTCTGGATGTCCACCGTGCCGCCATGGGCCCGCAGGATGCGCAGGAGGATGAGCATGCCGATGCCGCCGCCGGAGGCCTTGGTGGTGTAGTAGGCGTCGAAGACGCGCGTGAGTTTGTCGGCCGGGATGCCCACCCCAGTGTCGCGGATCGACAGCACGACCCACTCGTCGTCGGACGAGAGCTTCACGTGGATGTCACCGCCGCGGTCCATGGCCTCGAGGGCGTTCTTCATCACGTTGAAGAGCGCCTGCTTGATCTGGTTGCGGTCGCCGAGGATGAGCGGGAGCTCGCCGGGGACGTCGAGCGAGACGCGCACGCCGAGCTGCTCCATCTGTTCGCGGAGGAGCGCGGTGGCCTCGGCGACGACGGCGACGAGGTCGGTGTCGGTCAGGTTGGGCGGGGTCTGGCGGACCGCCCCGAGGAAATCGCGCACGATGCCGTCGAGACGCTTGATCTCGCCCTGGCAGACCTCGGCGGCCTTGCGGATCTTCTCCGCGGCGGGCGAGTCGCCGAGCTTGGCGGCCTCGCGTTGGAGCAGCTGCAGGTGGATGCCGATCGCGTTGAGGGGATTGCCGACCTCATGCGCGACGCCGGCGGCGAGGGAGACGATCGAGTCGATACGCTCGCTCTCGACGCGGTCCTCGGTCTGCACGCGTTCCTTGGTGACGTCGCTGAGGACGGCCACGCGCCGGCTGCGTTCGGCGCCCTGCTGCTCGCCGACGCGGGCGAGGTGGAGCGAAAGGAGCCGCGGCTCGGGATAACGGACCTCGAGCTCGCGGGACAGCGCGCCGACGGTCTCGGGCAGCTCGAGGGCCTGGGCGATGTCGGGCGAGACGCGGCGCAGCTCGGCGCCGGCGAGGTCTTCCGAACTGACGCCGAGCAGGCGGACCGCGGAGGCGTTGGCGTATTCGATGGCGCCGTCGTGCGAGAGCACGATCACGCCCTCGCGGAGAGTGTCCAACACCGTCTCCATGAGGTCGCGCTCGCGTTCGAGGCGACGGGCGAGGATGGCGAGGTTCTGGGCGTCGAGGTCGTCGATGCGGCCGAGGACGCGGTCAAGCGGACTGAAGCGACGACGGGCCATGGTCAGGAGGCGGCTCGCGCCGCGACGAGGCGGGCGATCACGGCGATGAGCTGGCGCGCGACGGCGGCCTTGGAGGCCGGTCCGATCACCTCGCGGAAGCCGTCTCGACCGAGCAGGATGAGCTTGTTCTCGTCGGAACCGAAGGCGCCCTCGGGGCCGGCGACGGAATTGGCGGCGATCAGGTCGAGTCCTTTGCGCTCGAGCTTGTCGAGGGCGTGGGCCTCGACGTCCTCGGTCTCGGCGGCGAAGCCCACCAGGAACTGGTCGGTACGGCGCTCCTCGGCGAGGGCCGAGACGATGTCGGGCACCGGCTCGAGTTCGACCGTCATCCCCTGCCCGTCCTTCTTGAGCTTCTGCGGCGCGGTCGTCTTCGGACGCCAGTCGCTGACGGCGGCCGTCATGATGAGGACGTCGCAGGGACCGAACAAGGCGTCGGCCTGGCGATGCATCTCGGCGGCGGTGACGACGGGATAATACATCACGCCCGCGGGCTCCGGCAGGGAGACCGGACCGGCGACCAGGTCGACCGTCCAGCCGGCCTCCTTCGCGGCCGTCGCCAAGGCGAAGCCCATCTTGCCCGTCGACGGGTTGCTGATGAAGCGGACCGGGTCGAAGAACTCGCGGGTGGGACCGGCGGTGATGAGGCAGCGGAGGGACAAGGGGCGAAAGCGGATAGGGGACGGCGGTTAGCGGTTGGCGGTTAGGCCAAGCCAAGCACTGCAGGCACCTTGGCGGAGGAAGGGGGCGGAAACAATAGAGAAGGGGTAGGGGGAGGGATAGGGGGGGGGGTTGGAAAGGCGCGGCCACAAGGGGAGACCGGAAACCGGGTAGGATGCATCGGTGACTAATGCCCCCAGCTAACCATCCGGTCTCCGGTTTCCCTTTGAGCTCAAACCCATGCCTCAAGGTAGGGCTGACCGGCCCGGTCGGTCGCGGTTGAGCGGGCCGCTCAACCCAGCCGCGACCTGAAGCGACTGCCTCTCACTTTTGCACCTTTGCACAGGCCGAAGGCCGATTTGCACTTTTGCACCCAGGGCAGCACGCGGTGCTGCCCCTACCCCTCTCCCTTGCCTTCTCTCCCCGGGCTACTCACATTCCCTCCATGGAAATCTTTCTGGCGACGGGCAACGCGCATAAGGCCGAGGAATTCGGCCGCATGTTCGCCAAGGCGCGACTCGACGTGCGCGTGCGCTCGGCCAAGGACCTCGGCGGCATGCCGTATGTCGAAGAGATCTCCGGCACCTTCCACGGCAACTGCCGCCTGAAGGCCGAAGCCCTGCGCGCCATCGCGCCGCGCAAGGCGTGGGTGCTCGCGGATGACAGCGGCCTGTGCTGCGACGCGTTGCAGGGCGGACCGGGCGTCGACTCCGCGGTCTACGCCGGCATGGGCGCGACCGACGCCCAGAACCGCGCGAAGCTCCTCGAGGCGATGAAGAAGGCTCCGCCCCACAAGCGCGGCGCGCGCTTCGAATGCCACCTCATCCTCCTCGGACCCAACCAGGAAGTCGGCAAGTTCGTCGGCCAGTGCTGGGGCAAGATCCTCGAAGCCGAGGTCGGCACCGAAGGCTTCGGCTATGATTCGCTCTTCGTGCCCGCCAACGAGGAACGCACCTTCGGCGAGCTCAGCCCCGCCAAGAAAGACGCGATCAGCCACCGCGCCAAAGCCTTCCAGCTCATGGCGGCGTGGCTGAGGGAGAATGGCGTGGCCTGAAGCAAGAAAGATGGAGAGACAGATAAAGGATGGAAGATGGATGATTTGAAAACAAGGGGCTGAAAAGACCCCCGGCTTAATCAAATCACAGATCATCCATCCTTCATCTGCATCGAATATCCTTCATCGCGCGTGCGCGTAGCGCGACGTGCTCAGAAAAACACCGCTTCGGACAAGGCTTCCGGGGCGCCCATGAAGGCGACGCGCTGGGTGAGCTTGGCGTGATCGCGGCTGCGGGAGAAGGCGAGCGTGGCGCGCGAGCAGCCCTCGGAATGCTCCCAGGAGAAGCGGGCGCCGTCGGCGAAGACCCACTCGGCGTCGAGGCAGTCGCCCGCCGGAGGCTTCTCGGAAAGGGCGAAGGAGACGTCGAGGTGCGAACGGGTGAGGCCGGCGCAATGCGTGAGGCAGGAGCGCATCCATTCGAGGATGCCGTAGGCTTCGCCGCGCATGCCGGCGCCGTGCGAGACGGTCACGGAGCGCAGGCCGCGCACGAGCTCGGCCGGAGCGTGGGCGGCGAGGTATTGGCCGAGGGCCTGGCGCACGGGGAGGCAGCGGGCGACGGACAGATCGCGGACGGCCTTGGCCTTGGGGAACGGCAACGCGAAGAAAGCGTCGCCCACGAGGGAGCGGTCGGCGACGACGCGGCGGCAGCGGGCGGTCCAATTCAGCCAGGGCCTGAACTCTTCGACGGTCACGCCGTGGGCCCAGAGGTTCACGGGGAGATCGCCTTCGAGCCAGGTGGAGACGAGCGATTCGAGCTCCGAGGTCGGCGCGCCATGGGCGAGCATGAGCGCCTCGCAGCAGCGCTTGCCGCGGCGGGACGGATCGAAGAAGCAGAGGACGTTGACCTTGGCCTCGAGCGCGGCGGCGGCCTCGGCGGCCGGACGGGCGGCGAGGACGACGAGCCGGCAGGGATAGCGCTGGGCGAAACGGATGGCCTCGTCGAAACGCGCCTGCGCGTCGGCAGGCGTGACGCCGGCGCCGAACATCAGCACGAGGTTCATCTGCGAGGCGCGCGCGGCGTCCTCGCCTTCGTCGGCCCACGCCTTGTCGAGCGACGGCAGGACGGCGGAGATCTTGGCCGGGAAGCCCGGCAGCGCGTCGATCAGCGGGTGGGCCATGGTCAGCGGCCGGCGTTGCGCCAGGCGTGTCCGTGGGCGGCCAGGAGAGCGTCGCCGCCCGCGGGGCCCCAGGAACCGGCGGCGTAGGTCTCGACGCCTTCGCGGCCGAGCTTCTGCCAGCTCTGGAGGAGCGGCGTGAACAGGCGCCAGGAGGCTTCGGTCTCGTCGCCGCGGATGAAGAGCGTGCGGTCGCCGACGATGCCGTCGAGGATCAGGCGCTCGTAGGCCTCGGGCGTGTTGGAACCGTAGGTGGTGGCGTAGCGGAAGCTCAGGCGGACCGGCTGCGTGCGCGGCTCGAGGCCGGGCACCTTGGAGTTGAGGACGAGCGTGGTGCCTTCGTCGGGCTGGATCTGGATGACGAGGCGGTTGGGGGCCAGGTCATAACGCGCGTCGCCGGCGAAGAGGCCGGATTCGGGCTGCTTGAACTGGATGGCGATCTCGGAGACGCGGCGGGCGAGGCGCTTGCCGGAGCGCATGTAGAACGGCACGCCGGACCAGCGGCTGTTCTCGATCGAGAGACGCAGGGCGCAGAAGGTCTCGGTGGCGGAATCCGCGGGGATGTCCTTCTCGGCGAGATAGCCGGGGACCTTCTCGCCGCCGGAGAGCCCTTCGCCGTACTGGGCGCGGACGGCGTCGCCGCCAGCGCCGAGGCGCAGGGGCTGGATGGATTCGAGGAGCTTGACCTTCTCGTCGCGGATATGCTCGGCGGAAAGGGAGCGCGGCTGCTCCATCGCGACGAGCGCGAGGAGCTGCATGGTGTGGTTCTGCAGCATGTCGCGGGTCGCGCCGCTGCCGTCGTAGTAGCCGCCGCGGCCGCCGACGCCGAGCTCCTCGGCGACGGTGATCTGGACGTGGTCGACGTGGCGACGGTTCCAGAGAGGCTCGAAGATCGGGTTGGCGAAGCGCAGGACGAGGAGGTCCTGGACGGTCTCTTTGCCGAGGTAGTGGTCGATGCGGTAGATCTGCGACTCGCGGAAATTGCGGGCGGCGACGGCGTTGAGGTGGACGGCCGAGGCGAGGTCCTTGCCGAAGGGCTTCTCGATGATGACCTTGCTCTCGAGGTCGGTGCCGAGACCGCGGGCGGCGAGACCGGACTGGCCGAGGTTCTCGAGGATGGCCTCGAAGACGGAGGGCGGGGTCGAGACGTAGAAGACGACCTGCAGGGGTCGGCCGGCGCGCTTCTCGGCGGCCTGGATCTGCTCCTTGAGGGCGGCGAAGGCCTTGGGGTCGTCGTAACCGCCGGCCTGGTAGGAGGTGTTGTCCTCGACCCGCTTCCAGATGTCGGGACGGAATTCGCGGCGGGAGAACTTCTTGATATCGGCGGCGGCCTGGGTGCGGAACTCGGCGTCCGGCACGGGCTTACGGCCGAAGCCGATCAGATGGAAGTCCGCCGGCAGGAGGCTGTCGACCGCCAGGTTGTAGAGGGCGGGCAGGAGCTTGCGGGCGGCCAGGTCGCCGGAGGCGCCGAAGATGACCACGCAGGTCGGCTGGGCGCCGCGGTGCTTGCTCAGGCCGGAGAGGAACGGATGACGGTCGGTGTCGGACATCGGAGTCTAGAAGCGGCGACGCCCGAAGAGGACTTCGCCACGGTGTTGAAGGAGGCGGACGGTGCCTTCCTTGCAAACCAGAACTTCCACGACGTCGAAGCGCGTATGACACGCACCCCCGATTTGGCGGATCCAGGCGCCGGCGGCCCGGCGCAAAGCCCTCTTTTTCCGTCGATTCACCGCCCAATACCCTTCCCCGCCCTCGTCGGCATGACGGGTCTTGACCTCGACGAAGACGAGCACTTCGCCTTCAAGGACGATGAGGTCGAGTTCGTCGCGTCCGTGCCGCCAGTTGGCCGCCAGGCAACGGCCGCCCTGGCGACGGTAGTGCGCCTCGGCTTGGCGTTCACCCCAGGCGCCGAAATCGGCCGGGGGCGGACGGCCGACCCACCATGCCCGCAGAGCCTCGCCGAGTTCACGCCAAAACATGTCCGATGAGACCCAAAACGCCGCTTTTCGACCAGCCCGCGACGGAGGGGTTCTTGACCTAGGGAACCCTAGGTGCCTTTCTCTGTCCTTACACCCCACACCCATGCGTCTCCTCACCCTCCTCGCCCTCGCCGCCGCGGCCTGCGTCAGCGCCGATCCGATCCCGGAATCCTACCGCCAGAACGGCTGGTTCGTCGGCGCCCAAGCCTACACCTTCAAGGAGTTCTCCTTCTTCGAAGCCATCGCCAAGACCAAGGAAGCCGGCGGCAACCTCATCGAAATCTTCCCCGGACAGGCCGTGAAGCCCGGCTCGAAGGACAAGACCCACCACTCGATGTCCGAGGCCACCATGGCCGAGATCAAAGCTGAGCTGGACCGCCAAGGGGTCCGCGCCGTGAACTACGGCGTCATCGCCGCCAAGACGAAGGAAGAAGTCTACGCCATCATGGCCTTCGCCAAGAAGATGGGCCTCTACGCCGTCTGCACCGAGTCCACCGAACAGGTCGCCCACTGGGAGTCCGCCGCCAAGGAGTTCGACATCAAGGTCGCCTTCCATGAGCACGGCACCCGGCTCACCAAGGACGGCAAGATCGACCCCAAGTACAAGGTCTGGGATCCCCTCTACATCCTCGGCGTCGTCGAAAGCCGCGACGCCCGCGTCGGCGCCTGCGCCGACATCGGCCACTGGGCCACTTCCGGCCTGAGCTCCGTCTGGGCGATCAAGGTCCTCGAAGGCCGCATCGTCAGCGTGCACCTCAAGGACAAGTCCGACTTCGGCCACAAGGCCACCGTCGTCGTCGCCGGCAAGGGCGTGGTCGACGTGGACGGCTGCCTCAAGGAACTCATCCGCCAGAAGTTCGACGGCCATATCTCCGTCGAGCACGAAGCCGACTGGAAGGACAGCGTCCCGCAGGTGAAGCATAACATCGATTTCGTCAAAGCCCGCGCGAAGTAAGATTCGCCACCGCCGCGATCATCAAGCCCCCGGATTCCGGGGGCTTTTTTGTGGGTAGATGCCTCGAGGTAGGGGCAGCACCGCGTGCTGCCCTAGGGCCTCTCCTGCATCGAACTACCGCTCAACAGGGTCAGCGTATTCCGATGGATTTCAGAATCCGTGAGTACCTTCCCCACCAAAGGCCACCTTGGGTTCACGAGCGTGACCCGCTGTTCATCACCTTGTGCCATCAAGAGAGGAAGGTCCGCCACTTCGATAATCCCGCCGCATGGGAGGCGATCGTCGCCGCCACCCATCACCTGACTACCCGCGGGAAGTGGACGCCATTGATGATGCTGGCCATGCCGGATCACCTTCACGGGATTGTGCTGATTCCTCACGATCAGCGAATCC
>VHCL01000016.1 GCA_016871725.1 Verrucomicrobiota bacterium | reverse complement strand
CTCCTCGGGCACGTCGTCCGCGGTGCTGGCCGCGCCGACGCCGTCCTGCAGGACGAAGCGCAGCTTGCCGCCGCGGACCTTCTTGTCGCGGCGCATGGCGGCGAGCATGGGGTCGAGCCGGAGCGGCGCGCGCAAGGACGTCGGCAGGGCGTGGGACTTCAGCACGGCCTCCACCTGTTCGGCCTGGGCGGCGGTGCAGTGCTTCAGCTCGGCGGACAGGCGGGCGGCCATCACGAGCCCGATGGCGACCGCTTCGCCGTGCAGGTAGGCGCCGTAGCCGGCGGTGGCCTCGATCGCGTGGCCGAAGGTGTGGCCGAGGTTGAGGAGCGCGCGGCCGCCTTGGGCGCTGGTCTCCCTCTCGTCGCCGGCGACGACGGCGGCCTTGATCTCCACGCAGCGGCGGATGACGCGCGGCAGGAGCGGATGGTCCCAGGCGAGCGGGGCGTTCTGCTCGAGCAGGCCGAAGAGGTCGGCGTCGGCGATGAGGCCGTGCTTGATCACCTCGGCCATGCCGGCGGCGAACTCGCGGGGCGGCAGCGTCGCCAGCAGCTCGGTGTCGGCGAAGACGGCCGCGGGCTGGTGGAAGCTGCCGACGAGGTTCTTGCCGGCGGCGAGGTTGATCCCCGTCTTGCCGCCGACGGAGCTGTCGACCATCGCGAGCAGCGTGGTGGGCACCTGGTAGAAATCGACGCCGCGCTGGTAGGAGGCGGCCGCGAAGCCGGCGAGGTCGCCGACGACGCCGCCGCCGAGCGCGAAGACCGCGCCGTCGCGGGCCACCCCGTGGGCGGCGAGGAAATCCCAGACGCGCGCCAGTTCGGCGGCCGACTTGGCCGTCTCGCCGTCCGCGGCGGTCGCGAGCACCGGCATCAGGCGGGCGAGCTCGGCCGCGAAACCGGACTGGGCGGCGGCGACGCCGGGCGACGTGATCGCGACGCACTTCCGGCCGGAGGCCAGGCGACGTTCGGCCGCGGCCAGGGCTTCGCGGCGCATCCCGGCCCCGATGCGGACGGGGTAGGAGCGCGGACCTAGTTCGACGGTGACGGTCTCGGCCGACATGAGGTCACGCTGGGGCGAGCCGCCCCCGCTGGCAAGACAACCTCACTCGGCCAGGCCGACGACCGAGCGGGCGTAGGCGCGCGCGTCGAAGGGCTGGAGGTCGGCCGGCTGCTCGCCGACGCCGATGAAGCGCACGGGCACGCCGAGCTCGCGGACGACCGCGACGAGCGCGCCGCCGCGGGCGGTGCCGTCGAGCTTCGTGACGATCAGCCCGGTGAGGCCGACGGCTTCGTGGAAGATGCGGGCCTGTTCGATCGAGTTGGCGCCCAGCGACCCGTCGAGGACCAGCCACTTCTCGTGCGGCGCGGCGGCGTGGGCCTTCGTCGTCACGCGGACGACCTTGCGCAGCTCCTCGAGCAGGTGCGCCTTGGTGTGCAGGCGACCGGCGGTGTCGAGGATGACGAGGTCCGCGCCGCGCGCGACGCCCGCCTTGACGGCGTCGAAGGCCACGGCCGCGGGGTCAGCCCCGGCGGCGCCGCCGACGACTTCGACCCCGAGCCGGCCGGCCCAGGCGGAAAGCTGTTCGCCGGCGGCCGCCCGGAAGGTGTCGCACGCGCCGAGCAGGCAGGTCTTGCCTTCCTCGCGCCAGCGCCAGGCGAGCTTCGCGGCGGTGGTCGTCTTGCCGGCGCCGTTGACGCCGAGGAGCATGATCACGTGCGGCTTCGCGAGGACGGGAGCGGCGGCGGTCTCGCCGCCCAACGCGCGCACGATGCTCTCGGCCGCGGCTTCGGCGGGCGTGGTCTGGCGGAGCGCGGCTTCGGTCTTCCAGGCGGCGCGGGCGGCTTCGACGACTTCGTCGGCCGTGGCGGGGCCGAAGTCGGCGGCGATCAGCCGCTCGCGCAGCTGCTCGGCCGACGCGGCGTCCATGGGCCGCGCCAGCAGGTTGGCGACGGCCTCGGCCGTGCGGCTCAGGCCGGACTTCAGTCGCTCGAAGAAGCCCGCCATGGCTCAGCCGCCCTCGGCCTTGCGCGGGTCGCGCCCGAGCTCTTCCTTGTAGCTGTCGAGGATGCCGTTGACGAAGCGCTTGGATTCCTCGGTCGAGAACTCCTTGGCGATGTCCACGGCCTCGTTGATGCTCACGACCGGCGGTATGTCGGTGCGGCGCATGAGCTCGAAGACGGCGACGCGCAGGATGGCGAGGTCGACGCGGGCGATGCGCCCGAAGGCCCAGTTCTTGGCGTACTTGCCGATGATCTCGTCGACGAGGGCGAGGTCGCGGATGACGCCTTGGATGAGCTCCTCGGCGAAGGCGTAGTATTCGCGGGGCTGCGGGCGCTCGGCGAAGAAGTCGAAGAGGGCCGTCACCATGTCCGCGTGGCGCTGGACCTCCCACGAGCAGAGGAACTGCATGGCGACGACGCGGCTGTCGTGGCGGCGGTTGCGCTTGGCGGGCGGGGCGGCGGGGTCGGGCGTGGCCGGCTCCTCGGGCGCGACGATGGCGATCTCGACGCCGGCCGGCACGTTGTGGCGGCGGAACGCGTCCACGGTCTTCTGGTTGGAGCCGATGATCTCGATCAGGCGGCGGTGGCTGCGGATCTCGTCGCGCAGGGCCGTGCGCGGTTCCTCCACCTGCGAAGGCAGCGGGAAGGGTCCCGCGATGCGGGCGCCGGTGCCGGCGACGCTGGCGATGATGTCGGCCGCGGTCTGGTCCGCCATGCGGTAGTCGACGCCTTTGATCCGGATGCGGATCTTGGCGCGCGCGGAGGCGGAAATGGGCGAATCGTTGTCCATCGGTCAGTTCTGGGCGAAAGGTTCCTGGCCGCCGCGCTTGCGTTCCTCGTCCTCGACCTGGTCGAGCCGCTCGCCGAGCGTGATCCGGTGGCGGGCCATGGCCAGGGCGGCGTGGGCGAACTCGGTGCCGCGGTCCAGCGAGCCCTGGCAGCGGGCGACGGCCTGTTCGCGGTTGTTCGTCACGACGATGCCGTTGATCATCGGCACCTCGGAGCGGATGGCGGCGTCCTGGAGGGCCTGGGCGGTCGAATGGGCGATGATCTCGTGGTGCGGGGTGTCTCCGGCGACGACCACGCCGAGCGCGATGACGCAGTCGTAGTCGCCGGTCATGGCGCACATGTAGGCGGCGTAAGGGATCTCGCCGGAGCCGGGGACGGCGACCTCGACGATCGACGCGGCGGGGACGCCGGCGGCGCGGAGGCCTTTGACGGCGTTCTTCTTCAGGGCCTGGACCAGCTCGCCGTTGTAGCCCGCGGTCACGAGGGCGAAGCGGAGTTCGGCGCCGTCGATGGCGTCAGGGGTGGGCTTGTCGAGGCTCATGGCGGAAGAACGGACGTTCGATGGAGTCGCTTCGGACCAAGCCTGCAAGCGGAAACCGAGGCCCGCGGGTCAGAAGGGGACCTGTTCCACGATCTCCAGCCCGTAGCCGCCGAGGCCCACCACCTTGCGCGGGTTGTTCGTGATGAGACGGATGCGGCGCAGGCCGAGGTGCGAGAGGATCTGGGCGCCGATGCCGTAGTCGCGCGCGTCCATCTGGCCGAGGCGCACGCCGTCCTGGTCGGCCTGCAGGCCGCCGAAGGGCTGGGCGACGTGGACGATGACGCCGCGGCCGGCCTTGGCCACGGCCTCGAAGCTGGCGGCGAGCGAGGCGCCGGCCCCGAAGGCGCTGCCGCGGAAGAGGTCGCCGAGCATGTTCTCGCGCTGGACGCGCACGAGCGTGGGCGTCTCGTCGGGCCGGCCGAGGGTGAAGACGAGGTGCTGGCGGCCGTCGGGGAGCGAGCGGTAGACGCGCAGGGTGAACGCGCCCCAGGCGGAGGCGAAGGGGCTTTCGGCGACGAGCTCGACGAGCCGTTCGCGGCGGTGGCGGAACTCGATCAGCTGCGCGATCGAGATCATGTGCAGGCCGAACTTCCGCTTGAGCTCGACGAGCTCGGGCAGGCGGGCCATCGAGCCGTCCTCGTTGAGGATCTCGCAGATGACGCCGCTCGGGTGCAGGCCGGCGAGGGAGGCGAGGTCGACCGCCGCCTCGGTGTGGCCGGCGCGCTGGAGCACGCCGCCGGGCCGGGCGAGCAGCGGGAAGATGTGGCCGGGCTGCACGAGCGCCTCGGGCTTGGCCTGCGGGTCGGCGAGGATCGCGATCGTCTTCGCGCGGTCGTACGCGGAGATGCCGGTGGAGATGCCTTCGGCGGCGTCGACCGACACGGCGAAGGCGGTGCGCTGGGACTCGCGGTTCTCGGGCACCATCTGGGAGATGCCGAGGCGGCGCAGCTGGTGCTCGACCGTCGGGACGCAGATGAGTCCGCGCGCATGGCGGATCATCATGTTGACGGTCTCCGGCGTGGCCTTGGACGCCGCCATGACGAGGTCGCCCTCGTTCTCGCGGTTCTCGTCGTCGGTCACGATGACGAGCTTCCCGGCGGCGATGTCCGCCAGGGCTTCCTCGATGGTGTCGAAGGGCTCGTTCATGAAAGGGGGAGGTTTGAACTTGGTCGTAACCTCCCACGGCGCAAGCGGGGAGATGACCCTCCGCCCGCGAAAAAGGGTCCGTCCCGCTTATTTGGCGGCCTTGCCTTTGCCTTTGCCCTTCGCCGCGGGGGCGGCGACCTTCGGGGCCGCGGCCATCGCTTCGGCGACCTTCACGCTGGTCTCCTTCCAGGCGGCCTTGGCCTCGGGCTGGGCGCTCCAGAGGGTGAAGTGGCGGAAGGTGGCGGACTGGCCGGAGCAGGTGAAGCCGGGGCTCACTTTCTCGGTCTTGAAGAGCGGGTCGCGGCCGAAGGCGCTGAGCTTGCCGTCGATGGTCGCGACCATGGTGTCGCCGACCATCTCGAGCACGACGCGGTGCCAGGTGCCGGCTTCGAACGTCTGCGCCGCGTTCAGGAAGACGACGGCCTTGTCGGGCCCGTCATGGTCGTGGTCGTCCTTCTGCACGCGGAGGCTGGTCGGGGTGATGAGCACGCGCGCCATGTGGTCCTTGGTCGCGTTGATGCTGAGCGAGACGGCCTTAGCGCCGTCGAGGCGGAATTCGAACGCGATCACCAGGTCCTGGAGCTTCTGGGCGACGCGGCTCACGGCGCCGTGCTTGTCCGCGGGGATCTCCTCGACGCGTACGCCGTCCGCAGTGCGTTCCCACCTGCCCTTGGCGACCTTCCAGTCCGCCGCGGGGGCGTCCTTGGTCAGGGCGTCGCTGACGATCTCCTTGTCCGGCTGGGCGAGCAGGGTGGCCGGGGCTTCGGCGGCGCCGAGCGGGGCGAGGAAGGCGAGCAGGGCGAGGAGACGGAGCGGCATGGGACGAGGGGGTGTGAGGATGTAACCGCGCAAACGGCCGAGGGTTGCGATTATTCGTAGGTCAGCTGCGCGGACAGGACGCCGTCCTCGTCGGCGACGAAGCGGACCCAGTAGGCGTTCAGCCAGTCGGGGAAAGCATGTTCCACCGGTTCGCCCGGCGACAGCGTGAACGTGCGGTAGGCGGACGTGCGTCCGTCGCCGGCCACGTCGAGCAGGACGGCCACGCGTACGGCCTTGGCGCCATGATTCTCCAGCGTGAGCCGTTTCTTGTCGTAACCGGTCATGAGGTAAGGGTCCGACGGCGCGCCTTTCTGCACGGCGGTGTTCTTCCAGGGGCCGCCGAAGCCGCGGGGTTTGCCGAGTTTCCAGAGGTCGTCGGCGGCGCCGACCCACACGGCGGCCTGGCCGTCGTCGGAGCGGATGACATGGCGGTCGTCCTTGGCCGCGGCCGGCGAGACGCCGCTGAGCACGAGCAGGCCGCGGTAGGAGCAGTAATCATGCACGGCGGCGTCGCTCGTCGCGATCGGCCGCATGCGGATGGCGCCCTTGGCGTTCAGCGCCGGCAGTTCGTAGAAGGTGCCGTGGGCCTGCAGCATGTCGCGCTCGGTGCAGACCTCGCGGGCCTTGCGCAGCGCCGAGCGGCCGAGCAGGCCGTCGTGCGCCGCGGAGGGCGAACGCGGCAGGCGCCAGCGGACGCCGCTTTCCTCGAAGATCACGGAGGCGTCGTCGGCGGTGACGATGCCCTGGGGGATCTCGGTGTTGCGCCGGAAGAAGTCGGCGCCCTTCTGGTCGGCCATCTTGGTGAGCTTCAGGTCGGCGGACAGTTCGTAGGCGTCGCCGAGGGTGGTCTGGCCGGGCGTGACGTTCGCGGCGAGCACCGCGAGCGTGCGCAGGTTGGCGCCGCGCGTCAGCAGGAAGGCGCCCTGCGACGTCGCGTCGCCGGCCTTGCTGAGCCCGGCGAAGAGCGCGTCGCGGTCGGTCGCACGCCCGTCTTCGGCCGCGTATTGGAACGTGACGCTCGCCTTGGCGACGTCGCGGTCGGCCTTCGCGCGGATCCAGGCGCCGGGCAGCGCCGCCGGGATCTCGACCCAGGCGGAGGGCTCGCCGGCCTTCAGCGCCACGTCGCGCCAGCGCTTCCACTGGCCGTCGCCCTGGGCGTCGATCTCCAGCGTGAAGGTCGTCGCGGCTTCGCCGTCGTGGGCGAGGAAGACCGCGCGCTTGGCGAAGCCCGCGAGCAGGAACGGGTCGGAGGGCTCGCCCGCTTTCGCCAGTTCGTCGACCCAGACGCTGCCGCGGCCGATGGCCGGACCGAGCCGGTCGGGCGTGTCGCGCGAAGTGAACCAGAGGTTGGACTGCGACTGGCCCGGTCCCGCGAGCGCGCCCTTGGCGGGGCGCTTGTTCAGGAATTCGGACTTGGCGGTGTCGTCGCAGCCGAAGACGAGGCGGTCCTGCCATAACGTGAAATCGCCGATGACCTTGAGATAGGCGGAGCGCGGCGCGATCCCGGCGGACTGCTTGGACGAGAAGGTCGCCGGGAACTTCCAGAAGAGACCGTGCATGGTCATCAGGCGGGAGCCCTCCTCGCCGATGTCGCGGATGCGCGGCCACTCGGTGTTCCAGCCGTGGGCGCCGTCGTAGGAATGGCTGCCTTTCGGGAGGCGGTAGCTCGTCCACTTGCCGTCCTCCATCACCATCAGGATGACGGAGCGGAAATCCCAGCCGACGGTCCAGAGGGGATCCTTCGCCGGGTCGGCGTTGCCGGTCAGACCGCCGGGGCCGGTGACTTCGGTGAACTGGTTGCGGCGGATGAGCTGCCAGTTGCCTTCGCCGTTGAAGGAGCCGAGGCCGCCGCTGACGACCGTGGGGTCGACGAGGGCCTGCGCGCTCTGCTCCCCGTTGTTCGCCAGGATGACCAGCCCTTGGCCGGAGTAGAGGCCCTTGCCGTGGTAGCCCGGCAGGGTCGAGGTGATCGTCGCCGGACTGACCTCCGCGGTCTGGCCCGGCTTCGGCTTGTTCTTGATCTCCTTGATGAGGCCTTTCACCGCGAGCGAGCGCACGTCGACCTCGTAGAGGCCGTCTTCCATCGTCGCGAAGTAGACCTTGTTCGCCGGGTCGGTCAGGTGGCGGGCGTTGCCGGTCAGGCGGCCGGGCATCAGCTTCGGCGGGATGACGCGCACCGCGCGGTCGGCGCCGATGAAGTAGGGCCCGATGATCAGCTGGTTCGACTCCTGGTGGATCATGCGGTTCGCCGGCGTGCCGCCGACGCTCTCCGGGCGGACGATCTGGCGGAGGTCCGGCGTGAACTCGTAGAGCTTGTCGCTCGAGCCGTAGGGCAGGTGGGGCCCGTAGGTGATCACCCAGAGGCGGTCGGCCCACGGCACGACGGCCCCGGTGCCGCACTCGCCTTCGTTGTTGAAATAGGCGAGCTCGGGATAGATGCCGGACCACTCCTGGGGCGCGGCGGCGGCCGAGAGGGTCGCCAGCGCGAGCGCGGCGAGCGAACGGAAGGAAGGCAGGGACATGCCCGGACATTTTCCCGCCCGGCGACGGCTGGCAAGGTCAGGATAGGCGATGAAGGAAAATGACGACCACGAACCAGGCCGCGAGCGCCGCCGCCGGCCCGCCGAGCAGCCGCGCCGGACTCCGGGCCTGCGCCTGCGCGAGGAACGTCGCCGCGAGGAGCGCGCCTCCCGCCGGCCCGAGCCAACGCTGGCCCAAGGCGAGCTCCAGCCGCAACCCCGGCAGGCGTGCGCAGGCCTCCGCGATCCACGTCATGCCGTGCAGCCACGCCGCGGCGAACCCGTTGAGCCACGCCGCCGGCCCCGCGAGCGCTTCGCTCACGCCGCAGGCGACGGAAGCCATGCCGATCATCAGCGGGACCTCCGAGAGCGGCACGAGCACGAGGTTCACGAATACGCCGCCCCAGCTCGCGCTCCCGAAGTGCCCGAGCGTCAGCGGCGTCCCCGCGATCGTCGCGGCCAGCGACACGCAGAGCCCGCCCAGCAGGAATTTCCGCGCCTGCCAGCGGAGCCGCCGGGTCGCGGACCGCGCGGCCGGCGGCGTGAGCCGCTCCTCCTCCGTGGGCCGGGCGCACCACTCCGCCGCGGGGCCGCCGGCGACGATGATGCCCAGCACCGCCGCATAGCTGAGCTGGAAACCCGCGTCGGCGCAGGCTTCGGGCGTGAGCAGCAACGTGACCGAGCCGGCGAGGGCCAGCGACTGCAGGGCCGGCGTGGCCCGCTCGCCGACGCGGCCGCCCCAGAGGAACGCCGCCATGATCCAGGCGCGGACGGACGACGGCGAGGCGCCCGTCACCTGCACGTACAGCCAGAGGAGCGCGAGGACGGCGACGCCGGCGGGGACTTCCGGCAGGCGCGCGCGGCGCGCTAGCCAGAGCAAGGCCGCCGCCATGCCGGCGATGTGCAGGCCGCTGATGGCGAAGAGGTGCAAGGTGCCGGTCGCCGCGAACGCCTCCTTCGCTTCCGCGGGCAGCAGCGCCGTCCGCCCCAGCATCGTCGCGGCGAGCAGCGCGCCGCCGTCCGGATCGTCCCAGGGCAGGTTCCGCAGCCACGCGTCGAGCCGTCGCTGCTGCGCCTGCCGCCAACGCGCGAAAGACGACGCCGGCGCGAGCTCGCCGAGCACGCGGCCGCCGCGCAGCCGGAGCGTCGCGCCTTGCGAACGCAGCCAGCCGTCGTGGCCGTCCGCGTCCGCCGCGATGGCGACGAGTCCGCCGGACAGCATGAGTTCGGCGCCTTCGGCCGGACATTCGCCGCGCGCGGACACCGCGATGCGTCGCCGGAAGTACGGCCCGTCGCGTTCGGTGATCCAGCCGAGGCCGCTCCAGCCGGTCCCGTCCGCCCGCGGGGACGCGCGCTCGATCAGGACCGGCAGTTCGGCGAAGGGCCGGCGCACCGAGACGGTCGCCTGCGGCGGTGACCGGAGCTGGTGCCAGGCCGCGCCGAGGCACGTCCCGGCGATCGCCAGCATGACGGAAGCGAGCAGGGCACGCGATCGGCCGGCCCAGGCGACGACGCCGGCGACGGCTCCCGACAGCAGCCAAGGACCCGGGGCTGCGCCGATCCAAGCGGAGAGCGAACAGCCGAGGAGGAGGGGTAGGGCGAGCCAGAGCGCCGGACAGTGTCCGAAGCGGTCGGGGGTCAGGGAGTCTTGCTCCAGGGGGTCGGGCCTTGCCATGGACGGAGGCCATGGTCGCCGACGGGCAGGGCGCGGACCTCCGCGGCGAGCGAAGCCCAGGCGGGGTGCTGAGCGAGGGCCGGGTTCTGAAGCAGATTCCTCAGGGGTAAGATGACGAAACCTCGGGAAGACCACCTAGGGTGGGGGAGGGTGACCGTCGGACTCTCCCATGGGCCTCCTTCATAGAAGAGCAGGTCGATGTCCACGGTCCGGGGGCCGTTGCGGTTGGCCGTCCGTTCTCGGCCTAGGCGGCGTTCAATCTCGAGGGTCGCGATCAGCAGCTCGTCGGGGTTTTTATCACAAACCATTGCCAGACAAAGGTTTAAGAAATTAGGCTGGTCGGCGTAACCCACCGGGTCGGAGTCCACCGCGTCGGAGACGGCCAATACTTTCACCCCGGAAAGTGCGCCGAGGCGGGCAATGGCTTGGGCGAGGAGGTCGGCGCGCTCCCCGAGGTTGCTGCCAAGGCCGAGGATATAGTGCCGGCGCTGCCTGCTCACGCCCGCTCGCGTCGGATCTTCACCGAAATCGCGTCAAACTCCGCCGCCACGGGGGCGAAGGGCTTGTTCACCTCGACGGTGACGGCCTTCACCATAGGAAAAGTCCCCAGAATCCGCGCGGCGATCTGCTGGGCCAGGGTCTCGATGAGGTAGACGGGCTGGCCGGTCAGCTGGGCTTCGACCGTGCGGATGACGTCGGCGTAGTTGACGGTCAGCTTGAGGTCGTCGGCCGCGGCGGCCGGACGGGTGTCCATCTCGAGGTCGACGGAGACGGTGAACCGCTGTCCGAGACGTTTCTCCTCGGGCAGGGCGCCATGGTGTCCGAAGGACTTGATGCCGGCGATCCTGATGATGTCCACGCCCCGATGAATGACCGCCCGGGACGACCCTGCAAGCGCCTTCCCGCGGCGCGCCCGCAATTGTTAGAAGTCCCCACTTGACCAACCTTCCGAGGGTCGCTGACAGTCCGCGGAACACTATGCCTAAGAGGACCGATATCCGCTCAATCCTCATCATCGGCTCGGGACCGATCATCATCGGCCAGGCCTGCGAGTTCGATTATTCCGGCACCCAGGCCTGCAAGGCCCTCCGGGAGGAAGGCTACCGGGTCATCCTGGTGAACTCGAACCCCGCCACGATCATGACGGATCCCGAGACGGCGGACGTCACCTACGTGGAACCCCTCACGGTCGAATCCGTGGAACGCATCATCGCGAAGGAGAAGCCGGACGCGCTCCTCCCGACGCTCGGCGGCCAGACCGCCCTCAACCTCTCCCTCAAGCTCGCCCGCACCGGCGTCCTCGCGAAGCACGGCGTCGAGCTGATCGGCGCGAAGGAAGCGGCCATCGAGCGCGGCGAAGACCGCGAGATCTTCAAGAAGCTGATGCTCGACATCGGCCTCGACGTGCCGCGCTCCCGCGTGGTCAAGACGCTCGACGCCGCGCGCGAGACCATCGCCCTCATCGGCGGCGAGTTCCCGGTCATCATCCGCCCCTCCTACACCCTCGGCGGCACCGGCGGCGGCATCGCCTACAACCGCGAGGAGTTCGAGCGCATGGCCCAGGCCGGCCTCGACGCCTCGCCCGTCCACGAGGTCCTCATCGAGGAATGCCTCCTCGGCTGGAAGGAATACGAGATGGAAGTGATGCGCGACCACAAGGACCAGTGCGTCATCATCTGCTCCATCGAGAACTTCGACCCGATGGGCGTCCACACCGGCGACTCCATCACCGTCGCCCCCGCGCTCACGCTGACCGACAAGGAGTACCAGCTGATGCGCGACGCCTCGTTCGCCGTCATCCGCGCCGTCGGCGTCGAGACGGGCGGTTCCAACATCCAGTTCTCCGTCAACCCGAAGAACGGGCGCATGATCGTCATCGAGATGAACCCGCGCGTGTCGCGTTCGTCCGCCCTCGCCTCCAAGGCCACCGGCTTCCCGATCGCCAAGATCGCCGCCAAGCTCGCCGTGGGCTACTCGCTCGACGAGCTGCGGAACGACATCACGAAGTCGACGCCGGCGTGCTTCGAGCCGACGATCGACTACGTCGTCACCAAGATCCCGCGCTTCACCTTCGAGAAGTTCGTCGGCGCCGACACCACCCTCACCTCCGCGATGAAGTCCGTCGGCGAGGCGATGGCCATCGGCCGCACGTTCAAGGAATCCTTCCAGAAGGCGCTCCGCTCCCTCGAGATCGGCGCCTGGGGCTTCGGCTGCGGCGGCAAGCACGGCGACGCCGCGTTCCCCGACCTCACCGAGATCCGCGCCCGCCTCGCCCGCCCGAACCCGGAGCGTCCGTTCTTCGTGCGCTACGCGATGCTCGCCGGCCTCACCGAGCAGGAGATCTTCGACCTCTCCAAGATCGACCCGTGGTTCCTGCGCCAGCTGCGCGGCCTCGTCGACCTCGAGCTCGCGCTCAAGGCCGCCGGCAGAGGCGTCTCCGCCGACCTGCTCCGTCAGGCCAAGGAGGCCGGCTTCGCCGACCGCCAGATCGCCCACGCCACCGGCCTCTCCCCGGCCGACGTCTACGCCAAGCGTAACGCCGCCGGCATCAGCACGACCTTCCGCCTGGTCGACACCTGCGCCGCGGAGTTCGAATCCTTCACGCCCTACTTCTACTCGTCGTACGGCGACGAGTCCGAGGTCCGTCCGTCGGCCAAGAAGAAGGTCATGATCCTCGGCGGCGGTCCGAACCGCATCGGCCAGGGCATCGAGTTCGACTACTGCTGCGTGCACGCCTCCTACGCGCTCCGCGCCGCGGGCTTCGAGACGGTGATGGTGAACTCCAATCCCGAGACCGTCTCCACCGACTACGACACTTCCGACCGGCTCTACTTCGAGCCGCTCACCCTCGAGGACATCCTCGAGATCTACCGCACCGAGCAGTGCGTCGGCGCCATCGTCCAGTTCGGCGGCCAGACCCCGCTCAACCTCGCCGCGGACCTCGAGGCCCACGGCGTCACCGTCGTCGGCACCTCGCCCGCGAGCATCGCGCTCGCCGAGGACCGCCAGCAGTTCAAGGACATCCTCATCGAGCTCGGCATCCGCCAGCCGGTCAACAAGACCGCCCTCTCCGCCGAGGAGGCCTACCGCGCCGCCGAGGAGATCGGCTTCCCGGTGCTGCTCCGTCCGTCCTTCGTGCTCGGCGGCCGCGGCATGTTCATCGTCTACGGCATGGAGGAGCTGAAGTCCGTCGTCCGCGAGGCCTTCGACGTCGCCCCGGGCAAGCCGGTGCTGCTCGACAAGTTCCTCGAGGACGCGATCGAGCTCGACGTCGACGCGATCGCCGACGGCGAGACCACCGTCATCGGCGGCATGCTCGAGCACATCGAGCACGCGGGCGTCCACTCCGGCGACGCCGGCATGGTGCTGCCCCCGCACTCCCTCTCGCCCGCCCTCGTCGACGAGGTCCGCCGCATCACTCATTCCCTCGCCAAGCGCCTCAAGGTCGTCGGCCTGATGAACATCCAGTTCGCGATCAAGGACGGCGTCGTGTACATGCTCGAGGTCAACCCGCGCGCCTCGCGCACGGTGCCGTTCGTGTCGAAGGCCATCGGCGTGCCGCTCGCGAAGCTCGCCTCGCTCTGCATGCTCGGCGCCAAGCTCAAGGACCTCGGCTTCACCCGCGAGATCCGTCCGCCCTACTGGTCCGTCAAGGAGTCCGTCTTCCCTTTCAGCCGCTTCCCCGGCGCCCCCGTCGCGCTCTCGCCCGAGATGCGCTCCACCGGCGAGGTCATGGGCTGCGACGACGACCTCGGCATGGCCTACGCCAAGGCGCAGATGGCCGCCCAGCCCGCGCTCCCCGTCGCCGGCAGCGCCTTCCTTTCCGTCAAGGACCGCGACAAGGACGGCGCCGTCGCCGTCGCCCGCGACCTGGCCGCCCTCGGCTTCAACCTCTACTCCACCAGCGGCACCGCCGCGGCCATCGAGGCCGCCGGCATCAAGGTCACCAAGCTCGGCAAGATCTCGGAAGGCGCCCGCCCCAACGCGCTCGACCTCCTCAAGAACGGCCAGCTGCAGATGATCGTGAACACCGCCGCCGGCATGCTCCCGCGCAAGGACGAGAACGCCATGCGCGCCGAAGCCGTCCTCCGCGGCGTCTACATGGCCTCCACCATGAACGCCGCCCGCGCGGCCATCCTGGGCATCCGCTCCCTCCGCGAGCATCCGCTGACCGTGTGCTCCCTCCAGGAGCATGCGAAGGTGCTTCCCCCGAAGGCCTGAATCGGTTAGGAACTCCTTTCCCATGAAACACCCCGTCCTCGCCGCGTTGGCCGTCGCCGTCGCTTCCCTCCACGCCGCCGATGAGCCGAAGGCCGCCCCGGCCGCCGTCACCCCTCCCCCCGCACCCAAAGTGAAAACCCTCACCCCTGATCAGGTCAAACAGGCCTGGACCATGCTCGGCTATTCCATCGCCAGCCAGTCCCCTATGCCGCAAGTGAACTCGCAGCTCGAGCTCACGGACGAGGAGCTCGACCTCTTCCTCGCCGGCGTGCGTCAGGCGATGCGCGGCGACAAGCCGAAGTTCGACCCGGCCGAGCTCGGCGAAGGCGCCGACGCCCTCTTCCAGGGGCGCGTCAACGCCAAGGCCGGCAAGTGGGGCAAGCAGAACGACGAATTCCTCGCCAAGATCGACGCCGACAAGTCGGTGACGAAGACCGCCTCCGGCCTCCGTTACAAGATCCTCGCCCCGGGTTCCGACGTGAAGCCGACCGCCGCCTCCACCGTCAAGTGCCGCTACGAAGGCAAGCTCGTCGACGGCAAGGTCTTCGACTCGACCAAGAACCGCAACAACGAGCCGTCCGAATTCCCCCTCAGCGGCGTGATCCCCGCCTGGACCGAAGGCGTCCAGCTCATCGGCGTCGGCGGCAAGATCGTCCTCTACTGCCCCTCCGCCATCGCGTACGGCGAGCAGGGTCAGGGCCCCATCCCCGGCAAGTCCGTCCTCGAGTTCGAGGTCGAGCTCGTCGAGATCTCCAAGGCCAAGTAAGCCCGGGTCTCCGGACCGCGCACCGCGGCGCGCCGAAAGGCGCGCCGCTTTGCTTTACGGAGGGAACAAACTCTGCCTAGATGGGTACTTACCCCTAACTTGATGCGGCTCGCGCTCACCTTGGCCTTCCTGTCTTCGGCGACTTTGCTCGCCGCCGGACCGGCCGCGCCCGCCCCTGCGCCCGCGTCCGCCGCCGTCCCGGCCCTGACCCTGCGGCAGGCGGTCGACCGCGCCCTGCGGCACAATCTCGGCCTGGCCGTGACCCGTCTCGACGCCTGGCGCGCCCTCGACGCGGTCGACGTCTCGCTTTCCGCGTTCGACCCGACCTTCGCCTGGACCAACCGCCTGACCGGCAGCCGGACGCCCGCCGAGATCCTGGCAGGCGATCCCGCCGACCGGCTCCATGACTCCAACCTGAGCCTCAGCCAGCGTTACTCCTGGGGCGGCACGCTCTCGGTCGGCACCGGCCTCGCCCGCACGTGGGCCGATTCGGGCGCCGTCGGCCTCGCTTCGTCCTACGGCGTCGGCACGAACGTCGCCTACACGCAGCCGCTGCTCGCCGGCGGGTGGCGGGCCGTGAACCTCACCGCGCTCATCTCGGCGCGCCAGTCCGCGCTGCGCAGCCGGCTCTCCCTCCGCGCCTCGGCGCTCGACCTCATCCGCGACGCGGAGATCGGCTACTGGACGCTCGCGTCCGCCCGCGCGCTCGTCGCCTTCCGCGAGACCAGCCTGAAGTCTTCCTCGTCCTTGCTCGAACAGATCCGGGCCCGCCGCTCCCTCGGCGACGCGACCATCCTCGATGAGCTGCAGGCGGAGGCCGACGTCGCCGCCCAGCGCGTCGGCGTGCTGAACGCCCGGCAGGCGCTCGACAACGCCGAGATGAGCCTCCGCCGTCTCCTCGGCCAAGGCACGGCGGAAGACGTCGACCAGCCGCTCGCGGTGGATCCGCTGCCCACGACCGCCGTGCCCGCGGCCGCGGCCTTCGCCCCGTGGATCCGCGTCGTCGCCGACTTCGACTTCGCCACCGAGATCCAGCGCGCCAACATCGTGCAGGCCGACGCGCTCGTGGCGCAGGCCGAGCAGAACGACCAGCCCAGCCTCAACCTCTCCGTCGGCTCCGGCCGCTACGGCGACGCGGGTGCTGCGGGCGGCGGCGTCTCCGGCGGCCTCGACAACTACCGCCGACAGGCCGGTTGGACCAACTTCGCGGAGCTCCGGCTGTCCTTCCCGCTCGGCTTCCGCGAGGCCGAGGCGAACCTCCGCGCCGCCGCCCGTTCCCGGCGGCAGGCCGAGCTGCGTCTCGCCGACGTCCGCCAGTCGCTCGTCTTCTCCGCCCGCGCCACCTGGCGCGAACTCGAGGCCGCCCGCGCGCGGGTCGAGGCGGCCACGTCGGCGCTCGAGCTGCAGCGGCAGTCCTACGAAGGCGAGCGCGCCCGCTTCGCCGCCGGCCAGTCCGACCTGCCCCGCGTCCTCCAGGCGCAGGCCGCGCTCGACGCCGGCCAGCTCGCCTGGGTGCAGGCGAACCTCGACGCGCGCGCGGCCTCCGCCAAGGTGGCCCGCCTCGACGGCTCGATCCTGCCCCGCCACGGCTTCACCCTGGACGCCGTCGAACTGAACGTCGGCGACGGCCACGGGCTCACGGATCCGCTGCCCCCTCTGACCACCACCCCATGAAGTTCCTCAAGCCTCTCCTCCTCGCCGTGGTCGTCGGCGGCCTCGCCTACGCCTTCTGGCCCGCCAAGAAGCCCGCGCGCGCCGGCGCCCCTTCGTCCGAGGCCCGCGCCGAGAAGCGCGACATCCGCGAGACCGTCGAGGCGGCGGGCTTCGTCCGCGCGGTCACCTACAGTTCCATCCGCGCCCAGGTCAGCGGCCCCATCCTCAAGCTGCACGTCCAGACCGGCGACATGGTGAAGAAGGACCAGGTCCTGGTGGAGCTCGACCCGGTCCTCGCCAACGCCGACGAGGAGCAGGCCCGCCGGTCCGTCCAGCTGCAGACCTTCACGCTCGAGCGGCTCGAGCGCGACCTCCGGCGCGTCGAGGTCCTCGTGAAGCAGAACTTCGTCTCCGAGCGCGAGGTCCTCGACCACCGCACCGCCTACGAGGTCGCCAAGCTGCAGCGGGACATCGCCCAGGCCAAGCTCGACACCGCGGTCGAGATGGTCCGCCGCACGGTCATCCGCGCGCCGCACGACGGGCAGGTCTCCGACTGCAACGTGCTCGTCGGGCAGATCGTCATCGGCGCGCAGTCCATCAACAACGGCACGTCCCTGATGACCGTGTCCGACACCTCGGTGCTCCGCGTCGACGTCAACCTCAACGAGTTCTCGGCCACCCGCGTCGAGCTCGGCAAGGACGCCGTGGTGACCTTCGATTCCATCCCCGGCCTGCGCAAGCAGGGCAAGATCACGTTCATGACGCCCTTCGGCACGGCCGACCTCAAGGTCCCCGACCTCCGCGTCTTCCCGACGCAGGTCTCCTTCGCGGCGGGCGACGGGGTGCGTCCGGGCGTCAGCGCGAACGTGACCGTCACCGTCGACAGCGTGAAGGGCTGCGTGGCCGTCCCGGTCTCCGCCGTGTTCGTCGAGGGGGCGGACCGCGTCGTCTACGTGCGCGCCGCCGACGGCGAGTGGGAGTCCCGCAAGGTGCGCCTCGGCCTGAGCGACGCCAGCTGGACGCAAATCAAGGAAGGCGTCGCGCTCGGCGACGTCGTCAGCCTGGTGCGCCCGGCCCTGACCCGCTGAGATGCCGCCCCTCATCACCATCCGCGGCCTCCGCAAGACCTACCGCATGGGCGATGAGAACGTCCACGCCCTCGACGGCGTCGACCTGGATTTCCAGAAGGGCGAGTTCGTGGCCATCCTGGGGCCTTCCGGCTCGGGGAAGTCCACCCTCATGCACATCCTCGGCTTCATGGACACGCCGAGCGAGGGCAGCATCGTCTTCGACGGCGAGGAGGTCGCGCGGCTCGACCCGGACCGCCGCGCCTGGTACCGCTCCCACCGCGTGGGCTTCGTCTTCCAGGCCTTCAACCTCCTGCCGCGCCTCACCATCGAGGAGAACGTCGCCCTCCCGCTGCTCTACCGCGACGGTTCGGACCCGGCGGCCAACCTCGCCGCCGCCTGCGCGGCCCTCGAACGCGTCGGGATGACGCATCGCCTCGGCCATCGCCCCGGGCAGCTCTCGGGCGGCGAACGCCAGCGCGTGGCCGTCGCCCGCGCGATCGTCGGCACGCCGTCCATCATCTTCGCCGACGAGCCCACGGGCAACCTCGACGTGAAGAACGTCGACCGCGTGCTCGACCTCCTCGGGTCGCTCATCAAGGAGGGCATCACCGTCGTGCTCGTCACGCACGACCTTTCCGTCGCCGAGAAGGCCCGTCGCGTCATCTCGATGCGCGCCGGCCTCGTCCAGGAGGACCGCGTCCGATGAGGCTCTTCGACCGCGTCCGTCCGGCCGTCATCAACGGCCTCCGCGAGCTGCAGGCCAACAAGGTCCGTTCGCTGCTCTCGATGTCGGGCATCATCCTCGGGGTCGCCTCGCTGGTCGCGATGGTCACCGTCGTGCAGGGGATGGTCGGCAACTTCCGCCAGTTCGTCGACGCGATGGGCGGGATCGAGAAGATCACCATCCTCCGCGAGCAGCTGCCGAAGGAGCAGGAGCACCTCGCCGAACTCTCCGAAGGCCTGACGATGCGCGACGTCGAGCGGATCCGCCGGACGGCCCCGCTCATCCGCAACATCTCGCCGGAGGCCCGCGTGGGCTACGAGAAGATCGTCTACGAGGACCGCGAGACCAACACCTACGTCACCGGCGTCACGGCCGACTACCTCCCCGTGGCCAAGCGCTGGGTCGAGCCGGACCAGGGCCGCTTCGTGAGCGACCTCGACGTCCTGAACATGACCGACGTCATCGTGCTCGGCTCGGCCGTCATCCCCGAGCTCTTCGCCCCGAACGTCGATCCGGTCGGCCAGGTCGTCAAGGTCCGCGGCCGGCGTTTCACGGTCATCGGCGTGCTCAACAACATCGAGGGCACGGGCATGCAGATCCGCTCGGCGAACTCCCGCAGCTCCGGCGGCGCCTGGCGCTGGCGCAACAGCGGGGCGTTCATCCCGGTGAGCACCGCCCTGACGAAGTACAACGGCAACGACCGGCTGACCGGCCTCGGCCTGCGCATCACGGACCCGGAGCAGCTGCGCGACGCCGTGGACCAGACCGAGCGCACGATGCTCGCGGCGCACAAGGGGCTCCGCGACTTCTCCATCTCGACCAACGAGCAGACGCTCGAGGACTTCCGCAAGACCGAGGCCGCCTTCAAGCTGTCGCTGGGCGGCGTGGCCGGCATCTCGCTCTTCGTCGGCGGCATCGGCATCATGAACGTGATGCTGGCCTCCATCAACGAGCGCATCCGCGAGATCGGCGTGCGCAAGGCGGTCGGCGCCCGCGGCTCCGACCTGTTCCTGCAGTTCCTCGCGGAGGCGGCCGTCGTCTCGGTCGTCGGCGGCCTCCTCGGCCTGCTGGTCTCGGTGGGCATCGTCACGCTGATGAACTTCATCCTCACGCAGGCCTTGCCGACCGGGGCCGTCGCGACGTTGGACTGGGTGATCATGGGCGAAGGCCTCGCCTTCTCGGTGGTCATCGGCCTCATCGCCGGCGTCTATCCCGCCCTGCGCGCCGCCAAGCTCGACCCGATCGAAGCCCTCCGCCACGAGTGACCTTTCCCATGAAGACCCTGCTCCTGACCTCCCTGTGCCTCGCCCTGGCCGGCGGCGTCGCCGCGCCGCTGCCGCCCGCGCCCGTCTGGGACGGCGTCCCGCCGGCGGAGACGCTCGCGGCCAAGCCCGGGCAGGATCCCAAGGGGATCATCAACAAGAACGGCCACCGGACCGACGTGATGGTCCCGGAATACGTGGCCTACCCCGCCGCGCAGCCCGGCGCCCCGCTCGTCATCGTCTGTCCCGGCGGCGGCTACGGCATCCTCGCCGAGGAGCACGAAGGCGCCGAGGTCGCCCGCCGGCTCAACGCGTTCGGCAGCGCGGCCGTGGTGCTGCGCTACCGCGTCCCGCGCCGCGATCCGAACAAGCCGTGGGTCGTCCCCGAGCTCGACGCCCGCCGCATGGTGCAGCTCGCCCGCGCGCGCGCCCGGGAGTGGAACGCCGATCCGCGCAAGGTCGGCATCCTCGGCTTCTCCGCCGGCGGCAACCTCGCCGCCCGCGTCGCCTACGCGCCGGCCGCGGCCGACGCCGCCCGTCCGGATTTCGCCGTGATGGTCTACCCGGCTTATCTCTTCGAGAAGGACAAGCCCGACGGCGCGCTCCGCGAAGGTCCCGACGGCGTCGTCCCGCCCAAAGGCGCGAAACCGGTCCCGGCGTTCTTCGCCCACAGCGCCGACGATCCCTATCCCGCCGAGGGTTCGATGGCCCTGGCCAAGGTCCTGAAGTCGCTGGGCGGTTCCGCCGAAGTCCATGTCTGGGCCAAGGGCGGCCACGGCTGGGGCGCTTCCGAACGTTGTCTCGCCGCCCGTCGCTGGACGGACCTGCTCGGCGAATGGATGAAGGACCAAGGGTTCCTGCGGCCCTGAGGCGCGTCCCGCCCGGGCACAAAAAAGCCGCCCGGGCGGGCGGCTTTCGTGGGGAACGGACGACCGCTCAGAACTTGAAGCGGAGACCGGCGACCGCTTCGAAGCTGTTGACCTGACGGTTCTCTTCGCCGACTACGTTCGCGAAGTCGACGTTGTAGAGCTGGTGCAGGCGGGCGGTGACGGTGAAGTCGACGCTTTCGGTGACCTCGAAGCGCATGCCGGCGAAGACGTCGGAGGCGAGGGCGGTGGACTTGGCGGTGTTCTTCAGCCAGCCGTAGCCGATGCCGGCGCCGATGAAGGGCTTGATGCCGCCGGTGGAGTTGAGCTCGTAGGTGTACTCGACGATCGCGGTGCGGGCGGCGGCGTCCACGGGGTCGGTGGTGACGATGTCGCGCGTGCTGAGGTTGAGGCCGAGGTGGGAGTTCTCGGTGAGGTAGGTGCCGATGCCGAGGCCGACGACGGAGGTGTTGTCCGCGTCCGCGCCGCCGGAAAGCGGGGCGTTCGGCTTGCCGTAGCCGAGCTGGACGTCGAGGGTGAGGGCCTGGGCGGCGGCGGCCATCAGGGGAAGGACCGCGAGGTAACGTAGGGATTTCATGGGGGATTTGGTCTAGGGAGGGGGAGGGGGGGCTGTAAAGAGCGAAGCCTTACTTGGCCTCGACGATCTCCACGCTGGTGATCTCCACGCGCTCGGTCGGGGTGGAGCCTTCCATGCCGACGCAGCGGACGTTGGCGATCTTGTTGAGGGTCTCCTCGCCGGCGACGAGCTTGCCGAACGCGGTGTACTTGTTGTTCAGGAAGGAGGCGTCGCCGTGGCAGACGAAGAACTGGCTGCCGGCGCTGTCCGGGTCGGCCGAACGGGCCATGGAGAGGACGCCCTTCACATGCGAACGGTTGTTGAACTCGGCCTTGACCTGGTAGCCGGGGCCGCCGGTGCCGGGGACGCCGCGGGCGCCGACCTTGGAGTTCGGGCAGCCGCCCTGGATCATGAAGCCCTTGATGATGCGGTGGAAGGCCGTGCCGTCGTAGAACTTCTCGCGGGAGAGCTTGATGAAGTTGTCCACGGTGCGCGGGGCGACGTCGGGCCAGAACTCGACGGTCATGTCGCCGTAGTTGGTGTGGATGATGGCGCGGGGGGTGGCGCCGGCGGCGGAGGGTTCTTTCATGGATTCTTTGTTGTTGGAGCAGGAGGAGAGGGCGAGGCCGGCCACGACGGCCAGGGCGGAGAGCAGGCAGAGGCGCAGGGTTTTCATGGGTCCGAGGCAATCCCGCGGTCCTTCGCCCGCAACCTCAAACCTCCGCTTGCCAGCCCGCCCGCGGAGGGGCAGGGTCTTCCTCGCATGCGCGTGAACGTCAACGATGAGCCCAAGGAGACCGCCGCCCGGACGCTGGCCGAGCTCCTCGCCGAGCTCGGCGTGGCCCAGGAGCCGGCCGTGGCCGCCGCCGTCGACGAACAGGTCGTGCCGCGCTCCCGCTGGTCCGCCCACGTGCTGACCGAGGGCGCCCGCATCCTCGTCATCCGCGCCGCCCAAGGCGGCTGATTCCCCTCATGTTCAAGTTCATCAAAGGTCTCTTCGTCAACGAGCCGGAAGCCCCGGCCCCGGAGAACCTCGTCCTGTTCACCCCCAACGACGGGAGCTGGGACCCGAAGACGGTCCGCCGCCTCTTCGACGCCGGCCTCGGCCGCCTGCACGTGCAGGTCCGCAAGGACTGGGAGCGCCGTCATTACGAGCAGTTCCTCCGCGCCATCCCCGAGGCCTTCTGGCCGCGCATCGTGCTCGGCGAGGAGCCCGAGCTCGTCGAGGCCCACCGTCTCGGCGGCTTCCAGATGCATCCGGGCGAGCGCGTCCCCCGCCGCTGGCCCAAGCACGCCAAGGTCAGCGTGAAGTGCCATGACTACGACGAGCTGCGTTCGACCGACAAGGCCTGCGCCTACGTCTTCCTGGCCCCGATCTTCGAGTCCGTCTCCAAGAAGGACCATCGCCCGCGCCGCACCCTGCGCGAATACGAGGTCATCCTGCAGCGCTGGAAGGCCGAAGGCGGCGCCCCCGTCCACGCGCTCGGCGGCATCACGCCGAAGAACGCCGCGAAGGCCCGCGAGCTGGGCTTCGACGGCATCGGGTTCATCGGTTCGGTGTGGAAGCAGCCCGACCCGGTCCGCGCCTTCCTCGACCTCGAGCGCGCGTGGTCCGGCAAGGAAGCCCGCCGGCTGAAGCGCTCCTACTGAGGCCGTGTTCCCCCGCCTGCAGTTCCTGACGCTCGACGCCGCTCCGCGCGCGCATCGCGAACAGGCCCGGGCGGCGCTCGCCGGCGGCGTCCGCTGGATCCAACTGCGGGCGAAGCGGCTGCCGGCCGAGGCGTGGGTCGCCGAGGCGACGGCCATCGCCGAGCTGTGCCGTGATTTCGGCGCGGTCTTCGTCGTGAACGATTCGCCGGAGGTCGCCCTGCGCGCCGAGGCCGACGGCGTCCATCTCGGCGGCGACGACGCCTCGCCCGCCGCCGCGCGCGCCCTGCTCGGCGAGTCCGCGATCGTCGGCGTGACGCTCAACGAACCCGCCCATGTCGCCCGCTTCGCCGGCGTCCGGGTCGACTACGCCGGCGTCGGTCCGTTCCGCCACACGCTCAGCAAGCAGAAGCTCGCGGCCGTCCACTCGCCGGCATCCTTGGCCGGCCTCATCGCCGCCGCCGCGCCCTTGCCGTGCTACGCCATCGGCGGCGTCACCGCGGCCGACTGGCCGGCTCTCCGCGCCCTCGGCGCCCACGGGATCGCCGTGAGCGGCGCCATCGCCTTGGCGGACGACCCGGTTTCGGCCGCGAAAACGTTGGTCGCAGCCGTCTCCGGCTAGGTTTCCCGAGGCGAGGGCTGGACAACCCCGAGGACTCTCGGATTGTGCAGGCTCCGATGTCCTCGCTCCGTATCGCCGACCGCACCTTCGCCTCGCGCCTCCTCACGGGCACGGGCAAGTACGCCTCCGCCGCGCAGCTCCGCGCGGTGCTCGACGCGTCCGGCGCCGAGGTGGTGACGATGGCGATCAAGCGCGTGCGCTTCGGCGCCCAGGACGACGGCATCCTCTCCGCGCTCGACCCCGCGAAGCATCTCATCCTGCCGAACACGTCCGGCGTCCGCACGGCCAAGGAGGCGGTCTTCGCCGCCGAGCTCGCCCGCGAGGCGCTCGGGACCTCCTGGCTGAAGCTCGAGATCCACCCGGATCCGAAATACCTGATGCCCGACCCGGTCGAGACCCTCGAGGCCTGCCGCGAGCTCGTGAAGAAAGGCTTCACGGTCCTGCCCTACATCCACGCCGACCCCGTCCTCGCCAAGCGTCTCGAGGAAGTCGGCGCCGCCGCGGTCATGCCGCTCGGTGCGCCGATCGGCTCCAACCGCGGCCTGCTCTCCCGCGATTTCCTGCGCATCATCATCGAGCAGGCCACGGTGCCCGTCATCGTCGACGCCGGCCTGGGCGCGCCTTCGCACGCCGCCGAGGCCCTTGAGCTGGGTGCTTCCGCCGTGCTGGTGAACACCGCCATCGCCTCTGCGGGCGACCCGGTCGCGATGGCCCGCGCCTTCCGGCTCGCGGTCGACGCCGGCCACTCCGCCCGTGCCGCCGGGCTGGGCGTCGGTTCCGACAAGGCCGAACCGACCTCGCCCCTCACGGGCTTCCTCGACTGACCGATGGCCGCGAAGCCCGGCAGGATGCGCGCGGACGAACTGCTGCTGAAGCTTTCGCTCGCGCCGTCCCGCTCGGTCGCCCAGGCGCTCATCCTCGCCGGCAAGGTCCGCTCCGGACCTGACGCCGTGGTGCAGAAGCCTTCGCAGTCCTTCCCGGAGGACGCCGTGCTCACCGTCGACCAGCCGCCGCGCTTCGTCTCCCGCGGAGGCGAGAAGCTCGCAGGCGCGCTCGATCATTTCAAGATCCCCGTCGAGGGCCTGCATGGTCTCGACGTGGGCGCCTCGACCGGCGGCTTCACGGACTGCCTCCTGCAGCGCGGCGTCGTCAGCATGACCTGCGTCGACGTCGGCACGGCCCAGCTCCACTCGAAGCTGCGCAACGATCCGCGCATCAGGAACCTCGAGAAGTTCAACGCGCGGGAGCTCAACCACGTCGAGCTGCCGCACCCGACCTTCGGCATCGTGGTCATGGATCTCTCGTTCATCTCGCTGGGCCTCATCCTGCCGATCGCCTGGCAAAGGGTCGGGCAGGGCGGGCACCTCGTCGCGCTCATCAAGCCGCAGTTCGAGGCGACCAAGGCCGAGGCCGACAAAGGGCGGGGCATCATCAAGGACCCGGCCATCCACGCCCGGGTCGTCGAGGCCCTGACCGCGGCCGCCCAGGGCCTGCCGGGCGCCCAGGTCCTCGGGGTCATCCCGTCCCCCATCGAGGGCGGCGACGGTAATAAGGAGTTCCTGATCGCGTTGCGGCGGGGTTGATTTCGGGTGACTGAAAGCAGGCACGAAGGGTCCGTCGGGTCTGTTTGTAATAAAAATATGGACAGACGAGCGGTTTAAGGACTGTTCTGTCAGTAATTATGAAACAGAAAAGCCGCCTTGGTCTCCGTTCCCTCCTTGCCGCCGCCGTCCTGCTGACGGCCGCCACCCCGGCCGCCCGCGCCGCCGAGCTCAACTACACCGTCGATGACCTCGGTCCCTCCCGTTACATTGTCGACCTATACACTCCGACCAACATCGGCTACGGAGCCGGTGTCTGGACCTATGGTCTGCGTCCGCTGACGACTCCGGTGCTCACCCGCAGCATTACTTCCGCCATCCAGAGCGGCTCGGTGAACTTCCTGGGCTACCGCAACGGCGCCCTGCTCGCCGTAGGAGCGGGGGTCAATTCCCAGATCACCGCTTACGTCTACCAGGACGGCGCGTTCAGCAGCACCTTGCTCGGCGTGGCCACGGTCGTGTTCCCCTCGCCGGTGGGCGTCGCGACTATTCCTAATGTCAGCGTTTCAATCGAGAACCTGGGCAACCATGTCATCTCTTACAACCTGTATAACCCGAACAGCTACAACTCCGTCCTGAACGTCGCGGACTCGGTGATCGACGCGACCCCCGGACGCAACGCCATCCATACGGATGTCTTCGTCAACTCGACCCTCAATCTTTCCGGCGTCAACCGGATCAACGGCGCGACCCTCGTCGGCGCCATCAACCTGAATTCCGGCGCCACCACCTTCAACGGCAACGTCGCCGGCGCCACGAGCATCAACGCCAACGCCCTCTCGCTCACCTACACCGGCCTGGCTAACCAGATCGACGGGGCCATCACGGCCGTCGGCTCGGCGACCATCAACCTGATGGGCGGCAACAACGTCAACAGCTCGGTCGAGCTTGGCCGCTTCCTCGGCTCCACCATCAACGTCGCCGGTTCCAACGTCGTGTTCAACGGCGCCTTCGTCCGCGCCAGCACGGTCCGCTTCACGACCGGCGGCTCGCTCTCCCTCGCCAACGGCGTCTACCTCGACGCCGACGTCGATTTCGCCGGCAACAACGCCACCCTGACCGTCGGCAATGACAGCGATATCAGCGGCAGCATCCTCACCTCCGGCCAGCAGAGCGGCTCGCTCGTCTTCAGCGGCAGCAGCACGGTCGCCGATAATATCGGACAGAGCGGCAGTTTCCGCGCCATCGACCTGCAGGGCGGCAATTCTTCCGAGGTCATCGTCAACGGCTACACCGACGCCAATGTCGTCAACCTGAACGCCGCGGGCACCGTGGCCTTCGTCGCCGGCCTCGATACCCGCCTCGTCGATGACACGCTCGGCACGGTCCGTTACTTCAACACCGACGGCAAGGTCCAGGTCGGCGGTCTCGATGCCTCCGGCACTTCCCGTTTCTCCACCGTCTTCGCCAACTTCGTCACCGACACCAACAACAACGGCGTCCTGACGATGGTCGGCGGCGTCCAGTCCGTCACCGGCCAGGTCGGCGCGGCCGGCAAGTCCCTCCGTCTCCTCAACGTCGGCGCCGTCAACGCCGGCCTCGGTACGGACCTCAGCGCCAACTCCACGTCCCGCACCACCATCGACGGCGACGTCTTCGCCCAGACCGTGACCATCAACAGCGGCGCGAACTTCTCGCGTCTGGATATGGCCTCCGGTCACAACATCACCGGCACGGCGCTGACCAATGCGGATTCTTTCGGCCTCTTCGCCCTCATGGGCGGCACGCAGGCGGCGACCTTCTCGACGATCGGTTCCGCCGGCGCCCGCCTCTGGGCGCTCTACTCCGGTCTCAACGCGCCGGACATCTCCACCATCACCGGCGTATCCTACCTGCAGGTCGGCCTGACCGGTGCCGGTCGTTCGGACTACAACAACACCCTGAACGCCATCCAGTACGAACTTCAGCAAGGAACGGCGAACTTCAACGTCGTCGACGGCACCACCCAGTTCGGAACGCTGACCTTCAGCTTCGGCGGGACGGCCAATTTCCATCAAGGCCTGAGCGGGAACATTGATTTCCAGGGCACGACCGGCACGGTCAACATCGCCGCGGGCAAGGATCTCGTGGGCAACGTCGTCGGCACGAACGATGGCACGCTCAATTTCGCGGGCGGGAACTCCCAGCTGACGGGATCCATCAACGGCGTCGACACCCTCAGCGTCGGTTCGGCCGGAGCCGGCGTCGGCGCCAGCTCGCAGGGCACCCTCGTCGTCACGGGCAACATCACCGCGAACACGGTCTCCCTCGCCAACGGTTCGACCCTCGACGCGCGCGCCAACGTCACCGGTGACATCGTCACGACCGCCGATGGCACGGGTTCGCTCGTGCTCACCGCCGGGAACCAGACCGTCAGCGGCAGCATCGGCAGCGCCTCCGCCAGCCTCGCCGCCGCCACGGTCGGCGCGACCGGCACGACGACCCGCTTCAACGGCGCGACCCCGACCGCCGGCGTCTCCCACGTCGACCTGGTCACCTTCGCGGGCGACGGCACGCTCGTCCTCAACGGCGCCAACGGCGGCGCGGCGGCCAGCGGCCTGATCGGCGCGGTCGACTTCACCTCCGGCGGCGAAGGCACCCTCGCCATCGGTTCCGGCGTCAACCTCACCTTCGGCGCCGGCGGCATCAGCCTCCAGAACGCCAACGTCGCGACCCTTGATTTCCTGGGCGACAGCACCGTGGTCGGCCAGGTCGGCGCTCCGGCCAGCGGCCTGGTCCTCGCCGGCTCCACCCCGGGCGACATCCGCGCCGGCGTCAACGGCACCGTCGTGAACTTCGGCGGCAGGGTCTTCGTCAGCGGCACGACCTTCCACGTCGTCGGCACGGGCACGGTCAATTTCGCCGACGACCTCGTCGGCCCGCTCGTCTACGAGGCGGACGGCACGGTGAACTTCAACGACGCCAAGCGCGTCGTGGGCGTGGTCACCACGACCAACGACAACCAGGGCGTGCTCAACTACCTCGGCGGCACCACGCTCGCCGGTTCGATCGGCACCGCCGCCGACCGTCTCCGTTCGGTCAACTTCCACACCGACACGACCCAGGCCAGCTCCGCCCAGTCGCTCGGTTTCGACATCTTCTCGGTCGACACCGTCATCGGCAATACGGGCGTCGTCTCGGGCAACGCCACCGCCACCGTGGCCACGCTCACCGCGAACATCCACCTCGGCACCGACGTGACGCTCGCCGACGCCAGCACCACGCTCTACACCTCCGGCGCTCAGACCCTCGTCGGCGGCACGTCGGTGGACTTCGTCCATACGAAGAACGCCAACGGCACGCTGTCGCTCGGCACCGTTTCCCGTTCGACCTTCGGCGACACCCTGACGACGAACGGCGGCACCCTCGGCTTCGCCGTCGCGGCGACCCCGTTCACCACCCTCGCCGGCAACAACGGCTTGGTCGCGCCGCTGTCTTCGAGCCGGCTGACCGGTCTCGACGCAGGTTCGTCCCTCGTCATGTCGGGAGCGGAGACCATCCAGGTCTCCTTCCTCGGCAGCCTCCGCAACAACGTCAGCGCCACCCTGGTCGACGTCGACGGCGGCGCGACCGGCGCCCAGGCCGGCACGCTCCGTGACAACAGCTTCACGATCGACACCACGCTGAGCCGCGTCAACGGGGACCTCGTCGTCACGACCTCGCGCAATGCGATGACCTACGTCACCAAGTCGGCCAGCCTCGGCAGCCGCGGCGACGGCATGGCGATCCGTCTCGGCGCCCTCGCCGCCGCCGGCACGGGTTACTCCGCCAGCCTCGCCACGGTCTTCAACAAGCTCGACCTGGACCAGTGGGGCTACGGCAACAACGCCGCCAACCTCGCCCGTCAGCTGCAGCTCCTGACCCCCGCCGGCGACGGCGCCGCGGTCCAGGCTTCCCTCGGCCTCACCTCCCAGGCCATCGGCACGGTCCTCGACGCTTCGGCCGACATGACCACGAAGCACGCTTCGGGTAATGATTACTGGGTCCGCGCCTTCGGCGGCCGCCAGAGCCGCGACAACGGCGGCGAATACGCCGGCTTCCGTGCCAACCTCGGCGGCGCCGTGGTCGGCACCGACCGCGTCGTCGGCGACGCCGTCGTCGGCCTGGCCCTCGGTTACGGCATGGCCTCCGTCACCTCCGACGGCATCCGCGCCGGCGACGAGTCCGACGTGAATTCGACCATCGTGGGCGCCTACGTCCGCGTCCCGGTCGGCCAGTTCTTCCTCAACGCCATGGTCAGCGGCGCCCAGCATGACACCGACACGAACCGTCAGACGGCCGTCGGCGAGCGCGCGCAGGGCGAATACGACGGCGATGAGTTCGGCGGCACGCTCCAGTTCGGACGTCGCTTCGCCCTCGCCTCGGAAGGCGTCAGCGTCACCCCGATCCTCGCCGTCGACTACGCCCACTACAGCCAGGACGCCTACGCCGAGACCGGCGCCGGCGACATCGGCCTGCGTTACGCCGAGCAGGATTACTCCCAGTCCGCGGCTTCGCTCATGGTCCGCTTCTCCAAGGAGAAGAAGCTCGGCGAAGGCGTCGCCAGCGTCTGGAACGCCTACCTCGGCTACCGACGCCTGCTCTCGACCCCGACCTACGACAACACGGTCTCCTTCGTGGGAGACACCGAGTCGTTCTTCGTCGGCGGCTGGCAGGACGGCGCCAAGGGTTCGGTCACCGGCGGCGTGTCCTACGACTACAACCCGCGTGCCGGCGTGACCTACTCCCTCCGTTACGACGGCGAGACCAAGTCGGGCTTCAACGTCCATACCCTGGGCGTCCGCGCCACCTGGGCTTACTGATTTGTCCGGCAATGCTTCAGCAGGGCCGCCCGCAAGGGCGGCCCTTTTCATTGGAATACCCCGGCCGGGGCCTGTTTTTGGACGAATTCGGCGAAAACAGGCCGGTCGGCCGCTTTCTTTCTTGCCCCGTCGGCACCGCCCCTTACTTCCAAACCTCCCATGACCACCGAAGGTAAGCTCAAGCGTTCCCGCAACCCCCTCGACTTCGATTTCACCGAACCCGAGGCCCTGTCGCGCTACGTCACCGAGACGGGCAAGATCCTGCCCCGTAAGCTGACCGGCCTCACCGCCCGCCAGCAGCGTCATATTGCCAAGGCCGTGAAGCGCGCCCGCAATATGATCACGATGAAGTAATCGCCTGCGCGATGACTTCCCCGGGCCGCCTCCTCAGGCGGCCTTTTTGTTGCCGGTCTGGGAGGTTGCCCCCGCCGGCGTCCCGAGGTAAATCGGACGGGACTCCCGCCGCCCGTCCCTTACATTCCCGTCTCCTTTGTCTCCGTCCGCCTCCCATTTCCTGACCGCCGCTCCGGCCGACCTCGCCCGTGCGGCCGAGCTCCTGCGCCAAGGCTCCTGCGTCGCGCTGCCGACCGAGACGGTCTACGGCCTGGCCGCCGACGCGACCAATCCCGCCGCGCTCGCCCAGGTCTTCGCGATCAAGGGCCGTCCGCTCCTCGATCCGCTCATCGTGCACGTGCTCGACCAGGCCGCGCTCGCCGAAGTCGCCGAGCCCGACCCGCGCCTCGCCCTCCTCGCGCCGCTCTGGCCCGGTCCGCTGACCGTCGTGCTGCGGCGCAAGTCCGTCGTGCCGGACCTCGTCACGGCGGGCAAGGCCACCGTCGCGGTCCGCATCCCGGCCCACCCGCTCTTCCGCGAGGTGCTGCGCCTCGCCGGCCGCCCGCTCGCCGCGCCTAGCGCCAATCCTTTCGGCTACGTGAGCCCCACCAAGGCCGCGCACGTGCGCGATTCCCTCGGTGAACGTTGCCCGTGGATCGTCGACGGCGGCCCGTGCGCCCACGGCGTCGAATCCACCATCCTCGACCTCTCCGTTCCCGGTCGTGCCCGCCTGCTCCGTCCCGGCCCGGTCCCGCTCGAACGGCTCCGCGGACTCCTCGGCGAGGTCGAGGTCGTCACGCGCGCCGCCAGCCAGCACGCCGCGCAGGACGCCCCGGGGATGCTGGAGCGGCACTACAGCCCCGCCACGCGCGTCGCGCTCTTTCCCCACGGCACGCTGCCGGTGATCGCCAACCTGCGCTCGGCGGTGCTCTTCCTCGGTCGCCGCGCCGCGCCGCCGGCGAACGCCGACGTGTTCCTGCTCTCCGAAGGCGGTTCGACCGAGGAGGCCGCCCGCAATCTCTTCGACCTGCTCCGCCAGCTCGACGCCCGCGGCTACGAGACGATCCATGCCGAGCTCGCGCCGTCCGCCGGCATCGGCGCCGCCTACAACGATCGCCTCACCCGCGCCGCCGCCCGCTGATGCAGAACCTGCTCGAGACGCTGAAGAAGGCCGCGGAGTTCCTCGCGCGCAAGGGCTTGGAGAAACCGCGCCTGGAAGCCGAGCATCTCTTCGCCGCGGGGCTGGGCCTGAAGCGGCTCGACCTCTACCTGCAGTTCGAACGCCTGCTCAACGACGAGGAAGTGGCCCGCCTGCGCGACCTGACGGTCCGCCGCGGCAACCGCGAACCCCTCCAGCACATCGTCGGCAAGGCGGAGTTCCGCGACCTGGTGCTCAGGTCCGACCGGCGCGCCCTGATCCCGCGTCCGGAGACCGAAGAGCTCATCGACCTCGCGCTCGCGCTCTTTCCGGCCGACCAGGCCGTGCGCGTGCTCGACCTCGGCACGGGTTCCGGCGCCATCGCGCTGGCCCTCGCCGCCGAGCGACCGGCCTGGCGGGTCGACGCCCTGGACCGTTCGCCTGACGCGCTCGCCCTCGCGCGGGAGAACGCCGCGCAGTGCGGCCTGTCCGAGCGCGTCCATTTCGCGGAGTCCGATTGGTTCGCCGCGGTCACCGACGCCTACGATCTCATCGTCGCCAATCCGCCGTACCTCACCGCGGCCGAAGTCGCCGAGGCCGACCCGGAGGTCCGAGACTTCGACCCGCAGTCCGCGCTCATCGCGCCCGAGGAAGGCCTCGCCGACCTGCGCCGCATCCTGACCGACGCCCCGAAGTTCCTCCGCGCCGGCGGCTGGGTGCTCTGCGAGACCGGCATCGAACAGCACCCGGCCTTGGCCGAATTGTCGGCCCGGGTCGGTTACGCGGAATCCGCCGGCCTGCCCGACATGAGCGGCCGCCCGCGTTTCTGGAAAGCGCGGAAAGACTGAGCGAGTCAGGGCTAGGGCTTGGGCTGGGGCTAGTGAAGGGCGTTGGTGACTGCGCATCATGTCTGCCCCGCTTTCAGCCTTCCTGCTTTTAAATCTAGCCCTGGCCCTGGCCCAAGTCCTGGGCAGAGTCCTCCCGTCTTGCCCTTCGACCCGCCTTCGCTCTTTACTGACCTCATGTCCCAGCAGCCCGCCGCCAAGCCCAAGACCGCCATCACCCCGACCCGCCAGGACGACTATCCCGAGTGGTATCTCCAGGTGATCAAGCACGCCGACCTGGCCGAGAACAGCCCGGTCCGTGGTTGCATGGTGATCAAGCCGTGGGGCTACGCCCTCTGGGAGAACATCCACCGCGACCTCGACGCGCTCTTCAAGGAGACTGGCCACGTCAACGCCTACTTCCCGCTCTTCATCCCGGTCAGCTACATCCAGAAGGAGGCCGCGCACGTCGACGGCTTCGCCAAGGAGTGCGCCGTCGTCACCCACTCGCGCCTCGAGGCCGGACCCGACGGCAAGCTGGCTCCCGCCGGGGAGCTCGAGGAGCCGCTCATCGTCCGCCCGACTTCCGAGACCATCATCGGCGAGACCTACGCCAAGTGGGTCCAGTCCTACCGCGACCTCCCGATCCTCATCAACCAGTGGGCCAACGTCGTCCGCTGGGAGATGCGCACGCGCCTCTTCCTCCGCACCGCCGAGTTCCTCTGGCAGGAAGGCCACACGGTACACGCGACCGAGGCCGAAGCCATCGAGGAGACCCACAAGATGCTCGAGGTCTACGCCGACTTCGCCGAGAACTACATGGCGATGCCCGTGATCAAGGGCCGCAAGACCGAGGGCGAGCGCTTCCCCGGCGCCGTCGACACGCTCTGCATCGAATCGATGATGCAGGACCGCAAGGCCCTCCAGGCCGGCACGTCGCACTACCTCGGCCAGAACTTCTCGAAGTCCTGCAACATCCAGTTCCAGGACGAGAAGGGCACCCAGCAATACGCGCACACCACCTCGTGGGGCGTCTCCACGCGCCTCATCGGCGGCATGATCATGACGCACTCCGACGACGACGGCTTCGTGGCGCCGCCCCGCCTCGCCCCGCAGCACGTGGTCATCTGCCCGATCTACAAGGACGACGCCACGAAGGCCGACATCCTCGCCTACTGCCAGTCGCTCCAGAAGGAGCTCTCCGCCCAGCGTTTCCATGACCGCAAGGTCGTCGTGACCGTCGACAACCGCGACATCCGCGGCGGCGACAAGGCCTGGGGCTGGATCAAGAAGGGCGTGCCGCTGCGCGTCGAAGTCGGCCCGCGTGACTTCGCGGCCAACGCCGTCTTCGTCGCCCGTCGGGACACCGGCGAGAAGGCCGGCGTGCCCCGCGCCGAGTTCGTCGCCACCGTCGTCCAGCGCCTGCAGTCCATCCAGGACAACCTCCTGGCCCGCGCCAAGGCCCACCGCGCCGCCCACACCCGCGAGATCGACACCTTCGAGGAGCTGAAGGCCTACTTCACCGCCAAGAACCCGGAGCGTCCGGAGATCCACGGCGGCTTCGCCCTGTGCCATTGGAACGGCTCGAAGGCCGTCGAGAAGCGCCTCAAGGAGGAGCTCAAGGTCACCATCCGCTGCATCCCGCTCGACGCCAAGGACGAGCCGGGCAAGTGCGTGGTCACCGGCGAGCCCAGCCCGCGTCGCGTGGTGATGGCGAAGGCTTACTGAACGGCGGTCTTCGAGGTAGGGGCGCGCGGCTCGCGCGCCCTCGGCTGAGCGGGCCGGCCGGCCTTACCCGCCGGTGGCGTCCGCTTCGCCGTCGCCGAACTTCAGGCGGAGCTTCCGGCCCTTCGTCACCGCCGCGCGACCGGTGATGACGGCGCCGTCGGCGTCGCGGACGATCGCGTAGCCGCGGGAGAGGATCGATTCGAAGCCGGCCGAACGCAGGCGCTTGCCGAGCTGGCCGAGCTTCTCGCGCGTCACGCCGAGGCGCGCCTTGGGCGAGAGGCGATGGAGTTCGCCGCCGAGTTCCGACAGCCGGTGGCGGGCGTCGGCGAGGATCTCCTGCGCCGCGCCGTCGAGGCGTTCGTTGAGCAGGTCGAGGTCCTGGTAGAACGACTGCAGCTTCGCCTTGGGCGAGTGCCGGGCCAGTTCGGCGGCGAGCAGCCTGATCCGTTCGCGCAGCCTGGCCTGCCCGGAGGCGATCAATTCGGCCGCGGCCGTCGGGGTCTCGGCCCGCTTGTCGGCCGCGAAGTCGCAGAGCGTGAAGTCGGTCTGGTGGCCGACGGCCGAGATCACCGGCGTGCGGCTGGCGCGGACGGCGCGCACGAGGGCTTCGTCGTTGAAGCCCCAGAGGTCCTCCATCGAGCCGCCGCCGCGGCCGACGACGATGAGGTCGATGCCGGGGATCTCGTTGGCGAGCTTCAGGCCGTGGATGACCGAGCCGGGGCAGGTCTCGCCCTGCACGCGCGCCGGGACGAGCCAGGCCGTGCCGCTCCAGCCGCGGGTCTTCAGCACTTCGGTGAAGTCGTGCCAGACCGCGCCGATCTCGGAGGTCACGAACGCCACCGTCTTGGGGAATTCGGGCAAGGGGCGCTTGAGGTCGTCTTCGAACAGGCCTTCGGCCTTCAGCTTGGCCTGCAGTTCCTTGAACTTCTGGAAGAGGTCGCCTTCGCCCGCGGGCTTGATCGTCTCGATGATGAGCGAGCACTTGCCGGACTTCCCGTAGAAGTCGGCCTTCGCCTTCGCCACGACCTTCATGCCCTCGCGTAGGGGGGACTTCAGCCAGCGCGCCTGGTAGGAGTAGAGCACGCAGTCCACCTTCGCCTCGCTGTCCTTCAGCGCGAAGTAGTGGTGGCCGGAGGGGTAGGTCTTGTAGCCCGAGATCTCGCCGGTCACCTCGAGGGTGCCCAGCCCGTTGAGATGTCCTTTGAGGACATCCGCCAGGTCCGAGATCGTGAGCGGGGCCGAATCCATGTGGGCCGAGGTTCGGCGATTCGGCCGCGGAGGGCAAGCGGGCGATGAGTTCCTTGCCCGCCTTGGGTAGGGACGTGATTGCCATCACGTCCGTATGTGTCCGGAGGCAGGTCATCATCGCCCTCTGGCAAGGCCCGACGAGTCTCCGTCCTCGGTCTCGAACGGCGGCGATGGCAATCACCGCCCTACCTGTGGCGTTGCTCGTCCTCGACTCAGTCCTCTCTTCTGCTTTCAATTGCCCCATGAAGATCGCGTTCGTCGGGACGGGAGTGATGGGGCAGGGCATGGTCGCCAACCTGCTCAAGGCCGGCCACGAGGTCACCATCTACACCCGCACCAAGGCCAAGGCCGACGGCCTGCTGGCGCTCGGCGCGAAGTGGGCGTTCTCGCCCGCCGAGTCGGCCCGCGGCGCCGACATCGCGATCTCGATGGTCGGCTATCCGCACGACGTCGAAGAGGTCTGGCGCGGGCCGCAGGGCTTCATGTCCGCCGCCAAGCCCGGCTGCGTGCTCGTCGACATGACCACCTCGAGCCCGGCGCTCGCCCGTTCGCTGGCCGCCGAAGCCGCGGCGAAGGGCTTCGGCCCGCTGGACGCTCCCGTCTCCGGCGGCGATCGCGGCGCCCGCGAAGGCACGCTGACCATCATGGTCGGCGGCGCCTCACGGGACTTCGATTTCGCCCAGCCGGCCTTCGCCGCGATGGGCAAGACCATCGTCCTCCAGGGCGCCCCCGGTACGGGTCAGCTCTGCAAGCTCGCGAACCAGATCGGCATCGCCTCCGGCATGATCGCCATGGCGGAGGCCCTCGCCTTCGCCCGCGCCACGGGACTCGACCTCGAGACCACGCTGCGCTCGATCTCGGGCGGCGGCGCGTCGAGCTGGGCGCTGCTCAACCTCGCCCCGCGCGTGCTCAAGGGCGATTTCGCCCCGGGCTTCTACGTGAAGCACTTCGTGAAGGACATCGGTCTGGCGCTCGACGTCTGCCGCGAGCAGCAGCTGAGCCTGCCCGGCCTCGAGCTCGCCGCGCAGCTCTACGCCGAAGTCGTCGCCGCCGGCGAAGGCGACGCCGGGACGCAGGCGCTGGCCCGGTGGTATTTCTCGAGGTAGGGT
>VHCL01000015.1 GCA_016871725.1 Verrucomicrobiota bacterium | reverse complement strand
TCGGTTTAGGCTCAATTTTGACGATATTTTTACGTTTTCAGCGGCCTTGAAGCCAAACCTTGATAAACGACGGAAATGAGGGGTTATTCACAATTTAAGTTTCCCATCCGCCGAATTAGGGTCATTTTCTAGGGAGTAGTCCCTACCCGGCTACGTCCCCTTTTGATGTCCGTCTCCCCCCGACGAGCCCGCCCCCGCGGAGCCCTGTCGCGAGCCTCCCTCATGGTGGCCGCGGCGCTGCTCGGCGTCGGCGTCGCCCGGGCGCCCCAGGCGAAGGCGGCGAATCTCTATTGGGACAGCGACGCCGACTCGGGGAACAATATTATTTCTACTGGAGCCGGCCTCGGGGGTCCCGGCACCTGGGATACCACCACCGCCGAATGGTTCAACGGCACCTCCAATCAGGCCTGGTCCAATAGTGCGTTAGACATCGCCTATTTCATTGGGCCGACGTCCGGAACCGTCACGCTCGGCGAGGCGATCACCGTCGGCGGCCTGAATTTCGGTGCGGCCGGGCTGACGCGAGTCGCGAACTCCGCCCTCACGCTGGCCGGCGGTTCGCCGTCCCTGAGCGTCGCCGCGGGCGCCACCGTCGCGGTCAACAGCACGTTGAGCCTCAACGCCGCCGCGACCTTCGCCATCGGTGGCTTGCTTGACCTCCGCGCCGCCCTTGGTGGTGTCGGCGGTCTGACCAAGACTGGCGACGGCGTCCTCTTCCTCCGTGGTCATTCCAATCGCTCAGGCGCCACGGACATCCAGACGGGCATGGTGGTCGCCGCGGGGCAGGGCAACACTCATGACCCGCTCGGCATCTTCGGAACCGACGGCACCACGGTCGGGGCCGGCGCCACGCTCGCGCTCGGTCCCGTGAACGCGGGCAGCACGGGCATGACGTTGGTCGAGAACCTGACGCTTTCCGGGCGCGGTCTAAATGGGATCGGCGCCCTCCGTTCCTTCATGGGCGCCAACGGCGCCAGCGTGAACGGGGCGGTCGACCTGGTCGGCGCGACCCGCGTGCAGAACGATCTCACGGGCACTTTGAACCTGAACGGCGTCTGGGATCTCGACGCCGCGCTTTCCGTGGGGGGTCCTGGGTTCGTCGGCTTCGGCACGCCCTCGCGTGCGATCGGCGCCGCGCCCATCACGCACTACGGGATCAACGGCTTCCGTCTGCAAGGCCTGACCTCCTCCTACTCGGGCACGATCACTTCGGTGCTCGGCGAGCTCCGGGCTGACTTCGGCGATGGCCTGACCGGAGATAATCCTTACGCGAACGTCGCCGGCTTCGCCCTCCGCAACAGCGTCCTGCAGGTGATCGTCAATCCGTCCGCACTGACGGTGACCAATCGCGTCGGCGACGACACGCCGATCGTCTCCCGCGGCAGCCGCATCCGGCTCGAGAACAATTCCTTCAACAACAGCACGGGCGGACAGAACGCCGTCAACTGGAACGAACTGTTCGGGCCGCTCACGCTGGCGGGTGGCCAGACGATGGTCGACTTCCGTGACACCGCCGACGCCACGGTTGTCCGTTCGCTGAGCTTCGCCTCGATCTCGCGGACGGATCCGTCCGCGACCTTGCTTCTGTCGGGCGATGGTTCGGCGGCCACCGGCATCGGGGCTTCCACCCGCTATCAGGTCTTCAACCGCGCGCTGTCCGCCAACGTCGGTTTCATCGGCGGCTGGGCGTATTCCAACGCCGAGTTCCTGAAATATGTCACGCCAGGTTCCGGGGGCTTCGGTTATACCCCGCTCGTCGCCGCCGATTACGCCGTCGACACCGCGGTCGGCACCTGGACCTCGTCTCAGCACGTCAAGGTCACGGCGGGCAACGTCACCTTAGGCGCCGGTACGACGACCGTCCGCTCGTTGAATCTGCAGGGCACCAGCGCCCGGACGATCCTCGGCGCCGCCAACTCCACCCTCATCATCGCCTCCGGCGGCCTGCTCGCCAGCGGCGGCGCCCACGTCATCAGCGTCCCGTTCCTGACGGCCGGGGCTGAAGGCGATTATCATCTCTACGACCTCGCCTGGAATACCCATGCGATCTCATCCGTCATCACGGACAACGGCGCGAACCCCGTCTCCTTCGTCAAGTCTTCGGCTGGCTTGACCTCGCTTTTCGCGACGTCGACCTACACCGGGGCGACCTATCTCAGCGAAGGCTACCTGCGTGACGTCATCGGCGCCCGCCCGGCGGCACCGGCGCTCTCCGCCGCCAACCTGGTGTTCAGCGGGACGCAGTCCCAGCAGGCGGTCTATGAGAATGACGTCGATTTCACACGTGCGCTCGGCGCCGGTTCGGGGCAGGTCCGTTTCCTCGGCGGCACTGGCGCGGGCTTCGGCGCCTACGGCGCGGCCATCGACGTCGATTTCGGCGGCGCCGGACAGACGGTGGTGTGGGGATCGCCTTACTTCAATCCGGGCATCTTCACCTTGAACGGCGGCAACGCCACGCATGCCGTCACGCTGGCCAACGGCCTCGACCTCGGCGGCGACGCCCGGCATATCCGTCTCGACGGGAACGCCTCCGCCGCCGGCCGCGGCGCCATCGGCTTCATCGCCGGAGACATCACGAACGGCGGACTCGTCCGCCGCGGCGGCGGCATCCTCTGGTTCACGGATGCGAAGTCCTACGCCGGCGGTACCACGATCCAGGAAGGCGAGCTCTGGCTCACCGGCGCCGGCACCGCCGGGGCGAACGTCGCCGGCAACGACATCCAGATCAACGCCGGCGCCCGCCTGCGCGTGGAGTCTCCGGCCAACATCGGCTCCCGACAGCTCGTCATTCTCCAGAATCAGAACAATGACACCCCGGCCTCGCTCACGCTCGGCGCGGGTTACGGCACCGGCGCCGGCGTCACGTTCAGTTCGCTCACCGGAACGGGGGGCGACCTCCTCGGCGGCGGGCTCAATTTCCTCATCGCGAACAACCAGAGCGGACAGGCCCGCCGCGTGGCGATCACCCTCAGCGGACTCAACGACTTCCAGGCCGACCTCACCGGCCAGATCCGCGCGGTCGCCCCGAATGTCGAAGCCTGGTTCGGCGCCGATTCCGGCAATGCCGTGTTTACCGGCGCGACGCTGTCGCCGACCGGTGGCGCCGCCACGGCTTTCCGTCTCGGCGGTCACAGCAACACCGGCGGCACCTTCACGATCGCCGGCACCAACGTCCTGCGCGGGGCTTTCCCGCTGATCGTCGGCGCGCCGGATCAGAACGACCGTAATTACACCGACGGCATCGTCTATATCCCGAAGGCGCAGGGTTTCTCCGGAACGGTCACCATCGGGTCGGGCGGCATCCTGCAGGCCGGCGTGGACGGCGCGCTCGGCCTCGGCTCGGGCGGTCAGATCGTCCTTCGGTCGGGGGAGATCCGCCTTGACGTCGCCGCCGGACTCTTCGGCGGCGTGGACGGGCAGTATCGCTCGCGGAGTTTCGACGTGGCCGCCGCCACGCCCAACATCCGCGCCACGGGCCTCCTGGGCGGCGCCTTCTCTGCCCTGCAGCTGGGCGGACTCGTGATCGGCGACCGGGATACCAACAATAATCGCGTCATTACTTTCAGGGCCAACGGCGGGACGTATCTGGACTTCGTCCTCAACGGACCCGTCTCGCCCAACCTCGGCGCCGCCGGGGATTTCTATTTCGACATCGGGGACGACAACACGAACACCACCGCCAACGGCCTGGTGACGATCAACGGGGTGATCGACGCCGGCAGCACCGGCGCCCAGAATCTCCGCAAGCGCGAAGGCGGCGTCCTGGTGCTCAACGCGGACAACCTCTACGACGGCAATACGCTCGTGACGGAAGGTCGCCTCGTCCTCGGCCACGTCGGCGCCGCCGGCCTCGCGTCCAGCACGATCAACCTCAACACCGAAAACGATCGCACCAGCCGGTTGGAGTTCCGGTTCGACGGCGCGCCATCCTTCGTGCTGGCCAACGCCGGCATCACGACTTCCGGCGGCAACGACGGCTCCAACCGCATCTTCGTCGCCGGTCCGAAGTCTGCCGGCAACGAGAACGGCGTGGTCGTGCTGCCGACGCTCACCGTCGGCCACGCCGGCACCTACGCGGCGGGCGGCGGCGGAAACAGCGCCCTCTTTTTCGACGGCTACAACGGCTACCGGTTCCAGCTAGGTGACATCGTCCTCAGTCGTTCCGTCGACCTGCGTCCGCGCGGCGGCATGGTCACGGTCAACGGCGTGATCTCCGGCGCCACTTTCGCCCTCGGGAAGAACGAGCAAGGCGTCCTCTGGCTCAACGGCGCCAATACCTACACAGGGGGCACGACGATCTCCAACGGATACGTCGTGGCTGGAAACAACGCCGCCTTCGGCAACAGCGCCACGGCGGTCCAGTTCCGTGGCGCATCCTTCTCCCAGATTCTGGCTTCCGGCGTCCGGACGATTAGCCGTGCGTTCGAGAACACGGCGACCGGCAGCACGCAGACCCTCGGTGGTCTCGACACCGGTGCCAAGACCTTCTCCGGCGCGCTCACGCTCACCCGCGGTATCAACGTCACGGCGGAGATAGGCGGCGACGTCACTTTCTCCGGCGCCGCCTCAGGCGTCGGCGGCCTCACCAAGGTGGGCGCGGGCACGGTGATCCTCGCGCCCTCCGCGGGCAACGCCTTCACGGGAGGCGTCAGCGTCGTGGCGGGCACGCTTGAAGGACGGGCCACCGCGACCGGCAGCCCGTTCGGGGCGAACACGGCTTTCACGGTTGCCGACGGTACCCTGCGTCTGGCCAATCTCACCGGCGCCGCGGCGTCCGCCGTGAGCTCCGGCGCCCTGACGATCAACTCGGGATCGGCGATCGTCGCCGTCAACGGCGGCGGCCAAGCCACCACCTTCACTTTCGGTTCGTTGACCCGTTCCGCCAACGCGACCCTCACCCTCAAAGGCACGGACACCGACCTCGGCTCGGCCGGCGCCGAGAAGGTCGTCTTCACGACTCCCCCGACCTTGGTCAACGGCATCATCGGGCCGTGGGCCGTGATCCAAGGTTCCGGCGCTTCGACCGCCGCCACCTTCGCCGGTTACGCGGCCGGCAGCGTCCTCTCGGCGGGCTATGGTGCGACCGGCGACCTCGATCTGGCGGGCGGCGCCACGCAGGTCTACGACGCCCGTGGCGTGGCTTCCCTGCTCACCGGTAATCGCTCGGTCTACGCCTTCGTCGCGGACCAAGGCGTCGACCTCGGCGGCAACGTCCTCCGGGTGGGGGCGGCTCCTTCCGGGACGCTGGGCATGGGCGGCGTGATCCTCAACGCCGGCGCCGACCTCACGGGGGCCGCCGGCTCGGCGCTGCATCTGGGCACCAACGCGCTCAGCCTCTATGTCGAGGCAGCGGGCGTCTCGACCCTCGGCGTACCTCTCGCGAACACTCGCAACAACTCGGGCAACACGTTCGTCAACGTCCTCACCAAGTTCGGCCCCGGTACGTTGTCCCTGACCGCCGTCTCCCCTCTCCAAGGCAACGTGCAGGTGAACGAAGGAGTGCTCTCCCTGGACGTCGCCAACGCTTTCGCCGTCCTCGGCAATCAGAACGCCGTCATCGGCGCTTCCGTCGTCATCCAGCCGGGCGCGACGGTCGAGCTGAACGGTCTCGCGCAGGAGTTCGGCAACCTCGGTGGTTCGTTCACCCGGAGCCCGGTGCTCAATTTCGGCGGCACGCTCCTGATGGAAGGCGCTGCGCTGACCGTCGGTCGTCAGGGGTCCAATTGGACCTATTCCGGCCAGATCGTCGGCGGAGCCGGGTCTGCCCTCGTCAAGGTGGGCGGAGGAACCCTGACGCTCGACAACTGGGATCCGGCCCGTCCCAACACGCTCGACGCGGCCTATGTCGACCAAGGTACGCTGACCATCACCGCGGGTGACCAGTCCTGGGGCGGGCCGCTCGGCTTCGCGCCGTCGCTTCCGGCTTCGACCGACATCTTCCTGCGCGGCGGCACCTTCTCCGTCCGCGTCAACGGGGACAGCACCACCAACCTGCAGCGAGTGGCCTTGGGCTACGATATCGTCGCCGTCGGCGGCGACTCGGTCCTGAACACCGTCCGCAGCCAGGGTGGCGGGGCGAACAAGCTGCTTACCTTCGGGTCGCTGACCCTCGGCCTGCAGCGCTTCCTCACGAACAACGACAACACCTTCATCCCGCGGTTCGACGGCCCGACCACCCTGACCGACTTCGGCCGCGTGCAGACGGACAATAACCTCGTCCTGGCCGGCGCCATCGTCGGGCCATATTCGCTTGAGAAGCGTGGCGCCTTCGATCTTGCCATCGGCGCCGACAACCGCGCCTGGGACGGCGGCCTCGTCGCCACCGACGGCACGATTCTCTTCGGTTCGCGCGGCACCGACGACATCCGTTACGAAGGCACGACCTTCGTCCCGTCCTCCGCGGCCAACGCCGGCACGGGGGATATCGTGATCAACCGCGGCACGACCATCCGCCTGAACGCGCCGGCCAACGTCCTCACCGCCCGCGGTTCGACGGTCCAGCTCTACGGCACACTGGCCACCACCGTCACCTCCGTGCAGGTCGGCACCGACGCGGCTCCCTCGGCCTACGGGCTTCGTTCCAGCTCCAACGGCGCCTTGGTCCTGTCGATGAACGACGGGCTCTTCGCGACGTCGGTCGACCAGTCTCTCCTCGGCAACGGCCGCTGGGGCATGGCCGCGCTGACCCAATCCTTCTACACCGCGCCGACCCTCGGCGCGGGCGCCGGCGACGTCTACCGCTTCTTCGGTTCCAATGCGGCGACCCTTTCGGTCACGTCGGCGGGCGCGCTTTCCGGCACGGCCTCCCTGCAGGTCGGCATCTCCCAGCTGGATAACGGTTTCGCCCTGGGCAACGGCGTCGGCTCCCTCCGTCTTTACGGCGACCAATCGTTCACCGGGGAGACGACGGTCTTCCGTAACCGCGAGGCGGGCAACACCCAGAATTTCCTCGAGTTCACGGGCGACCTCGCCACTTCCGCCTTCCACGTCTTCGGCCGTCTCACGGCCCGCGGCGCCGGTCGTTTCACGAACGACGCCGGCGCGCAGGTCAACGCAGTGAACCTTTATCCCGGCTCCGTCCTCCGCCTTGACTATGCGAATGACGTCGCCGACACCGCCTTCGCCAGCCGTCTCGACGCCTCGAACCTCGCGACCGCCGTCGCGGAGAACAAGTGGGGTGACTCGACGCCGCTGCTCCTGCGCGGAGCCACCCTCAGCCTGGTCAGCTCCTCCGGCCGCGTCGCCCGCGAGGAAATCGGGGTCATCACGGTCAGCCAGGGCGCCGGCATCTACCTCGAGCGCAACGGCACCAACGGGCAGATCGTCCTCTCCGCCGGCGGGCTGGTCCGCCAAGGACAGGCCACGTTCGCCATACGTGAGAACGCCGACGAGCTCGGTCGCATCGACCTGCAGGGACAGAAGCTGTTCATCCAAGGGGGCGCCGCGCTGCGCGACGCCCAGGGACTCCTGCCGGTCTGGATGCTCAATCCGGCCCGCAACGGCTTCCTCACCTACTCCGACGTCCTCGGGGTCCAGAACGCCGCCTTCACCAGTTCCTTCACGACCGGCGACTCCGCCGCTGGAGCGACTTTCCTGGCCGGCCTGACTTCGTCCTCCGTGGCGAATTTCATCGGTGGCACGGCCGACCCCACGCTCACGGGCACGATCAACGTGCATGCGCTCCGGGTGCAGGCCAACACCAGCGATAACGAGGCCACCTTCACCGGAGGACAGATCAATCTCCTGAGCGGCGGCTTGGTCACCATCAACGCCAACGCCGCCGGACGGGTCAATTTCAACACCACCGCCCTTTACTTCGGCGATGGCACGACCCCGGTGGAAGGAGTCCTCTACGTCGGCGGCAACGGCTTGGTCACGCGCGTGGGCGGCAAGGTCACGGCCGCCGGCCTCACCGTCCACGGCGAAGGCAACCTCCAGCTCACCAACACGACCAACGCCATCACCGGGACCATCCAGCTGAACGGCGGGCGGCTCTATCTTGACGGCGCCGGTACCGCCGCTTCGGCGACGATCGCGCTCGGCGGCGACTGGCTCAACAACAACGACGGCAGCCAGATGGCCGAGTTGCTGCTGCGTACCAATAACAACGCCAGTCAGACCTTCGCCAACAGCGTGACGATCCTCGCGGACGTCCCCTACGCCCGGATCATCGGCGAACGCTACACGGGAACCTCCACGGCCGGGGCGACCAACACGCTTTCCGGCACGTTCACCGTCTTGGGCGGTTCGACGGCCCAAGGCACGAGCCTCGTGATCGGTTCGACCTCCGGCACGAACTCCGCGAACAGCCATGACCTGACCGTCAGCGGCGCGACGAGCTTCGGCGGCACGGCGCCCATCGCGCTGCGCATCGAGCAGAGCGGGCGTATCTTCCGCCTCGCCGGCGCCGTGAGCGGCGCCGCGCCGCTCATCAAGTCGGGCGACGGGATCCTGCGGCTCGACGGAGTCAATACGTCGCTCAGCTCGAACGTGACCATGCAGCGCGGCGAGATCCGCGGCGTCGGCGACAATAACAACAACGTCTTCGGCACGGGGGATTATTACCTTAATTTCGGCACGCTCCGTACGTCCGCCAACGACGCCCGGACCTATTTCGCCGCCGCCGGCCAGGATCTCGTGTTCGGCGGCGCCGTCACGGTCGTGTCCGACCGTGGCACCGGAAATTCGGCGGCGGCCAACCGGACCTTCGGCGCGAACGGCGGGACGAACGTCCTGCGCACCGTCAACGCCGCCCAGATGCGCTTCAACGCCGACAGCTTCGGCGACGATTACATCTTCGAGGGTAAGATGGTCATCCGCGACAGCGCCGTCTTCCAGAACGACTCTTCGGACGTCTTCCTGCGGGACCTCCTCGAAGGCGGCGGACGACTCACCAAGGCGGGCAACTGGTATTTCTACTTCGACCATAACGCCGCCAACGCCGGTTGGACGGGCCGCCTCGACCTTCAGCAGGGCTCGGTGCGCGTCAACCAGGACAACGCGACCCTCGGCGTCGCCGGGGCCTCGGTGATCGTCAATCCTTCCGCGGCCCTCAGCCTGCGTTCGACCACCAACCTCGGAGCCGCCGCCCTGGAGGTCCGGGCGACGTCTTCGCTCAACTTCCCGGTGCTCGGCGTCAGCCTGCCGGCGGGCCAGGCCGCCCTGTATTCCCTCTACGACAGCCTGACGATGGTCGGCTCCCGTCCGGGCGTGCTCGCGCTCGACAACGGACAGACGTTCACGACGGCCCCTGACATGGCCGGTTTCCGGGCGGGTGACTGGTATCTCGGTTCGAACACGGGGGGCACGCTCTCCGCGGCGAGCCTGACGCCCTGGGGGGCCGGCGGGACGCAGTTCCTGCTCGGCGGCGGAGCGAACACGCTGACGCTGAATCCCGCCGCGGCCGGCGCCCAGCTCGCGGGCGCGGGCAACGCCCTCGTCGTCGGCGTCGCCAACGTCGGCTTCGGTCATCTCGCCGTCGCTTTCGGCGCGAACTCCGACAACACCTTCGGCGGCGGCACGCTGGTCACGCGCTCCCGCAACATGGACGGTGGTTACCGTGGATCGGTGCTGGTCCTGCAGGCGGGTCAGAGCGCTGCGACGACCTTCCGTCGCCCGCTCGGCTCCGGCGCCGTAGAGGTCTTCGGTGAGGTCCGCCTGGAGAACGCGGCCGGCACGGCCCGTAACGCCGCCGACGCCAACGCCAACGTCTGGGTCTTCCATCCGGGCTCCCGGATCCGGTTCGACAACGACACGCCGCTGTCCACCGCTTCGACGCAGGGACGCTGGGCGGACGCCGCGCCCATCGCGCTGAACACCGCGGTGCTGGAGATCTACGGCGACGGAGCCGCCAGCGCCTACAACACCGAGACCGTCGGCGCCCTGTCCGTCGCCGGCGGGTCCGAGGTCGTCGTCCGCCGCCGCGGCGCCTTCCTCGCCGAACTCATCTCCGGCGACGTCACCCGCGTCGGGTCCGGCACCCTCATGGTGACGGGCATGGACACCAACACGAACACCTCGACCGGCCTCGGTGTCACGGGGACGACCACGGCGATGCGCTTCCTGGCCTCGAACGGAGCGGCGCTGATGGCGAACGGCATGGTCGCTCCGTGGCTGACCGAGCGCGCCGGCAATCAGTTCCTGAAGTATGACGCCGTGCTCGGTTTCATGCCGATCACGACCGGCACCGTCCCCGCCAATTACGTCACGTCGGCCGGCGGTGCGCTGACGGTCGCCACGAACGACGGTACGACGATCCTCAACCTCGGGACGGCGACGGCGACCCTCGGCGCCAACCTCGACCTCTACGCGCTGCGTACCGACCGCGACATCAACGTCAGCGCCGACGGCGGCTTCAATCGTATCATCCTCCGTAGCGGCGGCCTGATGCAGTCGGCCAACACGCCGACCATCAACGCCGACCTTTATTTCGGATCCGCCGGCGACGGGACCGGCGAGGCCTTCGTCTGGGCCTCGAACAACACCCTGCAGCTGAACGGCGCGATCTATGCCTCGCAGGTCACCAAATCCGGGACGGCTTTCCTGAACATCCGCGCCGACCAGCCGCAGTTCGCCGGCTCGTGGGTCGTCAACGGCGGCGGCCTGCAGTTCCTCACGCCGGCCGCCCAGGGGTCGGGCGCGGTCTCCCTGATGGGGAGCCGCATGAACGACCGCGATAACACCTACTCCATGACGGAGCTCCGGTATAGTTATAACAGCGGGTCGCCGGACCTCTTCACCTGGAACGGAGGGGCCATCACCGCCTACGACTTCAACCAGGTCCGCGTCGTCCTCGCCAACGACCGGCTCCAGCAGATCCCCGCGCTCCAGCTGCGGACGACCAACGCCGTCGCGGGCGTCGGCCAGCCGGGTGGTCTCATCTTCCAGGTCGATGGGTCGCGGGCGACCGCCCGAACCGGAGTGGTCACGCTCCATGACCATTACCAGGTCAACGTCGACGCCACTTCGCATGGTCCTGGATCGACCGTCGGCGTGCAGTTCGGCGGCGGCGCCGGCGTCGGCGGCCTGAACAACCAGGGACTTTATGACTTCAACAAGGTCGGGGACGGCGTCCTGACCCTCGGTGACATCAGCGCGAGCTTCACCGGGACGCGCTCCCTCGCCGTCGGCGAAGGCGCTCTCCGCGTCACGCACGCCGGCTCCCTCGGCGCCGCGACGGTCACCGCCTCGATCGAGCAGGGCGGGGCCCTTGAGATCGCGACGGCGGGCTGGTCGCCCACGGCGGTCCTCGTCCAGCAGCCCGGCTCCTTCGAACGTTGGGCCGTCGATGGCGCCCGGGCCGGTAACTATGTCCTGCCGGCGGGCGTCCACCTCCAGGTGATGCGTAGTCAGACCGGCGGGGAGACGATCACGCTCAGCGGTGGTTCGGTCATGGGTTACGTGCCCCGTGATTGGGATCAGGTGGCGGTCATCCAGAAGCTCGGCGCCGGCATCACGCTCAATCTCGCCTCGGATTCCTATCTCGGACAGCCCTACGCATCGGGTGGCAACGGCAGCTGGGATCTTTCCCGCCTTTACGACCAAGGTAAGCTCAATCAGCCCAACGCGAACAACCCTAACGACCCGGGTCTTCGCGGCTCTTACTTCCAGATCGACGGCGCGATCACCGGTCCGGGCGGCCTGACCAAGGTCGGACAGGACGTCATCCTCCTGGCGGGAGCCAGCACCTACCAAGGGCTGACCCGCGTCGAGGACGGCGTCCTGCAGATCGGCCGAGCCGACGCGCTCCCGGTCACGACCGGGCTCGTCCTCGAGTCGGCCAGCGGGATGTTCGACCTCAATGGTTACGATCAGCGCGTCGCCTCGCTCGCCGGTGACGCCGGCAACGTGACGAACTCCGCCTTCGCGCTGAACACCCTCACGGTCCGGCAGTCTTCCTCGACCACCCTCACGGGCACGCTGAACGGCAACCTGACGCTCCGCAAGGAAGGCGCCGGCGTGCTGACCCTCGCGCCCGTGGACGCCCTGGGGGATGCGACGACCGGCAACGCCTACCGGGGCGGCACGGTGCTCGCGGGCGGTCTGGTCTCCGTCGCGATGGATGCCGCCCTCGGCGCCGTGCCGAATGCGTTCGACGCCGACAACCTGAACTTCGTCGGCGGCGGCCTGCAGGCGACCGCCTCCTTCGCCCTGTCAGCCCGCCGAGGCCTGACCATCGGCGCCGCCGGCGGCACCCTCGACGTCCCGGTCGGAGTCACCTTGACCGTGCCTGGCGCCGTCACCGCCGCCGGCACGCTCGCCAAGACCGGAGCCGGCACGGCGCGCCTCGACGGAACGTCGGCGCTCGGCGCCCTCACGGTCTCCGCCGGGACGCTGGAACTCGCCGCGGGTTCCGCGACGGGCGTCCTCGCGGGCGCGGGCAACCTGACCAAGGTCGGCGTCGGTACGTTCAACCTCGCGGGCTCCGCCGCCGGTTTTACCGGCGTCACCGCCGTCAATGCGGGCGTGCTGACCGTCGCCTCCGGCGAGGCCCTTGGCGGACTCGCCGCCGCTTCCCGCTGGTCCGTCGCTTCCGGCGCCACGCTCGCCTTCGGCGCCGCGACGTCGGAGGCCGACATCACCGCCGCCCTCGGCAGCGGTAATTTCGCCGCCGGCTCCTTCCTTGGTTTCGACACGACCGCGGGCGACCGCTCCTTCGGCGCGGCGATCGCGGGTTCCCAAGGCGTGGCCAAGCTGGGCGCTGGCACGCTGACCCTTTCCGGCGCGGGCACCTTCACCGGCGGGCTTCGCCTCGCGGGCGGCACGCTCGCCTTCGCTTCGGGCGCGAGCGGTTCCGGCGCGGTGACCTTCGCGTCGGACTCCTCCTTGCGCTGGTCCGGCGTCAACACCACCGACCTTTCCGCCCGACTCGGCGCCGTGCCCGCGGGCGTGGTCGCCACGCTCGACCTTGGCGCGAACGATGTCTCCTTCGCGACCGGTCTCGCCGGAGCCGGCGTCTGGCGCAAGGCGGGGACGGGCGCGCTCACGCTCTCCGCGCAGTCCACGCACACCGGCGGCCTCGACGTCGCCGCCGGCACCCTCCGCCTCGGCGTGGCCTCGGCCCTGCCGTCCGTGACTTCGCTGGCCGTGGCTTCCGGCGCGACGCTCGACCTGAACGGCAACGCCCTGACGATTTCCCGCCTTGCCGGTCTCGGCGCGGTCACCACCGCTTCGGCGGCCACGCTGATCGTCGGCTCCGCCGCCGCCTCGAGCGTCGGCTCCCTCGGGGGGCCGCTCACGTTGGTCAAGCAGGGCGCCGGTACGCTCACGGTCACGGGTCCGGCCGCCTACTCCGGCGCCACGACGATCTCGGCGGGCCGGCTCGTCCTCTCGTCCGGCTCGCTCTCCGGCGCCATCGGCGGCGCGGGTACGTTGGTCAAGCAGGGTCCGGGAACGCTCACCCTTTCCGGTCAAGGCAGCTACGCGGGCGGGCTGGAAATCCTCGGCGGAACCTTGCGCTTGGCCGCGGCCGACGTCGCGTCGACGCCGTCCGTCCGCTTCGGCGACGCGACCGTGCAGGCCGTCGGTGGCGACCGCACGTTCGGCGGCTCGGTCCGCTTCCTTGACAACGCCACGCAGACGCTCGCGGGCGACGGCTCGTTCACCTTCTCCTCCCAGGTCGTCCTCGCGGGCGACGTCCTCGACCTCACGCTCCGTAACCTCGTCGTCGCCGGCAAGAGCGTCACTTTCGCCGCGGGCGTCAATGCTTCCGAACTCCTGAACCCGGGTACCTGGACCATCGACGGGTCCGGCGCCACCTCGCTCCAAGGTGCGTTCGCCGCCGCCGGCGCCTTCGGCGTGTCGCTGGTCAAGGCCGGCGACGGCACGCTCACTTTCGCTCCCTCGGCGGGTTCGAACTTCAATCAAGGCGGCGCCCCGATCATCGTCCGCCGCGGCGTGTTCGCGCTCGGCGCCGACGAAGTCATCCCGCATGGCGCCGGCGCCGGCGGCCTGATCCTCGCCGCCGAGGGCTACTCCGCGGACGCCGCCACCTTCGATCTCGCCGGCCGTTCCGAGACCATCACCGGCCTTACCGCCGTGACCAACGGCACGATCGCCATCGATAATTCCGCGGCCACGGCGGCCACGCTCACCGTCGGTGCCGGCGGAGCGAACGTGAATTTCGGCGGCGGCGCCGGAACCTACGCGATCACCGATTCCGGCGCGGGCGCGCTTTCCTTCGCCAAGACCGGCGCGGGCGTCGCGGTGGTCGCCGACGGCGTGAGCTTGAGCTACCAGGGCGCCACCTCGGTCACCGGCGGCTCTCTCACCCTCCGCTCTCCGCTGACCGCTTCGACCGCGCTTTCCGTCACGGGCAACGGCAGCTTGCTCGCCTTGGCCGGAGGTCACTCCGCTCCCTCCGTCGTCACCGCCGTCACCGTCGGCGCGGGCGCCACGCTCAGCCTGGCGGACGGCGCCGGCACGACCTTCACCTCGCTCGCCACGCTCCAGCTCGGTTCCGCCGGCGGCGCGAATTCCATCCTCGAGCTCAATGTCGGCGACCTCTCCGCCGCGGGTGACGCCTTGCGCACCGACGTGCTCGGCCTCGCATCCGGCGGCTCTCTCGGTCTCTTCGCCGGCAATAAGGTCACCTTCAACCTCGTCGACGCCGGCCTGAGCGAGAACCAGACCTATACGCTCGTCTCCGCGCCGGATGGCGGCCTGACGACCGGTGTGCTCGGCGCCGCCGACTGGCTGCTGGGCGCGACCCCGGGAGGTTTCTCCTCCCTGACGCTCACGGCCGCCGACGGTCTCGTCACGCTCACCACTGGTGCGCTCATCGCGGGCGATGTCTATTGGCAGGGCGCCAGCGGTTCGAATTGGTCCGCCGGCCTTGCCAGCTGGTCCAGCGATCTCGCCGGTACCACGGCTTCCACGGTCCTGCCGGGCCAAGCTAGCGCGGTGCGCATCCAGCGCGACTCCGCTGCGGCCGCCGCGATCACCACCAACCTGGACCGTCCGTTCCGCGTCCGCTCGCTCGCTTTCGCGCCGGGCACGTCCGCCGGCGTCACGCCGGGCACGGTCACGTTGACCAACGGGGGCGGCCGTCTCGATCTCTTCCCGGCTACCTCTGCCGCCGGTATCACGCTCGAGGCCGGCGCCTCCGCCTCCGTCGTCATCGCCGCCCCGGTGCAGCTGGGCGCCGCGCAGACCTGGACGGTCACCGACGCCACCGCCAATCTCACTCTCACCGGCGCCCTCACCGGCGCGGCCTCGCTGACGAAGGCGGGCGCCGGTCGCCTTACGCTTTCCGGCAACGCGGCGGCGGATTTCAATCCCGCGGGTACTTCGACCCTGACGGTCTCGGCCGGCACGCTCATCCAGTCCAACCCTTGGGCCTTGGGCCGAGAAGAAGACCGTAACTTCATGAAGGTGATCGTCGGGGCCGGCGGCGTCTATTACGCCGCCGACGCCTCCACGATGACCATTCCGACGCCGATCGAGCTCGCGGGCGGGACGATCTCGGCGGCCACCGCCGCGCAGGTCTACGCGGGACCGGTCACGGTCTCGGCCAATTCCGTCGTCAATCTGCGCGACGCCAATTCGGCGGTCACGACCACGACCGCCCGTCAGGTCGACCTCCTCGGTGTCCTGAGCGGAACCGGTCGACTGACCTTAGCATCGATCGACACTGCCGGCAGTGGCAACCAGATCACCGGCAACTTCCGCCTCGCCGGCAACAACGTCGGTTGGACGGGCGGCATGCTGATCAACGGAGGCACCGTCATCGCCGCCCAGGCCAACGCCCTCGGCACGGGCACGGTAGAGATGAATCTCGGTAAGATCACCTGGCAGGGGCAGAACGGTGAGAACTGGACTGCCGCCAACGGCCTGACGCTGTCCGCGGCCGCCGTCGCCGAACTCAACGTCGACAACGTCTCCGCCGCCCCCGCCGACGCCCTTTCCGTCACGCTGGCCGGCCCGGTGACGCTCGGAGCGGGCTCCGCCCTCCGTGGTTACCTCAGCGATGGCATCCTCAGCACTCTCACGCTGAGCGGCAACGTCGCCATCGGCGGCGGAGTCAGCCTCTCCTCCTCGGGCGCCGGAACGGGCGGCTTCATGGCCTTCACCGGCGTGATTTCCGGCTCGGGTGCGGTCAACATCAACGATGACCTCGGCGGCTGGGGTCAGACGAATCGTGTCGTCCGCTTCACCGGGGCCAACACCTTCACCGGAGACCTCACGGTCTTCGCCGGCGACCTCGAGTTCACCACCGTGACGGGCGTAGGCGGCGGCGCCAGCAGCCTCGGGGCGGGAGCTAATCTGATCATGGGCGGCGGGTCGCTGGTCTTCTGCGGTTCGACCGATCAGTCCACCAACCGCCCGATCAACAACAGCGCCACGAACGTGGTCGTCGGCCTCGGCGCCAAGGGCACGAACGGCGCGTCGATCACCTTCGCCGGCGCGATCGCCGCCGGCACCAGCGGCTTCACCCTTACCGGCAACCCGGGTTCTCCCGGCTTCATCACCGGAGGCGTCACCTCCAGCGGAGCCACCGACTCCTGGATGTATGGCGGCAACTGGACCTTCAGCGGTTCCTCTCCGGTCACCGTCGGCGACGACTTCGTGGTCTCCGGCGTCGGCACGGTGCTCAACCTCAACAGCACCGGCATCCTTTCCTACAACGCCGCCGCGAGCGCCGACGCTTCGTTGCTCCTCCGTGACGGTGCGGTCCTGAATCTCGGCGCGGACAACGCCGTCGTCGCCGCCGATTTCGACCGCTTGTACCTTTCGCAGGATGCGGATGGCGCCGCCACCGCCCTGAACATGGGCGCGTATGCGCTCACCACCTCGCGCCTCATCCTGGGTGAGCGCTCGGTCCTCCGCACCGGTGATATCAACGGCGCCGGCCTGCTTACCGTCACCGGCGGTGACATCGATCTCTACCGCGGCGTCATCCGGGCCGCGCTCGCTTCCACCGGTACCGCTTCCATCGACAAGTGGGGCGCCGGCCTCGTCACCTTGGCCGGCGATAACCGCGGACTGGCTTCGACCGGCGATTCCATCGTCGCCGAAGGTGTCCTTCGTCTCGATTATGCCACCGACAACAACGTCAAGCTGCGGGCTGCTTCGAAGTTGAACCTGCAGGGCGGCGCCCTGGAGCTCCTCGGCAACGCCTCTGCCGCCACGACCCAAGCCGTCGGCGAATTCACCTTGGCCGGTGGTTGGCAGAGTCGCTTGGCGCTCACGCCCGGCTCCGGACAGTCGCTCACCTTGGCCGCGGCCGCCTTCGCCCGAGCCGCCGGCCAGGGCACGCTGCGCTATGAATACGCTCCGGGAGCGAGCCTGACCACGACCAGCGCCGATGCCGCGCATGGACTCCTCGGCACGACGGCCTTCGCCACGGTGAAGTCCGCCGGCGTCACCTCCTTCGCCCGCGTCGACGCCGGCGCCGTCGTCGGACGCGCCTCGTCGGTCGTCAATGACGCGTCCAGCTGGACCGCCGCCGCCCATGTCACCGACGACGCCGGCGGGTTCGTCGGTTCCGCCAAGACCCTTTCGATCGGCAGCCTGCGCTACGACGCCGCCACGGGATCGGCCCTCGGCCAGGTCTCCGGATCGACGCTCACTCTCGCCAGCGGCGGCATCCTGGTCACCGACCGCGTGACCGCCGGCGCGCCTTCCCTGTCGGGAGGCTTCCTGCGCTCGGCGACCAACGAGCTCGTCGTGTTCCAGGACTCCGCTCAGACCTTTGAGATCGCCTCCGGCATCGGCGCGGGGCACACGCTCACCAAGTCGGGCAATGGCGTCCTGCGCCTCTCGGGACGGAACGTGTCGCCGGCCCTGGTCTTGCAGGGCGGCACCGTGGAGCTCAGCGGCGGCCGGGCTCTCTCCGACACAACCGCCGTGGCCTTGAGCGATCGTGCCAACACCCGCCTGCGTGTCCTGCAGTCCGAGACGATCGGCGCTCTCTCCGGCGGACGCGTCGGCACCGACTCCAACTACGGTGTCGTTGAAGTCGTCGCGGGCGCGGTTCTTTCCGTCCGTCAGTCCGCCAACGGCACGATGGCCGGAACTTTCACGGGCAGCGGCGTCCTGCGCCTGGCCGGCACGGCCAACCTGAACATCCAGAGCAACAGCCCGGACTTCCTTGGAACTGTGATTTCCGCCGGCGGCCTGTTCCAACTTTCGGCCGGCGGCCGCATCGGCGCTTCTTCGGTCGAGATCCGTCGCGGTGGGTCGGTATTGCTGGATAACAACGGCGGTACGCGCTCCAGCGACCGCGTGGGTAACACCTCCAACATCATCCTCAACTCCGCGGACGGAACCTGGGGTGGACAGACGCAGCTTCGCGGGCTTTCTATCCGTACGGACCAGAACGCGGGCACCAATGAGACCATCGGATCCTTGGTCTTCGGATCAGGCACGAACTATCTCACCGGCTGGGCTAGCGGTGGCACCAGCGCCGAGACCTCCGTGCTCGCCACCGCGTTCGAGCGCCGCAATTACGCCACCACCGTCGTGATGGGCCGCGCGCTCGGCCTCACTTCTGCGGAACGCAATAACTTCCGCATCAGCGATGCCGCCGCCCAGACGGGCTTCATGGCGTCTTCCCTGCTCGGCGCCGGCGGCGCCGCGGCTTCGACGACGATGAGCATCGTGCCCTGGGCCGTCGGCGAGACGCTGACCGCTGAAGTCGCCGCCGCCAACATGGGCAACTCGCTGGTGACCTACGTCTCCGGAGCCGGTTTCCGCCCCCTCGTCCACGGCACGGAATACGCGACCTACGCCGCCGGCGGCGCCACCGCGAACATCCGTGAGTCCCTGACGACCAGCCTCACCGGCCTCGCCGGCCGCACGGTCAACTCACTGGTCGTGCACAACGGCAGCACCGCCGCTTCGACCCTCGCTGTCACGGGTACCGGCGCCGGACAGGCCTTGGTCAATACCAGCGGCGCCTTCCTGTTCACGTTGAACTCGGCCGCCACCGCTTCGACGGCCCATACGGTGACCTTCGGCGGCTTCGACGGGGGCGTCGCGCTTGGTTCCGCCGCCACGGAGTATGTCTTCTCGGTCGTCAATCCTTCCGCCGCGGCGACCACGCCGACGCTCGCCGTCACGGTCTCCTCTCCGCTCACCAGCCAAGGCGCGCTCGTGAAGTCCGGCCGCGGCACGCTCATCCTCTCCGGCGCCAACACGGCCGGCGGCGGCGCTTTCCCCACGGTGCTCAACGAAGGCACCTTGGAGATCGCCTCCCTTGCCGCCATCGGTGGCGACGTCGGCGACCTCGTCTTCGCGGGCGGGGCGCTCCGCCTGTCCGCCGGCTTCGCGCAGTCCGTCATCAACCGTCCGATCTCCGTCCTCGCCGGCGGCGCCTCGATCGAGAACGCGACCAACATCACGCTGCCCCGTGGCCTTGGCGCCGGCGAGGGTGGCTTCACCAAGCTGGGCGCCGGCGTCCTTACTTTGGGCGCGCCCGCGACCTACCAGGGCCCGACGTCGATCTTGGGCGGCACCGCCGTGGCTTCGGTCCGCGAAGCGATCCCGGACGGCACCCTGCTCACCGTCGGTGGGGGCACGTCAGCCGCCACCGTCACTTTCGTCGACGTCGACGTGACGCTTTCCGGCCTCGAAGCCCGCGCCAACAGCGCGACGGCGTCGGTCATCAACGTTTCTCCTGGTCGCACGCTCCGCGTCAATGGCGACGTCGGTCTGACCGGATCCACCGACGGAGCCGTCACCCTGCTGACCATCACGGGCGGCGGGGCCCTGGTGGTGGCCGCCGAGGAGGTCTACCTTGCTGATTTCGCGGGCACCAATAACGACGTCCGGGCCACGCTTGACCTCTCCGGACTCGCTTCCGCTGATCTGGACGCCGGTCGCATCGTCATCGCCCGACGCAGTGACAACCAAGCCAATGCCCGTTCCATCCTCCGGCTTTCCGACGGCGCCAACACGTTGACGACCGGTCAGCTCATGGTCGGCGCCAGCGCGGCGGGGGCAGGCAGCGCCACTCCGCAGCAGACGCTCCATCTGGGCGCCAGCATCAATGTCATCCGCGCCGATGAAGTGAATCTGGGCGTGGCCGACCGCGATTCCGGACTCATCGCCTTCGCCGGAGCCAGCGGCACGGTCAGCTTCCGCGACCGTACGGGCTCAGGCCGTACGAACTTCACGCTTGGGCCGACCGGAGCCTTCGGGACCGGCTATACCACGAACAACGTCGTCGACCTCTCCGGCCATGAAGCCGACGTCGCCATCGGCACCTACGCCACCTCGCTCGGCGCCAAGACCGCCGCGAACACCAACGACCTGCTTTTCTCCGCCGGCACGCTGGACATCCTGAACCTGAACATGGCCTTCGCCAAGGGCACGGGCGCCTCGCTCAACCGTGTCATCATCAGCGGCGGCAACGTCAAGCTCGGCGGATCGGCCGCCTTCGGCGACGCCGGCGCCGGCTCGCTGGTGCTCGCCACCGCCGGTGAAGGCCAACTGAACATCACCGGTGGTTCGGTGGAAGTCGGCGCGGCCCTGCGTCGGGCGGGCGCCGGCGTCGCTTCGGTGACGCTGAACGGCGGCGCCCTCGACCTCAACGGCTTCGCGGTCGGCGACGCCACCAACACGGTGACCCTCAACGCCCAGGCTGGCACGCTGCGCGACGTCGGCACGCTCAACGGCACGGGCGGCCTCACGAAGAGCGGCGCGGGCACCCTGACGCTCGAGGGCGCCGCGGCCTACGCGGGGGCCACCACCGTCACGGGCGGCACCTTGGTGCTCGCCGGAACTTCGCTGGCCTCCACGACGGCGACCATCAGCGGCGGCACGGGCTCGACCTTGCGCGTCACTTCGGCGGCGGCCCTCGGATCGGTCGTCACCTTGAATGCCGCCACGGGCGCCACGACGCCGGTCTTCCAGTTCGCCGTCGACGGCGGCGGCACGATCGCCTTGCCGGTCTCCTTCATCGGCAACAGCACGATCACGTCGACCATCCATGTCTCGAACAATGGCGCGGGCGCGAACGGGGTCGTCCAGCTGAACGGAGCCGGCGGCACGGGCTATGGCAACGCCACGCTGAACGTGACCGGCGCGGACGGCTACTCCCTCTATGTCGCCAATCTGATCAATTCGGCCGGGGCGCTCGGCACGATGACCTTCAATCCGACGACGGCGGCGATCGAACTCGGCAACCTTACCGTCGGTCGTAACACCGGCACCGGTGTCTTCGCCCTCGGTGGTACGCATGCGGGCAGCAAGGTCTCGGGCGTGATCGCGGACGGCTCCGGGGCCAATGCCGGCGGCCTTGCCGCCGTCAGCAAGACGGGGACGGGCACCTGGACCTTGTCCGGAGCCAACACTTACACCGGAGCCACCACGGTCTCGGCCGGCTCGCTGGTCGCCGGCGGCGGCGCGCTAGCGGGCACCTCGGCCCTCGCCGTCACCGGTGGGTCGTTGACCGCGGTCGACTTCGGCGCGACGCCGACGATCACCGTGGGCGCCGCGGGCACCGCGGTCTTCTCCGGCACGGGCCTGACCGCCGGCGCCGTCACCGTCGATAACACCGCCGCCGACTCCCTGCATTTCAGCGGAACGACCGGCACCGTCACTCTCGCCAGCCTCGGCGGGGCGGGCAAGGCGCGCTTCGCCAGCAACCTGTCCATCGGCACGATCAACGGCGGCACGACCACCGTGGGCGGCGTCGCCACGGTCACGACCCTCACTTCCGGCACGTTGACCCTCAACGGCGCCACGGCCTCCGTCGGCACGCTCAACGGCGGCACGGTCAACCTCGGTACGACGGCGCTCACGGTCAACGAGGGCAGCTTCGCGGGCCTCCTCGCCGGCGCCAACGGTTCCCTGATCAAGGCCACGACCGGCATCCTGACGCTCACCGGCGCCAACACCTTCGGCGGCGGCACCACGATCAACGCGGGCGAGCTCATCATCCAGCACGCCGGGGCCCTCGGCACCGGCGCGGTCACCGTCGCCGCCGGCGCGATCCTCGACCTGAACAATCTCGGCGTCTCGAACGCGATCACGGTCGCCACCGGCGGCACGGTCGAAGGCGGACCGACGACCGCCTCGGTCACGACCACGGGTTCGACCGCCGTCACGACCGTGCTCACCGGCACGGGCGGCCTCGCGAAGAGCGACGGCGGCGAGCTGACGCTCACGACCCCGAACTTCTTCACGGGCGCCGTCACGGCCACCACCGCGGGCGCCGTCATCAAGGCGGCCTTCCTGGACGACAACAGCAGCTCGCTCGGCGCCAGCGCGCTGAACGACCCCACCAAGCTCCAGCTCGGCGCGGGCGCCGCCCTCGAGTTCACGGGCACCACGAACACGGTGAGCTCGCGCAGCTTCACTCTGTCCGATTCGGCCGGCATCGCCGCCGGCGCGGGCGCCGGCACGCTGACCTTCACCGCCGACGCCAAGATCGCCCTCGTCGGCGCCGAGCCGCAGCTCAAGCTGACCGCGAACAACACCGGCACCAACATCTTCCGCGCCAGCCTGACCGACGCCGACATCCAAGCCGGCAACGGCATCAAGAACCTCGTCGTCGACGGCACCGGCACCTGGGTGATCGGCGGCGCCGCCAACCGCTTCAAGAACGACGTCCGCATCGAAGCCGGCGCGGGCGCCACCATCGGCCTGGAGTCCGGCGCCTTGCCGGCCGGCGCGACCATCGCCGTGGCCAACGGCACCACGCTGCGCTGGGAAGGCAGCAACACGAACGATCTTTCGTCCAAGATCAGCATCGCGGCCGGCGCCACCGCCAAGCTCGACCTCGGGAACAACAACGTGACCTTCGCCGCGGCTCCCTCCGCCGGCGCCGGCGCTTCGCTCCAGAAGGAAGGCACCGGCAAGCTGAACATCTCCTCGGCCGTCAGCGCCCCGACCCTCAACGTCGCGGTCTCCTCCGGCACGCTCGCCGTCAACGGCGTGCTGGGCAACATCACGCTGGCTTCGGGTTCACGCCTCGGCGGCACCGGCACCATCGGCACCGCCAACGTCGGCACCGGCGCCATCCTCGCGCCGGGCAACTCGCCGGGCACCCTCAACGCGACCACCCTCGTCCTCACCGGCGGCTCGGTCTTCGAATGGGAGGTCCAGAACGCGACGAGCGCCACGGGTTACGATAAGATCAACCTCTCGGGCAACCTCGACCTGACGGGCGCCACCGCCGGCAACAAGGTCGTCTTCAAGGTCATCTCGCGCCTCGGCGCCGGCGACGGCAACACGTCGGGCGATCCGCTCAACTTCGGCCCGCCCAACGGGCGCTCCTCCATCCGGACGTTCAATTTCGGCACCGTCGGCGGCGTCGCGCTCAACAACGGCGAGAACATCAGCGACGTCTTCCAGTTCGACCTCTCGGAGTTCACCTACTCCGACGGCAGCACGTCCAACGCCGGCCTCTGGTCGATCGATTGGAACCAAGGCAACGGCGCCATCACGCTGACCGCCGTGCCGGAGCCTTCGACCTACGGCTTCGGCCTCGGCGCCCTCGCCCTGGCCGCCGCGGCGATCCGTCGTCGTAAGCGGCAGGCGAAAGCCTGACGCTTAGGAGTATTGAGTATGGAGTATCGAGTATAGGGGGAGTGTCCGTCTCGAGGTAGGGTCAGCACTGCGTGCTGACCTAGTTGCCTCGGGTAGGGTTGAGCGGCCCGCTCAACCGCGGCTGACCGAGCCGGTCAGCCCTACCGGTTCGCCCTGCGGCGAACGGCGGACGCGATGGCGATCGCGTCCCTACCCAAGGCAGATGCACGAATTCGAAGGTAAACCAGGGTTTGAGTCAGGAATCGGGGTGGGGCGGGGTGAATATTTATATAAACCATTAATATATAATAGTTTATGAATTTAAATGGGGCATTTTAGGCGAATAGGCCTAATTAGATGCCTTTTAAGGCGTTTTTGATTGTGAACTAGGTTTACCCCTTAGAATGACTCTAACCCCATTTTCAAAACCAGAAACCCTCGGTCTCGGCCCGCTGGGGCTGTTTTTTTATCAAAAACTTAACCATCATCCGGATGTCCCCCTCCCAACGGCCCTGTTCTCTCACTCCCAAGGCTTCGTTGTCTCGGGCGTCCCTCATGGTCGCGGCCGTCCTCCTTGGCGGCGCCCTGTCGACGGCCCCGCAGGCTCAGGCGGCGAACCTCACGTGGAGCCAGTCGGCCGTCAACACTTACAGTTGGACTGACTCGGCCAACTGGGGAGGTTCTGGTTTCCCTGACGCGATCGGTGATATCGCGAACCTGAGCGGCGCGCTCGATGGCGCGCAGACGGTGAACCTCAACGCCGTGATCACCATCGGCGAACTGAATTTCGGAGCGTCCGCGCCCTCTTCGGCCGCCGGTTACACTTTGGCTGGCGGCACGAACGGGCTCCTGATCTTGGATGATACGGATGGTGACGTGTCCATCAATAAGCTGAACCTCTCGCCCAGCCTGGACACGATCTCCGCGGATATCCTGTTCAACGACGCGCTGACCATTTCCAACAACGCCGGCGGCGGCACGCTGACCCTTTCGGGCGCGCTGCAATCGGTCGCATCTAGCATCACGCTAAATGGAACGAGTACCGCTGGTGCGGCGGCCATTGACATCTCAGGCGTCATTTCCACGGCGGGTAATCTTACAAAGAGCGGCACGGGCACCGCCCGACTGTCCGGCGCCAATACCTACGCCGGCACGACCACGGTGAACGCTGGCACGCTGGTGCTTAACCTTTCTTCGGCCCTGCCGATCCGCACCGCCGTGACGATCGCCAGCGGCGCGACCCTCAATGTGCAACAGGCGGTGACGATGGGGTCGCTGGCCGGCGCCGGCGATCTCACCAACAGCTCAGGCACAAACCGCAACGTCACCATCGGCCGTGATGACACGAGCTCGACCTTTAGCGGGCGTATCAATCCCGCCACCGCCGGACGTGTGGCGATCACCAAGATCGGGGCGGGTACTTTGACTCTCGCTCCCACGGAAGCGAGCACCTACACAGGGGCGACGGTCATCAATGGTGGCTCCATTCTACTGGATTTCACAGCAGGAAGCCTCACCAGCATGCTGGCGGGGACTCCATTGACGATCGCTGGGGGCAACCTGCAGGTCAAAGGACGTAACAGCGGCTCCGCGATTGCTCAGACGCTGGGCAACTTCACCCTCGACAGGACCGGCGGCTCCATCATCATGGATCCGAATGGGAGTGCGCTGGGCACTCAGTTGACCTTGGGCACACTGACCTTCACCGGCGGCACCCTGCTGGTCCAGGCTCCTACCAACACCACGGTCCAGGTCACGACCACAAACGTCACCAACAATATTTATGGCGCCGGACGCGCCGTCTTCAGCGATGGGGCGGGGGCCGTCAACTGGCTCAGCCACAACGGTGGCAGCTCGCCGTTCACCTTGGGCGGTCTTGGCGTCGGCACCGCGCCGGCTTACACCGGGGCGTTGGCGGCGGACGTCATCGGAGCCGCGGCGGATAACCGCACGTTGTCCGGCGGCCAGGTCCAGACCTCGCCCGCGAACACCATCAACACGTTGAAGATCACCGCTACGGGTGCTTCGCAGGTCCTTAATCTCGGCGCCAATTCCTTGACGATGAACGGACTCTTGGTGACGGGTTCGCACGCTTACGTCATCAACGGAACCGGCACGCTCGGCTCCGGCTCGACGACCATCTTCATCCACCAGCATAACACCGGGGGCCTCACGATCAATGCGCCCTTGGCCGGTAACAACTTGGTCAAGACCGGGCCCGGCACGCTGACGCTCGGCTCAGGCGCCAACGGCATGACGGGCATCGTAAGTATCGAAGGCGGCACTCTAAGTTTCAGCAGCGTGACTGCGGCGGCCGCGGGCAGCCTTGGCAATGGCTCGACCACCGCCGTTCAAATCCGCGATGGTGCTACGCTACGCTACACCGGTCCCACCGGGACGATCAGTGGTGCCGCCACGACCGCAGGGGCACACACCTACCTCCTTCAGGGCGGTAATGGTAACATCGAAGTCACCACGGCTGCAACCGTCCTTACCCTGAGCGGCGTCATCAGCGGCGTCGGCGGCTACACGAAGCTCGGCCCCGGCACGCTCGTCATCGGCGCCAGCTCCACCTTCACGGGACCTCTCTTCATCAATGAGGGCACGGTGAGGGCGGACGCTTCCATCCAGGTGAGCAGCGGCACCAGTCCGGTCACCGTCCTGGCGGCCGGCACGCTCGACCTGACGGGAAGCGGCACCACGCCGCAGATGACCATCGGTTCCTTGGCGGGAGCCGGGACGGTGGTCAACTCCAGCACGAACACGAAGACGTTGATCGTCGGCGGCAGCAACGCCTCGACGACCTTCTCGGGGACGTTCGCGGCTGGCGGCGTCACCGGCAACATCATCCGCAAGGTCGGCACGGGCGTCCTGACGCTCGCCGGCACGAGCGCCTGGACGGGCACGACGGACTTGCAGTCCGGCATCTTGCGCATCGGCGCGAACAACGCCTTGGCGACCAATGCCGCGATGACGATCGGCAACGCCGCCAATCTTTCGGCGCGTCTGGTGGTCGGCGCCGGCTTCAGCCAGACTTTGGGAGTCAACGGCACCAACACCAACGCCTTGATTTTCTTCGGCGGCAACGCGACCACCGCCAGCGACGCCTCCATCCTCATCGAGAACGACGGCGTCCTCACGCTGGCTGGGAACATGATCTACAACGGCGCCGGCACGGGCGGCGCCGCCATGAGGGCGGTCGCGATCATGGCCGAGGGCACGGGGCGCGTCTCGTTCGGCGCTAACCGCACCTTCGACGTGCGCGACAGTTCCGCGGTGGCGTCCGGTCAGGCCGAGCTCATCTTCTCGGCGCCGCTGTCTTCCTCGGGCGCCTTCGGTCCGACCAAGATCGGCTTCGGCAACCTCCTCTTCTCGGGGACCAACACCTACACGGGCAGCACCACCCTGACGACGGGCGGCCTGATCCTCGATTACGCCACGTCCAACACCTCCAAGATCAACAGCGCGGGGACCTTGGCGTTGAACGGGGGCGGCAATCTCATCCTGCTCGGCAACGCCTCCGCGGACACCGCGCAGGCGGTGGCCGGCACGACCCTTGCCGGCGGCGCTTTCAGCACGCTGCGCCTCACCCCGGGCGGTTCGCAGAAGATCGTCCTCGACCTCGGTGCGATCACCCGGGGGACTTCCGCCGGTACGGTCCGCTTCATGCTGCCCGCCGGAGACCAAGACGCGACGAACGGCATCCGGACCACCTCTTCCAACGTCAACGGTACCCTCGGCGGCTGGGCCACCGTGGCCAACGCCGCGGGGGTCACTAATTTCGCCGCTAACGATGGCTCCGGAGGCGTCGTGCTCGTAGCCTCCGCGACGAAAGCGGACCTCACCACCTGGGCTCCTGCCGAGCACGTCTCCGACGGCGCTTCGGGTTATTCCGGCACGCTCGCGCAGAATCTCGGCGTCAACTCGCTGCGCTTTAATTCGGCCGCGGATTCGGCCGTCACCGTCGCCGACGGACGCGTGCTCACGATCATGTCCGGCGGCGTGCTCCAGACCTCCGCGGGCGTCGGGTCCACGGTCGCCCCGAGCCTCACCGGAGGCCGCCTGGTTTCCGGCGCCGACAATGAACTGATTTTCACCACGGACGTCACCACGCCGTCCCGCCCGCTCACCGTTTCCTCCGCCATCGGCGGCGCGCACACGCTCACCAAGACCGGCAACGGGGTCCTCAAGCTTTCCGGAATCAACGATTTCACCGGCGTGACCTACCTCAAGGCCGGCACGCTGCAGGTGGAAGGCGGCAACGCCATCGGCGATACTTCGTTGCTCAATATCAACAGCAACCGGGCTTCGACCTTCCAGCTCCTGGCGAATGAGACCGTGGGTGGCATCGTCGGCGGACAGAGCGCGCAAGGGGGACAGACCACCATCGATATCGGAGCCTTCACCCTGCGTCTGAATCAGGCGAGCGACCAGACTTACTCCGGCCTCATCAGCGGCACGGGCACGCTCATCAAGGACGGCGCCAACACGCTCACCATCAATATCAATTCCAGCGCCACCTTCACCGGGCCGTTGCAAATCTTGGGTGGCCAGCTCCGCCTGAGCGGAAACGACACCGGCAGCGGAAGAATCGGCTCCACGGTGATTTCAGTGAGCAACCCCGGCAGCCAGCTGCATATTAACCACGACAACAACAACTCGCCGGACCGCATTGCCAACACGAGCGTCATCACGCTGAACAACACGGCGCCCGGTCTCGGGTTATTCTTCCGTGACAGCGAGAACTCTGGCAGCAATTCCGAGTCCATCGGCTCGGTCATCCTGGGGGCCGGACACAACGTGATCGCCGCCGACTACACCGGCGGCACGGCCACCCGCTTCGGGACTCTCACGTTGGGCGCTGCGACCGATGCGATCAGCCGCACCAACAACGCCACCACCCTAGTGGTCGGGCGTAATCTCGGCAGCATCGCCTACGGCTCCGTGGTCATCGCTGATACTGGCGGCCGTATCGTTATCACTACCGTCCCCACCGGGGTCAACGCCCCCGTGGGCGGCGGCAGCGCGGACGGCACGACCACGGCGAGCATCTTCCCCTACATGATCGGACAGGCCACGGCGGGGGCGCCGACTGCCGCCGACGTGGGCAACTCTTTCGTACGTCACACCTCTGGCCGTCTGCGGCCTCTTTCCACCGCGACCGGAGCCGATGCTGAATATGTCTTCAACGTCGCGGGTTACGACGGACTGGCGGCCTCCACGACGAGCAACCTACGCTTTACCACCTCCGGTACGGTGGCCGCGGCCGGTGCCGGCACCAAGACGATCAACGCCCTCGCCATCGATTCGACCTCGGGAGCGGTCACTGTCACCGGTCCCGGCTCAGACACCCTGGTGCTCGCCGCTGGCGCGCTGCTTTCCACGGGTGCGGCCGCCAACAATACCGAGCTCACGGGCTTCGCGGGCATCACGACCTCGACGAATAACGAATACGTCGTCTTCGTCACTAACAACCAGTTCACCTTGGGTTCACCCCTGACCACCTCCGCCGCGGCGCTGACCAAGAGCGGCGCGGGCGTCTTGGTCCTCAATGGCCTTACCGGCAACACCTACTCCGGCGGCACGTTCTTTAACCAAGGCCTGATTGAAGCCAGCGTGCTCGGAAATCTGGGTTCAGGCAATCTGAACTTCTTCGGCGGCGGGTTGCGTTGGGCGACCGGCGCGACGTTCGATATCTCAGTTCGCACCGTGGTCCTCGGGGCTGGTGGCGCCACCTTCGACACCAACAGCAATAACATCTCTTTCGCCAATTCGCTCGGTTCAGGGGTCGGTTCCCTCACGAAGGCCGGAGCGGGCGTGCTCACGCTCAATGCGACCAGCACGCTCACGGGCGGGACCAACGTCAACGCCGGCACCCTCGCGCTCGGCGCTTCCGGCGCCATCGGCACCGGCGCACTGTCCATGGCTGCCAACAGCGTGCTCACGCTCGGTGCCGGCAGCGGCGCCGCCAACCAGACCGTGAGCCAGCTCAGCGGCTCGAGCACCAGTTCGATCGTGGCCGGCGACGCGGCAGTGTCCGTCCTCACCGTCGATCAGTCGACGACCAGCACCTACGCCGGCAATCTCGGCGGCGCAGGGCCGAACCAGAACAACCTCGGCCTCACGAAGACCGGCGTCGGCAACCTGACTCTGACGGGCGCGACGTTGAGTTTCGCGGGACCCGTCGTCGTGAACGGCGGTACCTTGAATCTCGCCGGCTCGCCCGCCGCCGCCCTCGCCACTTCGGCTCTCACCGTGGCGCGTGGCGCCACCCTTAATCTGGTCAACACTGCCGGACAGGCCGTCAACCTTGGCTCGGGTATCCTGACGCTGGGCGCGACCGGCACCGGTAGCGCCGTGCTCGGCCTCGAGCTCGGCTCCCTCACCGCCTATGACCGTATCACCTCGACCGGCGCCGCCGTGGTGGGCGGCGAGGTCGTCCTGAACCTGACCGGCCTCAGCGGCTCCGGAGTCGGCGACTATGACCTGCTCACCGCCGCCGGCGGCCTGACCTCCGGCGGCGCCACCTACGCCATCGGCAGTCTCAACGTGGCCGGCGGCAGCCGCACGCTGACCGTCAGCGACACCGTGGTCCGCCTCAACGTCACCGCCTTCACTTCGGATCTCTACTGGTCCAACGCGTTGGGCGACGGTAACTGGTCGGCGAATCTCGGGTTCGCCAGCAATTTCGCCACCGATCTGGCGGGCACCAACGCCAACGGCCTGCCCGGCCTCAACGACCGCGTCATCTTCAGCGCCAATACCGCCGGAGGTCCCACGATCGCCACGGCTCTTAACTCCAATTTCAGCATCAAGGACCTGGAATTCGCCGCCAATCCGAACGGCATCACCTCCGTGAGCATCGCCCCTGGCGTGATCTCGGCAGGATCCCTGACCATCACGCCCGCCGTGGCGACCGATGGCATCGACGTGGCCGCCAACGCTGGCACCGTCACCATCAGCGCCCCGGTCGCCCTCGGTGCGAACCAGCGCTGGAACATCGTCGGCGGCGGCGCCAACGGCTCCGCCCTCACCGTGAGCGGCGCCATTACCGGCGGCTTCAATCTCGAGAAGACCGGCGCGGGCATCCTGACCCTCGCTGCCGCGGGCAGCTCCTATTCCGGTATGACCACCGTGGCCGAAGGCGTCCTTCAGGCCGGCATCGCCCAGGGTTTCAGCAATGCCTCCGGCCATACCGTCAGCGCCGGCGCCATCCTGCGCCTGAATAATTTCGACGCCACCATCGGATCCCTCACGGGCGCCGGCACGGTGGAGAACGGCGGCACGGCCAACGCCCGGACGCTCACCGTCGGCGGGGACAACAGCAGCACCACCTTCAGCGGCACGCTGCAGAACGGCGGCTCGTTCGGGCTCGGCTTGACCAAGACCGGCACCGGCATGCTGACCCTCAGCGGCACGAACACCAACACGGGTAATTTCACGGTGAACGGCGGCCGACTTTCGGTGGTCACGGGCACGACCACGATGACCGCCGGACAGTTCACGACGGGTTCCGCCGCCAATACGCGCGGCATGCTCCTGATCGGCTCCGGCGCTTCGATCACCACCGTCGACATGGACTTCGGTTCCAATGCCACGGCAGCGGCAGGCGCGGGTTACCAGACCGGCGGGACTGTGGTCCTGACGGCGGCCGATGGGAACGGCGTCTTCGGCCTAGGTAACGCTAACACGGGCTATGGTTATTACGAGCTGAGCGACGGTACGCTGAGCTTGAGCCGTCTGACTCTTTCGAATCCTGGCAGCTCCGGATCGGGCATCTTCCGGCAGACGGGCGGCGTGGTGAACATCACGACTTGGACCACGGTCGGACACGGTTCCGGCACCGTGCTGCTCGACCTCGCGGGCGGAGCCTACAACTCCGGCACGAACTTCGCCATGGGGGTCGATAATGCCGGTTCCACCTCCGTCGTGAACATCCGTGGCAGCGCGGTTTTCACCGCGGCGACCGGTTCGACGATCCTCCTCAATCGCGGAGATAACGCCAATCGGGATAACATGACCAACGTGCTCAACCTGCTCACGGGCGGCACCATCCGGACGGCCTCAGGCGGCATCACGAACGGCACCACTTCGGGCGCCACGAACAACTTCGTCCAGATCAATCTCAACGGCGGCACGATCGTCACCAACCAGGCCACCGCGAACCTGATCAATTTCAATAACACCAACAACACCCTGACGGCCAATAGCGGGGCGTTCGTCTACGCCGGCGGCCTGACGGTCGATACCAACGGCCTGAATTCGACCATTCCTTCTCCGCTGCGGGCGCCGGCCGGCCTGGGCGTCCAAAGCATCGCGGTGAGCACCGAAGGAACGGGCTACATCGGCGCCCCCCTCGTCCGCATCACCGGCGGCACCGGCTCCGGCGCCACGGCGATGGCCAACATGGTCGACGATGGCAGCGGTAACGGCACCTTCAAGATCGGCAGCCTCACGATCACCAATCCGGGCACGGGGTATCTCGTTACGGATACGCTGACGGTGAGCTTCGTGGACAACGCGAGCGTCTACACGACCCAGGCCACGCTCGGCGCGGTCACTTTCAATTCGGGCAATGTTTCGGGCGGACTCACCAAGACCGGGGCTGGTACGCTCACGCTTTCCGGTGCCAATACCTACCTCGGCGGCACCAACATCAACAACGGCACCCTCGCGCTCGGCGCCAACAACGTCCTGGCCACCGCCGGTAATGTCACCATCACGGGCGGGACGTTAGATATGGTGTCCTTCAATAACGCCGTCGGGACCGTCTCTCTCCAAGGCGGGGCCATCACCGGTACCACCGGCGTCCTCACTTCCTCCGCCAACTACGACCTGCGCAACGGCTCGGTCAGCGCCAGCCTCGGCGGCGCGGTCGGTCTGAACAAGACCACGGCGGATACCGTGACCCTCTCCAAGGCGAACACCTATTCCGGCGTGACCAGCGTCACGGGCGGCACCTTGGCTTTCTCCGCGGGCAACCAGCTCGGCGACGCTTCCGCGACGAACACCCTTACGCTCAACGGCGGAACCCTGAGCTACACGGGCTCCGCCAGCGCGAACTTGGTCGCCAATCAGGTGGTGACCGTCGGCAGCGGCGGCACCACGCTCAACGTCTCCGACGCCGCCGGCGTTCTCAACCTGCAGGGAGGCATCGTGACGCCTGCGGCGGCCAACGTGACCAAGACCGGCCTCGGCGCCGTCGCTGTGACCGGGTCGACCAACCTCAACGGCGGGAACGTGACCGTCAGCGCGGGTGTGCTCAATCTCGGCTTCACCGCCAACGGCGTCGGCGCGCTCGCCGTGTCCGCCGCCGCGACGCTCAACCTTTACGACGGCGCCGCCACCACGATGGCGATCACCGGACTCACGCTGGCCAACGGCAGTTCGCTCGGCTTCGACCTCGGCGCCAACGGCGTCAACGACGTCCTCAGCCTCACCGGCACCGCGGCCATCGCGCCGTCGGTCTCCCTGAACTTCAACGCCTTGGGCACCCTCGGCGCCGGTTCTTACGACCTCCTCTCCGTCAGCGCCGGCACGCTCAACGCCGCCGACTACGTCCTCGGCATCGCGCCCTCCGGCGTGAATTACAACTTCACCACCGTCAACGGAGGTCAGACCTTGCGGCTGACCACGAGCCTGTTGAACCTGGTCTACTGGAAGGGCGACGTGAGCGGATCGTGGGGTGCGAACGTCTCCGGCGACACCAACTGGGCCAGCGACCTGGCCGGCGCGACGGACCTCGGGGCGCTGCCGATCGCGACCGATACGCTGGTCTTCGCCGCCACGTCGGCCGTCGGACCGAGCATCACCACCACTCTGGACGGCAACTTCACCGCCGACAGCCTGAAGTTCACGACCAACCCCGTCGGCGTCACTGCCGTGGCGATCAATCAAGGGACTTCCGGGACGCTCACCCTCGTTCCGGCCTCCGCTAACAACGGCATCTCCGTCCCCGCCGACGCCGGGGCGATCACCATCGGCGCGCCGATCGCGACCGGCGCGACGCAGACCTGGGAAGTCGTCGGCGGCGGGGCCAACGGTTCTTCCCTGTCCGTGACGGGGGCGGTGGCCATCGGCCACCCGATCAGCAAGACGGGCGCCGGCGTGCTCACGCTGAGCGGAAGCAACTCCGGCTCCGGCGGTTTCAATCTGGCAGCGGGCACCCTGGTGCTGGGCCACGGCAACGCCCTCGGCACGGGCACGTTCAGCATCGGCGCGGGCACGACCCTCGATACGGGCGCGAGCGCGGTCGTCAACGCCGGCAACAACCTCCAGAACTGGAACGGCAGCTTCACTTTCACGGGGACGAACACCCTGAACCTCGGTGCGGGCGCGGTCACCCTCGGCGACAACGTCATCGCCACCGTTTCCGCCCAGATTCTGACCGTCGATGGAGTTATCGGCGACGGCGCCGCCACCTTCGGCCTGACCAAAACCGGCGCGGGCACGCTCACCTTGGCCGGTGGCAACACCTACGGGGGCGTCACCGTCCTCGCCGGCGGAACCCTCGTCCTCAGCGGCGACAATGCTGGTGCCGCCGGCGGCGTCACCGTAGCCTCGGGAGCGACCCTCAATCTTGGCCACGTCAATGCGCTCGGAAGCGGCACGCTCACCCTGAATGGTGGCGTCCTCAACAATGTTTCCGGCGCGACGCTGGCGCTCGGAGGAAACGTCGCCCAGGCCTGGAACGCTGCTTTCACCTTCCTCGGCACCAACGACCTGGCGATGGGTGCCGGTGCCGTGACCTTGGGGGCGAATATCCCGGTCACCGTGACGGCCGGCAACCTGACCGTGAACGGCGTCATCGACGACGGCGTGAACACCTTCAACCTCGAAAAGACGGGCTCAGGCACCCTCACTTTGGGTGGCCTCAGCGCGACCGCTGCCAACAACTACTCGGGCGCCACGCTGCTCGACGGCGGCACTGTTGTGCTCACGGCGGATGCTTCCCTCGCCGGTGCTCTGACGATCGGATCCAGCAATAACAGTACCAACACCAGTACGCTCGACCTCACGGGCGCCAGCGCCGCCTTCGCGGGTGCCATGGTTGTCCAAACCAACACGGCCACAGCCAACACCATCACCATCGGCACCGGTGAGGCGCTGACCACCAACGGCAACGTCACCATCGGCGGCAACTCCACCACCGGCGCCCTGGCCACCCGCCTGAACGTCAGCGGCGCAGGCACCGCGGCTTGGATCATCAATGCCTCGGGCGGCACCTTCCGCGTGGGCAGCTCTGGCAATTCCGCCTATGCCACCACCCTCGACATGAGCGGCCTGGCGGTCTTCACCGCCAACCTCGGCACCACGGGCAACTTCAGGATGGGCAGTGCTGACACCAATGCTGTGACGGAAACCAACTCATTGCTTCTCGCCAACACGAGCACGATCACCGCCAATCTTTTCGAACTCGGAACCGGCGGCCACAGCGGCTTGCAGACCATGCGCATGGGTGGAGGCGTCACCACCATCAACTCGAACACCATCAGCATCGCCTCCGCGGGGCGCGCCTCTGGCCTGCTGGACTTCGCGGGAGCCGGAGGCAGCTTGGTCGTCCGCGCCGCCAACGGGACCGGTCGCGCCATCGTCAATGTCACCAACACCACTTACGGCACCAACACAGCCATGACCGGCGAATTGCTGTTGGCGGGCCACGATGCTGACCTCCTCGTCAGCACGCTCACCATTGGCTCCCGTAGCACCACCGCCACCTCCAACACCTCCAGCCCTGCCGGCACAGTGACCTTCAGCGCCGGCATACTGGATGCGACTACCGTCATCCTGAGCAAGCGGGACGGCAGCACCTTAACCACAGGCAACACCACTGGCAACCTGACCATCGGCGGCGGCGCCGTCGCCCTCGGCACCGTGACCATGAGCACGAACAGCGTTGCCCTGACTTCCGGCAACTCGACGGGCGACGCGGTCTCGACGCTGAACATCAGCGGCGGCACCGTCAGCATCAACGCGCTGACGATGGGCGTGAACACCGTCGCGGCCGGTTTCGCCAGCGATAGCAACACGGAAGCCACCCTCAACCTCACCGGCGGCGCCGTCACCGTGAACACGAGCTTCGCGATGGGCGCGCAGAATTCGGCGGCGAACGCCGCGACGACGGTCAACACGGCCCTCTCCACGCTCAACATCAGCGCCGGGTCGCTGACCCTGGCCGGCTCGACGAACCTCGTCATGGGCGCCACCACGCTCGACGCCAACAACGCCGCCACGGCGTCCATCAACATCACGGGCACGGGCTCCCTCACCGTGGGTGGCAACATCCAATACACGAACGGCCTGGGCACGGAGACGAACACGATCACCCTCGACGGCGGCACCTTGGACCTGACCGGAGGCAATATCGGCACCGCCGGCGCCCCCATCACGTTCAACGCCCTGGCGGGCACGTTGCGTGACGTTGGTGGCATTAATACCACCGGCGGCTTGACCAAGACCGGTGCGGGCACGCTCACCTTGGCAGGTTCTTCCGCCTACACGGGCGCCACCTCGGTCTCCGCGGGCTCGCTCATCGCCAATGCGGGCGCCCTCGCAGGAACTTCCGCGCTCAATGTGACCGGCGGATCTTTGACGGCGGTCGATTTCGGCGCGACACCGACGATCACCGTGGGCGCCGCGGGCACCGCGGCCTTCTCCGGCGCCGGCTTGACCGCCGGCGCGGTGACGAACGCCAACCAGACGGCCGATTCGCTCAACTTCACCGCTTCGACGGGCAAGGTCACGCTGGCCAGCCTTGCTGGCTCGGGCGCCACCCGCTTCGGCGCCGACGCCGACGTCCTGGGCGGCGTCTCGGTCGGCACCGTCACCGTGGTCGGCACGCTCGGCGCCAATATCACCGGCGGCACGGTCACCGCCGCGGCCCTCACGGGCAACGTCTCGGGCGGCGATGTCAGCCTGACCGGCGCGCTCACCGGCAATGTCCTCGCCGGGGCCGGTACGATCACGGCGGCTTCGATGAGCGGCAACGTCGGCAGTTCGATCACGGTCTCTGGTCTGCTCACCGGATCGATCACCGCGGGCAACAATGCGCTCGGCGCTCTTTCCTCCGCCTCCGTCACCGGCGGCACCAACGCCATCTCAGGCGTCGCCACCGTGACGACGGTCAACGGTGGCACGACCACCATAGGCGGCGTCGCCACGGTCACGACCCTCACTTCCGGCACGCTGAACCTCAACGGCGCCACGGCCAGCATCGGCACGCTCAACGGCGGCACCATCAACCTCGGCACGACGGTCTTGACGATCGACGCCGGCAGCTTCGGCGGCGTGGTCGGCGGAGCCAACGGCTCGCTCATCAAGGCTACGTCTGGCAGCCTGACCCTCTCTGGCGCCAACACCTTCGGCGGCGCCACTTCGGTCTCCGCGGGCTCGCTCATCGCCAATGCGGGCGCCCTCGCGGGTACTTCCGCCCTCAATGTCACGGGCGGATCTTTGACCGCGGTCGACTTCGGCGCGACGCCGACGATCACCGTGGGCGCCGCGGGCACCGCGGTCTTCTCCGGCACGGGCCTGACCGCCGGCGCCGTCACCGTCGATAACACCGCCGCCGACTCCCTGC
>VHCL01000014.1 GCA_016871725.1 Verrucomicrobiota bacterium | reverse complement strand
CGCCCTCGGCCGGCACGCGGAGGCGGCGGCCAGCCTGCGGACCTCCCTGCGCCTGCACCCCGAGAATCCCGACGCGGAACTCCAGCTGGGCATCGCCCTGCATGCGGGAGGTGAGCGGGCCGAAGCCCGCGCCTGGTACCGCGAGGTCCTCGCTCGCCGGCCCACGCACTTCGGCGTCGCCACGAACCTCGGCGCCCTCCTGCAGGAGGAGTGCGACCTCGACGGAGCGGCGGACTGCTTCCGTCAGGCCATCGCGGCCCAGCCCACCCACCCGGTGCCGCTCAACAACCTTGCGGTCATCCACAAGGAGCTCGGGGAGGCCGGCGAAGCGGTGCGCCGTCTCCGGCAGTGCGTCGAACTCGACCCGACCTCCGCGTCGGTGCACAGCAACCTCATCCTGATCATGCATTATGATCCGGCCACGACGGCCGCGGACCTGCGCGCCGAGCATGCGCGTTGGAACCAGCGCTTCGTCCCGGCCCGGCCGCCCGCGCACGCCAATCCTCCCGAGCCGGGCCGCCGTCTGCGCGTGGGCTTCGTGTCGGCGGACTTCCGCGACCACGTCGTCGGCCGCGCCCTGCTGCCCTCCTTCCGCCGGCACGCGGCCGAGGGCTTCGAGATCTTCGGCTACTCGGCCGCGCCCGCGGACGAGTTCGGCCGGGCCTTCCGCGCGGCCGCGGCCGGCTGGCGCGAGATCGGCGGCGTCCCGCCCGCCGAGGTCGCCGCGATGATCCGCGAAGACCGTATCGACATCCTCGTCGACGTCAGCCTGCACACGTCGGACAACCGCCTCGAAGTCTTCGCCCTCAAGCCGGCCCCCGTCCAGGCGTCCTGGCTGGGCTACCCGGAGACCTCCGGACTCTCGACGATGGACTATCGGCTCACCGACGCCTTCCTCGAGCCGCCCGGAGGAAACCTCCTGGCCGACCCCGCCGAGCAGGCGTGCCTGCTTCCCGACTGCTGGACCTGCTATGAGCCCCCGGCGGGATACCCGGAGATCACCCCGCCGCCCTGCCTCGCCGGCCAAGGCTTCACGTTCGGCTCGCTCAACAACACGTGCAAGATCAACGACCAGGTCCTGCGGGCGTGGGCGCGGATCCTCGAAGCCGTCCCCGGCTCGCGCCTGCGTCTCCTCGCCAAGCAGGGCTCCCACCGTCGGAACATCGTGGCGAAACTGGCGGGCATGGGCGTGGCCGCCGACCGGATCCTCTTCTTCGACTACGTGCCGCTGACCCCGGAGCTATCCCAAGGCGCCCTGCTGAGCCGCTACGCCGAGATCGACGTCGCCCTCGACACCTTCCCTTACGCCGGGATGACGACCACGCTGGACGCCCTCTGGATGGGCGTGCCGGTGGTCTCGCTCGTGGGCGAACGCAACCTCGGCCGGGCCGGACTGAGCCTGCTCACCAACATCGGTCTGGCCGAACTGGCGGTCCCGGACGCGGACGCTTACGTGGCCCGGGCCGTCGCGCTCTCCCGTGATCCCGCCCGCCTCGCCCTCCTGCGGCCGGAACTGCGCGCGCGGATGCAGGCCTCGCCTTTGCTCGACGCCGAAGGGTTCACCCGCCGCCTCGAACAGGCGCTCCGCGACATGTGGGTTGCCTGGTGCGCCCGACGGGCCAAGGTGGGGTGACCCCATGAGACTGCTGCTCTCCTTGCTGCTCCCGTTGGCCCTGTGTGCGGCTGACGCGCGTAAGCCGAACATCCTCGTCATCCTGGCCGACGACCTCGGTTACGGCGACGTCCGCGCCTACAATCCGTCCCGCGGGAAGATCCCGACGCCGCATCTCGACAAGCTCGCCGCCGAAGGGATGCGCTTCACCGACGGGCATTCCTCCTCCGGCGTCTGCTCCCCTTCGCGCTACGCCCTTCTCACCGGTCGCTACCACTGGCGCACCCGCCTGCAGACCGGCATCGTCGGCGTGTTCGGCGAACCGCTGATCGCTCCCGGCCGGCTCACCGTCGCCGGACTCGCCAAGCAGCACGGCTACCGGACCGCCGCGATCGGAAAGTGGCACCTCGGCTGGGATTGGCCCATCTCGCAGGACGAAGCACGCCTCTTCCGCGGCACCCGGGAAGCGTCCGCCGAGCCGGCCACCGAAGCCCACCGCGCCGCCTGGACGAAGGCCTTCACACAGCCCATCCCCGGAGGGCCGACGACGCGGGGCTTCGACGCCTACTTCGGGACGGACGTCCCCAACTGGCCGCCCTACTGCTTCATCGAGAACGACCGCACCGTCGGCGCTCCGTGCGTGTTCCTGCCCAAGGAGCTCTTCCGCAACCATCTCGCGAGCCTTCCCGGCCCCGCCCTGCCCGAATGGAAGCTGGAAGGGATCCTGCCTGCCCTCACCGAACGCGCCTGCCGCTTCATCACGGAGTCATCCGCGCGCAAGGAACCGTTCCTGCTGTACCTGCCCTTGACCACGCCCCACACGCCCCTGGCGGTGAACGCGGAATGGCAAGGCCGGAGCGGCCTCAACAACGCGGCCGCCGACCTCATCATGGAGACCGACGCCGCGGTCGGCAAGGTGCTCGCGGCGCTGGAAGCCAGCGGGGCCGCCAAGGACACCGTGGTGCTCTTCACGAGCGACAACGGGTTCGCCGCCTACGTGGGCGCGAAAGACCTCGAGAAACAAGGTCACTTCCCGAGCGGGCCCTTGCGCGATTACAAGACTTCGGTCCACGAGGGCGGCCATCGCGTGCCCTTCATCGTCCGCTGGCCCGGGACGGTGAAGCCGGGTTCGACCTGCGACCGGCTCGTCCACCAGGCCGACCTCATCGCGACCGTGGCCGAGATGCTGCAGGCGAAGCTTCCGGAGAACGCCGCCGAGGACAGCTTCAGCTTCCTGCCCTTGCTGAAAGGCTCGTCCGCGCCGACCCGCGACCACGCGATCAGCTGCGCCTCGGCCGGCACGCCCGGCCTGCGCCTCGGCCGGTGGAAATACATCCCGACCCAACCCGCCCAGCTTTACGACCTCGACGCCGACCTCGGCGAGACCAAGAACCTCGCGGCCGCGATGCCGGAGAAAGTCGCCGAGATGAAAGCCCTGCTCGAGAAACTCATCGCCGACGGGCGCTCCACCCCCGGCGAACCGCAGAAGAACGACGTCGAAGTCATCCGCTTCCCCAAGGCCGGTGCGACCAAAGCCAAGGCCGCCAAGAAGGCCAAATAAGCTCATCTCCTCACCATGCGCCCGTTCCTTGCACTGCTGCTCTCGGTCCTCTCGCTGACCGCCGCCGATCAGGCGTCGTTCGCCCTGCCCGCGCCCGCGGCCGAGGCCGCGCTGCCCGGCGAAGGCGCCTTGCGTCGCTACGACGGCTACGTGAAGCGTTGGAACACGATCCGGCCGCAATGGGCGACGGAGGTCGCCAAGGACCAAGGCGCGGTCGTCTTCTTCGGCGATTCGATCACCCAAGGCTGGGGCACTGATTTCCGGAAAGCCTTCGAAGGCATGAAACTGGCCAACCGCGGCATCGGCGGCGACACGACCCGAGGCATGCTGCTCCGTCTCAAGGAGGACGTGCTCACGCTCCATCCCAAGGCCGTCGTGCTGCTGATGGGCACGAATGACATCGAGGTCGGGGTGCCGGCCGACGCCATCGGCCGCAACTTCCGGAAGATCGTCGCCGCGCTCAAGGCCCACGACCCGCGGATGCCCGTCATCGTCTGCCGCATCTTCCCGAGCTCGGCCACGAAGAAGCGCCCGAAGGAGACCATCCTCGCCGTCAACGAACTCTTCGCGGACGCGGTGAAAGGCGACCCGCAGTTCACGGTCCTCGACACCTACGCCCTCTTCGCGGACGCCGCAGGCGACGCCCTTCCCTCCATCTTCCCCGACCTGCTCCACCTCAACGCCGCCGGCTATGCGAAGTGGGCCTCGGCGCTACGTCCGGTGTTCGCGACGCTCGGTCACCTCGACACGTCGGCCGACGACTTCAAGCCGGAGGAAGGCTTCGTGAGCCTCTTCAACGGCAAGGACCTGACCGGCTGGGGCTACCGCGCCACGCCTCCCCGCAAGGGCGCGCCCAAGCCCGGCGCCCCGCTGTTCGTGGAGGTTAAGGCCGACGAATCTTTCGACGGCCGCACCGAGAGCGCCGACGGACGTTACCGCGCCGTCAACGGCCGCCTCGTGATCACCACGCCCGCCGAAGGCCGCCGGATCCAGGCGCTCTGGACCACCCGCGAATTCCCCGAGGACTTCGAGCTGCGCCTCGAATTCCGCGCCACCCCTAACGCCGACAGCGGCGTCTACCTGCGCAAGCCGCAGCTCCAATGCCGCGACTTCCTCGTCGCCGGCCCCTACAAGGACCTCAAGCGCTACAAGCCCCAGGACTGGAACGAACTCGTCGTCGTCGTGAAAGGCGGCGTCGCGCACGCCACCTGCAACGGCGAAGTCCTGGAAGCCGCCCTCAAGCTGCCGGCGACCGGCCCCATCGGCCTCGAGGGCGACCGCGGCCAGATGGAATACCGCCGCCTGCGCGTGAAGACGCTCGCCCGCTGAGCCGGTCTCCGACTCACTGCGGCCGATGCTCGACTGGATCCATAGCCACACCCTGCTGCCGGCCGACGGGTGGATCCTGTTGCTCGCGCTGTTCGGCGCCCTGTGCATCGGCCTCTCGAAGTCCGGCCTGGCCGGCACGGCGACGCTCAACGTCGTCATCATGGCCAAGATCTTCGACGCCAAGCCCTCGGTCGGCATCGTCCTGCCGATGCTCATCGTCGCCGACCTGATGGGCTACCTCCTCAACCGCCGCGGCGGGAGCTGGCGGCAGATCGTCCCGATGATCCCCGCGGCGGTCGTCGGCGTGTTCGCCGGCTGGTTCCTGCTCGATCGGGTCGACAACGGTTCCGCCCGCATCGTCATCGGCGTCATCATCCTCGCCCTGCTCGCCTTCAACGTCGTCCTGCGGCATCGCCGCGAGCAGCTCCTCGCCCTGACGCGCCACCGCACCTTCACCTGGGGCATGGGCGGCGTGGCCGGGGTCGCCACGATGCTCGCGAACGCCGCCGGCCCGGTGATGACGGTCTACCTCCTGGCGCAGCGGCTGGAGAAGAAGGAGCACCTCGGCGTCTTCTGCCGTTTCTTCCTGTTCATCAACCTGTTCAAGCTGCCGTTCAGCGGCAACCTCGGCCTCGTCACCGGACCGTCACTCATGACCAATCTGGTGCTCCTGCCCGGGGTGATCGCGGGCATCGTGCTCGGCTGGCAGATCCTGAAGCGCATCAAGCAGGACGCCTTCGAGTCCGTCCTGGCCTGGCTGACGGCCTTCGCCGCCGTCTGGCTGATCGTCGGCTGACCGCTTGACTCCGCTCGGCGGCAAAGCGGAAATAAAGGCCTCATGAAGACCCCGCTGCTCGCCCTCCTCGTCGGCTTCGCCCTCGTCGGCTGCCAGACCCAGGAAACCGCCCCCGCCAAGCCCGCGCCCGCCGCCGTGCCCGCCGCGGCCGTCCCGACCCAGCGTAACCTCGCCGTCGGCGCCACGCCCGAGAGCGTGACCAAGGGCTTCGCCGGCAAGTATTTCGTCACCCTCATGGGCGCCTCCCGCAAGGCCGGCGACGGCGACGGCAAGATCGTCAAGGTCGACGGCGACAAGGTGACCGTCCTCACCGAAGGCCTCGACGACCCGAAGGGCATCGTCTTCGTCGCGAACCGTCTCATCACCGCCGACTTCGACAAGGTCTGGTCGATCGACGCCAAGGGCAAGAAGACCCTGCTCGCCGGACCGGACGTCTTCCCGACCAAGCCCACCTTCCTCAACGACGTCGTCGTCTCGCCCGACAAGAAGAGCGTGCTCATCACCGACATGGGTGAAGTGACCAAGATGCGTGGTCCGGACGGCAAGCTTTTCGCCGTCGGCAGCCCTGAGCACAAGGCCATCCCGGTCGTCGCCCGCGTCTTCCAGGTCACGCTCGAAGGCAAGGTCACCGAGGTCATCGCCCCGACCCCGAAGATGCTCAACCCGAACGGCATCGACGTGATGGCCAACGGCCGCATCCGCATCGCCGAGTTCTTCACGGGCGACGTGCTCGAATACAACAAGGGCAAGTGGAAGACCCTCGCCAAAGGCCACCGCTCCGGCGACGGCCTCGTGCATGACTCCAAGGGCCGCTTCTACGTCTCCGAAGTCATGACCGGCCGCGTCACCCGCTACGAAGCCGACGGCTCGGCCCCCAAGGAACTCGGTCAAGGCCTGAAGGCCGCCGCCGACCACTTCCTCGACGAAAAGGCCGGCGTGCTCATCGTCCCGGACAGCAAGGCGGGAGAACTGGTCTTCCTCGCGCTGTAAGGCAGGCCAGGACTAGGGCCAGAAAGCTGGCCCAAACCTTCGACCCTGCCCGCTGTCTCATCCCTATCCGCAGTTTCGGCCCTATCCTGTCCTTGATGTCTGTCCGTCGCCACCTCCTGACCTCCCTGCTCCTCGGCGCCTTCGCCGCGGCCGGGGCCGTGACGCCGGAGGACGCGGCTTACTTCAAGTCGGAGATCCGCCCCCTCCTTTCGCTCTACTGCTCGGAGTGCCATAAGGCCGGCAAGGAAGCCGACTTCCTGGCCGTCAAGGAACTCAGCCAGATCAACACCCGCCGGGGCCACCTCCGCAGCGCGGTCGAACAGCTGCGCAACCGGACCATGCCGCCGCCCAAGGACGACCAGCCGAGCGAGACCGAACGCCGCCAGGTCGCCGACTGGCTCGAACGCGTCCTGCGCGAGACCGCCAAGGAGATGGGGCCTTATGCCGGCACGGTGACGGCCCGTCGCCTCAACCGGCTCGAATACGACAACACCATCCGCGACCTCCTCGGCCTGAAGATGAAGTTCTCGCAGACCTTCCCGTCCGACGGCGGCGGCGGCGAGGGTTTCGACAACAACGGCGAGACGCTCTTCCTCCCGGTCATCCTGATGGAACGTTATCTCGACGCCGCCGAAGCGATCGTCGACGAGTCCGTCATCGTGCCGGAGACCCGCCGCCGGTTCGTGCCGACCGACTTCGAGCGCGCCGCCGGCGTGTCGGGCGGAGGGCGCCTCAAGTCCGGCGAGGAGGCCTCCGTCTCCTTCCCGGTGACGATGAAGGCCCCGCACGTGCTGACGCTGCGCGCCCATGCCCTCGGCGCCGCGAAGGCCAGGCTGCTCCTGAAGGTCGACGGCATCGCGGCCCAGTCCGTCGAGTTCGCACCCGGCGCACCGACCGCGACCGACGTGCAGCTCCAGTTCTTCCGCGGCCCCCATCGCCTGACGCTCGTCGCCGAACAGGGCGACGTCGAGATCGCGGGCCTGGAGCTCGTCGACAAACCCAAGGCCGTCACCCCGGAACGCCGCGAGGCGCACCGGCGCCTCCTGGGCGACGTCAGCACGGCCACGCTCGCCGGCAAATCCCCCGCCGAACGCCGCGCCGTCGCCTCCGGGCTGCTGCAGAAATTCGCCCGCCTGGCCTACCGCACCCCGGTGACGGAGAAGGATGTCGCGAAGAACCTGACGCTGTTCGACCGCTCGGCTTCGCGCGGCGAGAACTTCGAGACCTCGATGAAGCTCGCCCTGCGCGGCATCCTCGCTTCGCCGCGCTTCCTCTTCCGCGCCGAGCGCGACCACGTCGAGCCGGGCCTGCGCCCGGTGTCGGACCACGAACTCGCCGTCCGGCTCTCCTATTTCCTCTGGAACAGCACCCCGGACGCCGAACTGGACGCGCTGGCCGACGCCGGCAAGCTGAACGCGCCGGCCACCCTCGAAGCCCAGCTGAAGCGGATGCTGGCCGACCCGAAGGCCGATTCGTTCATCCGCAACTTCACGGAACAATGGCTCGGCACAAAGGCCGTCGGCGAGACGGTGCCGCTGTCACCCGAGGCGGCCGATTCGAAGGGCATCTACAACGACAAGGTCGGCGCCGACATGCGCAAGGAGGCCGTCGCGATGATGGACCACCTCCTCCGCGGCGACCGCAGCCTGCTCGAACTGATCTCCGCTGACTACAGCTTCATCAACGGACGCCTCGCGGACTACTACGGGATCCCCGGCGTGAAGGGCGACCAGTTCCGCAAGGTCATCCTGAAGGACAACCTCCGCGGCGGCGTGCTCGGCCTCGGCGCCGTCCAGATGCTCACCTCACCCGGCCGCCGCACCAGCCCGGTGCTCCGCGGCGCCTGGGTGCTCACCACGCTCATGGGCACGCCGGTGCCCGCCCCGCCCGCGAACGTGCCGCCGCTCGAAGCCGCCAGCACCGCCAAGAAGAAGGCCTCCAGCCTTTCCCTCCGCGAGAAACTGGAAGTCCATCGCGCCGACGCCACCTGCGCCTCCTGCCACAACGTCATCGACCCGATCGGCTTCTCGCTCGAACATTTCGACCGCATCGGCCGCTGGCGCGACGTCGACGAGAAGGGCAAGCCGATCGACGCCTCCGGGGTCACCGCCTCCGGCCAGGCCTTCAAGGACCTCAACGCCTTCAAGGCCTTGCTGCTCACCCGCAAGCGTGACTTCGCCCGCCAGATGACGTCCAAGCTCCTCGGCTATTCCCTCGGCCGCAGCCTGGTCGACCGCGACGACGGCACGATCGAGCAGATCGTCGACCGGCTCGAAGCCGACGGCTTCAAGTCCCAGACCCTCCTGCGCGAGATCGTCCTGAGCACCCCTTTCCGCAACCGCAACGAGCTCGCCCTCGCCGAAGCCAAGGCCAAGAAGCCCCAGAAGGACGAAAAAGAGCCGCAGTAAGCCCGCGCTTACCGACCTTGCCTGATTTGCCTTCCCCGCCTGCTTTGCCACACTATCCCTAGCCCTGGCCCTGTCCCCAGCCCTTTCGACCGATGTTCCGCCCCATCTCCCGACGCACGATGCTCCGCGGCTGCGGCGCCGCCCTGGCGCTCCCGCTGATGGAGGCGATGACCCCCGCGGCGCGGGCGGACCAACGCCTCGCCAAGCCGCCGCTGCGCACGGGCTACTTCTTCATGCCCAACGGCGTGAACGAGCGACGCTGGCGACCGGCCGGCAACGCCGAGCAGTTCGAACTGTCCCCGACCCTCGCCCCATTCAAGGGCGTGAAGAACAAGCTCCTCCTGCTGGAGAACCTCACCAACCAGCGCACCGCCGGACGCAACGGACACTGGCCCAAGGTGCCGGCCTGGCTCCATGGCGGTTTCGTGAAGCGCAACGCCGGCAGCGACATCGACGTCGGCGGCGTCTCCGCCGACCAGGTCATGGCCGCCGAGATCGGCAACCAGACGCCTCTCCCCAGCTTCGAACTCGGCCTGGAGCCCACGCGCTCCGGCGTCGACAACGCCGGCGGCGGCTTCGCGATGCTCTACGGCTCGCACCTCGCCTGGCGCGACCCGCACACGCCCGTCCCCAAGGAGATCGTCCCGCAGCTCGCCTTCGACCGCCTCTTCCGCACGGCCTCCGCCGGCCCCGTCGTCTCGGGCTTCAATCCGAACCAGCCGGCCGTGACCAACGCCTTGCAGCGCGACGACCTCAGCGTGCTCGACGCCGTCAGCGAGGACGTCTGGCTGCTCAAGGGGAAGATCAGCGCCGCCGACAAGGTGAAGCTCGACGAATACATGGAGTCCGTCCGCGCCGTCGAGAAGCGCATCGAGAACTCGCTCAAGCCCCAGAAGCGCTGGATCAACGCCGGCCGCTTCGACATCCCGCGCCCCGGCCCCGGCATCCCCCAGGACCACCGCGAACACGTGAGGCAGATGCTCGACATCCTGGCGCTCGCCTACTGGACCGACTCGACCCGCATCAGCACCTTCATGATCGGCGACGCCCAGTCCGGCCGCCGTTTCGACTTCCTCGACGGCGTCACGAACTACTGGCACGGGCTTTCGCACCACCAGAACGACGCCGCCACGATGGCCCAGTACACCAAGGTGATCGAATGGAACGTCGCCCAGTTCGCGGCGTTCTGCGACAAGCTCGACTCCCTCAAGGAGGGCGAAGGCACCGTCCTGGACAACTGCCAGCTGCTCTACGGCTGCTCGATCCGCGACGGCAACAAGCACGACATCGACGACCTCCCCCTGCTCCTCGCGGGCGGCGGCGCCGGCACGATCCGCTCCGGCCGTCGCCTCATCTCCCCGAAGAAGACCCCGATGTGCAACCTGCACCGCGCCCTGATGGAACGCATGGGCGTGAAGAAGGACCAGTTCGGCGACAGCACCGGCGTCCTGCCGCTGGCCTGAGGCTGAAATGTGCTTCTGACGCAGACTTATCTGCGTCCGGATGAGACGACCCGCGTTGAGGAAACGCCGGCACCCGGCAGTCTGAAGGGCATGAGATGGCTCATCGCCCCAGGCCTCCTGACCGTCTGCTTCGCCATCGTGGCAGGAGAGGAGGCGCGCTTCCGTGACACCCAGCCGGACACATGGGTGGCCGCCGACGCCCTGCATCGCAAGCTGCCGACCGCGACCGAAGCCGGGGCCCCGAAGCCGGACCGGACGGTGGGCATGTTCTACTTCAACTGGCACGCCGCCTTCGGGACGAAGCAGGTGCATGACATCTCCAAGATCCTCGCCGCCAACCCGACCAACCCGCAGTGGGGCCCGGTCCAGGCGGCGCATTATTGGGGCGAACCAAGGTTCGGCTACTACCGGCCGGACGACCCTTGGATCATCCGCAAGCACGTGCAGATGCTGACCGACGCCGGCGTGGACATGCTCGTCCTGGACGTCACCAACGCGCTGACCTACGACGCCGAGCGCGAGGCCTTCTGCAAGGTGCTGACCGAAATGAAGGCCGAAGGACGCAAGGTGCCTCAGTTCGCGCTGTTCGCCTACGCGCACCACGTCCCGACGGTCACCCACCTCTGGAAGACCTTCTATCAGCCGGGCCGCTACGCCGACCTATGGTTCCGCTGGCAAGGAAAACCCTTGCTCCTCACCCCGACCGAGGGGCTGCCGCCGGAAGTGCGCGATTTCTTCACGATTCGCACCTCCTGGGCCTGGAGCCGCGGGCAGACCTGGTTCGGCGACGGCAAGGACCGTTGGCCGTGGCTGGATTTCGCCCCGCAGACCGCCGGCTGGCACGAGCGTCCCGACAAGGCTGAGGCGGTGCCGGTGGGCGTCAGCCAGCATCCGACCGGCAACATCGGCCGGAGCTTCCATGGGAGCAAGCAGCCGCCCCCCGGCCAGACACGCTCCGGAGAGGGTCTCTACTTCGACGAACAATGGCGCCATGCCCTGCCGCTCGCGCCGCAGTTCGTCTTCGTGACCGGTTGGAACGAATGGGTCGCGCAACGCTTCCTCGGCGACGGGGTCATCGGCTTCAACGGGAAGATCCTGCCCGTCGGCCAGACGTTCTTCGTGGACCTTTACGACGCCGAGTTCAGCCGGGACCTCGAACCGATGAAAGGCGGTTACGGCGACAACTATTACTGGCAGCTCGCCGCGAACATCCGACGCTACAAAGGCGCCCGTCAACCTCCGCAACCCGGCCCCGACAGGACCATCGCCGTCCCGGGGGATTTCGCGCAATGGCAGCAAGTCAACCCGGCCTACCTGGACGACATCAACGACGTGACGCATCGGGATTTCGGAGGCGTCGGGGATGCGGGTCGCTACGTCAACAAGACCGGACGCAACGACCTTGATTCGTTCAAGGTCGCGCAAGACGCGCGGACGATCTTCTTCCACGCTTCCGCCCGCGGCACGCTCACCTCATCACAGGACCCGGATTGGATGACCCTTTGGCTGGATACCGATCAGGATTCCCGCACCGGGAGGCTCGGTTACGACTACCGCCTCAACCAAGCCCGGAAGTCGCCGGACATCGCCACCGTGGAGAAATGGGATGGCGGACGCTGGGTGCCCCACGGCCAAGCCCGCCTGCAGGTCGGTCGCGACCAACTCCACCTGGCGGTCGACAAACGACTGCTGGGACTGACCGAAGGGACGGCCGTCCGCTTTGATTTCAAATGGACGGATAACGTCCCTGATTCCGGCGAAGGCATGGATTTACTCGACCATGGCGACACGGCTCCGAACGCCCGCTTCAACTATCGTTTCGGAGGATGAGGCGTCGGGCTGATCGCCTCGGCAAGCAAGTGGCGCGACGGCCTTCCTCGCACCACTTGCGGGATAAGGCCACGAGAGGAACCAGGCCCGGCGAAACCTGCCCGGCGCGGTTAATCGACTGAAAATAAAAGCAGCCCGGCGCAGAGCGGGCTGGAATTATCCCGCCGTCCGACAACTATCAGGCGTCCCCACGATGCCCCTGCGTCGTCTCATCCTCCTCCCCTTCCTCGCCGCGCTGGCTTTCGGCGCGCCTCCGGAGGCGCGCATCGACGAGAAGCATCGCGCTTTCCTCAAGGAATACTGCGTCGAATGTCACAACGCGGACAAGCAGAAAGGCAAGCTCCGCCTCGACGACATCGCCCTGAAGCTCGATACGGTCCAGCTCGCGGACCGCTGGCAGAAGATCCTGAACCAGGTCAACTCGGGGGAGATGCCGCCCGACGACTCCAAGCAACCGGCTCCGGTCGCGAAAGCCGATTTCCTCGAGATGCTCTCGGGCACGCTCGTCACCGCGCGGAAGACCATCGGCGACGCCCATGGCCGGATCACGATGCGCCGCCTCAACCGCCGCGAATACAAGAACACCCTCCGCGACCTGCTCGGCGTCGACCTGCCCGTCAACGAACTGCCCGCCGACGGCGGCGCCGGGGCCTTCGACACCGTGGGAGCCTCGCTCTTCATGTCCTCGGACCAGTTCGAACGCTATCTGGCGCTCGGACGTCAGGCGATCGACGAACATTTCATCCGCTTCGCCCCGACGAAGGCCCTGACGATCCGGACCGAAGCCGAGGCCTACGCGAATCCGCGCATCACCAAGTCCTACGCCGACCGCGTCGACTGCCATGAACGCTACGTCGCCTGGACCAAGGCGGTCGATGAGGCGGCGGCCCGCCCCGAAAACAGCCCCATCGTCGCGGCCCTCGCGGCCGAGAAGAAAGGCGACGCCACCTACCGCTATTACCAGTGGCAGCGCATCCCGGGCGCGCCCAGCCCGGAGAAGTTCGGCTACCTCGATGCGATCCATGCGGACGAGCAAGGCCGGCGTAATTGGGTGCACTACGCTCCCCACCAGCGGGCCTACCTGGCCAACCCCGCGACGAAGACAGGCTCCTTCCTCACCTACGAGGACGTCTTCGCCAACCCTTACCAGCCTTTCAACGTCCCCGGAGACTGGCCGGCCGGCCGCTATCATGTCCGCGTCCGCATCGCCGCCACCGCCGATACGCCCAAGTCACGGCATTTCGTCGAGTTCGGCCCGATGCATGGCGCGGTCGCCAGCACGCATGCGGTGACCGGCACGATGGAGCGGCCGCAGGTCCTGGAGATCCCGGTGACGATCACCACCGGGGGAAGCCGCGGATTCTTCCTCCGCGAACGCGGCTCCTTCGACTCCAATGAGCGGGCCCACCAGATCTTCGGGGAAGCCCTCCGGCGCAACGGCGTCGGGCCAGAGTTCGCCCTCTGGATCGACTGGATCGAAATCACCAACGTCGACGGCCAGAGGGCCAACCACAAGCAGAGGCGCGAGGTCGAACTCCACGCCAACGCGATGGTCGGCGGGACCTACAAAGGCTATGTCAAGGGAGGCCACGAAGCGGCGCAGGCGTTCCTCGCCACGGGCAAGCCGCAGAAAGACATCCCCGACGCGCAGGCGGCGAAATTTCGGATCAAGGTCTTCGAGGAGAATGGACCTAGCTTCCGTCGCTACCTGGAAGATCCGCTCACGAAGACGGGCGCCTACCTGACCATTCACAACGTCCACAAGGAGGAAGCCATCACGCTCCCGCCCGATCAGCCTTCGGGCTGGCTCAAGACCAAGCACGTGACCCCGACGGTCCTGCCGGGAGAATACGTCCTACGACTCCGCATCGGCGCGACCCCGGACGCCCCGAAGGAACGACGCTACCTGGCCGTCGGGACGCGACTCTCCGGCGAGGAGGACTTCACGCTCCTCGAGACCCGTGAGGTGACCGGCACCACCACGGACCCTCAGGTGATGGAACTACGCGTGAACGTCACGGCCGACAGCCCGCGGACGTTCATCCTGCGCGAGAAGCGTGAGGTCAAATTGGACTTGGAGCGCTATCAGGCCGCCCGGAAGGAGACCGGCATGGGTCCGCCTCCGGCGCTCTGGATCGACTGGGTCGAATGGGAAGGCCCCCTGACGGCCGAAGGAAAAGCCGCCGGCCCGACGCCGGTCCTGACCCGCGGCGCCGGCCGGACGGACGAAGATCAGGCGCGCGCCTGTTTGGCCGACTTCGCCCGACGCGCCTTCCGCGGACGTTCCGCCGAGCAGCCCTTCCTCGACCGGCTCATGGGCATCTACCGCGCCGGCCGTCAGAGCGGGCTCGACCACGAGCGCGCCTTGCGTGAACCGCTCAGCGTGATCCTCGCCTCTCCCGGCTTTCTCTATCTCTCCGAACCCAACCCCGGGAAAGGATCCCGCCGGCTCGACGACCTCGAACTCGCCTCCCGTCTGTCCTACTTCCTCTGGAGCGCCCCGCCCGACGCCGAGCTCCTGCGCCTCGCCGAGAAGAACACCCTGCACGAGCCCGTCATCCTGGGCGCGCAGGTCGACCGCTTGATCGCCGACCCCAAGTCGGCCGCCTTCGTGACCGGCTTCACCCACCAGTGGCTCGGAATGAACCGCCTGGATTTCTTCCAGTTCGACACCAAGCTCCACAAGGATTTCGACGACAGCACCAAGGCGGCCGCCCGTGATGAGGTCTATCAGACCATCGACCACATCCTGCGCCAGGGGGACAGCCTCCACCACCTGCTCAAGAGCGACTACGTGGTGATCAACGGCCTGCTCGCCGATTACTACGGATTGAGCGAGGTCAGCGGCGACGCCTTCCGCAAGGTGAAGCTGCCCAAGGATTCGCCGCGCGGCGGCCTGCTCGGCATGGCCGCCATCCTGGCTATGGGCAGTAACGGCCGCGACACCAGCCCGGTCGAACGAGGTGCTTGGATCCTGCGCAAGCTGCTGCACGAACCGCCGCCCCCTGCCCCGCCGAACGTCCCGCAGCTTAATCGCCTCGAAGACAAGCTCCTCTCTACCCGCGAACGCCTCTCCGCGCACCAGGAGCAACCTCAGTGCGCCCAATGCCATCGTAAGATCGACCCCCTCGGCTTCGGACTGGAGAACTTCAACGCCACCGGCAAATGGCGGACGACCGAGACCTACGAGAAGAGGGGGGTCGGCCGGAAGACCTGGCCGATCAGCCCGGCCGGCGCCTTCTACAAGGGATCGAGCTTCAAGGACTACTTTGAGCTCCGCGACCAGATCGCCGCCCATCCTGAGAAGTTCGGCCGCGGCTTCACCGAGTCTCTCGTGGAGTATGGCCTGGGACGTCCGTTCGGCTTCCTCGACGAACCGCTCGCCACGGCCATCCTCACGGAGGCGCAGGCCAAGGATTATCAGATGGCCGCCTTCCTCCGCGCGCTCATCCTCTCCGAGACTTTCCAAACCAAATGAGCCGAACCGACCTCAGCCGACGCCACTTCCTCCGCGCCGCCGGCACGCTGATCGCCCTGCCCGCGCTGAGCTCGCTGGGCTTCAAGGCCTTCGCCGCCGAGAAGCCTGTCAGCCAACCGAAGCGCATGGTCTTCCTGGGCTTCGGCTACGGGGTGACCAATGAGACTTGGTTCCCGTCCCTCAAGGATACCGGAGCCGACTACGCCCTGCCCGCCGGACTCGCCCCGCTGGCCGAACACAAGAAAGATTTCACGATCGTCCAAGGCCTCGCGAACAAGTTCAGCGATGAAGCCCACTGGGGCAGCACCTTCTGGCTGACCGGCGCCAACCGCTACGCGCAGCCCGGGCAGAGCTTCCACAACGGCATCTCCGCCGACCAGGTCGCCGCCGCCAAGCTCGGCATGGACACGCGTTATGGCTCCATCCGGCTCGACTGCGCCAACGCCAGCGATTCCGGACACGGCCCCGGCTCGATGGCCTGGGATGCGCGAGGCAAGCCGCTGGCCGGGCACGAGAACCCGGTCGCCGCCTACCATCGTCTCTTCTCCGACGAGACCATGCCGCTCGCCCGACGCCAGGCGCTGCTCGCCCAGCAGCGCAGCGTGCTCGATGCCGTGCTCGAAGACGCCGCCCGCGTCCGTCGCGGCCTCTCGCGCGCCGATACCGACAAGCTCGAGGAATACTTCCAAAGCGTCCGCGACATCGAACTGCGGCTCTCGAAGGACGAACAATGGCTGGACCGCCCCAAGGCCAAGGCGCCCTTCCCTCCGCCCAAGCCTGGCCTCGCCGGCAAGGACGAGATCAAGGTGATGTATGACCTGATCGTCGCGGCGCTCCAGACCGACAGCACCCGCGTCCTCACCTATCGTCAGCCGGTCAGCTCCCTCCTCGCCAGCCTCAGCGTGAAGGTGGCTTCGCACGACATGAGCCACTACGCCCCGGGCGAACGCATGGAAGCTTCGCAGAAACGCGACCTCGAGCAAAGCAGGCTGCTGGCCGGTCTCTTCGCCAAGCTCAAGGCCACGAAGGAAGCCGACGGCTCCAGCCTGTTCGACCACACCACGATCGCGTACGGCAGCAATATCCGCACGATCCATTACCTAGACAACTGCCCCACGCTGATCGCCGGGGGCGGCGCCGGCATCCGCCTCGGCCGGCATATCGCCCTCCAAGGCAAGAGCACCCCGCTCTGCAATCTCTGGCTCACCCTCCTGCGGGGCAGTGGCGTGAAGGTCGACAGCCACGGCGACAGCAATGGCACCCTCAAGGAACTGACCGCCTGACCCTCTCATGAACACCCTAAGTCTCCTCCTACTCACCCTCACCCTGCCCGCCTTCGCCCAGGAAGGCTTCACGCCGCTCTTCAACGGCAAGGACCTTTCCGGCTGGGACGGCGAACCCGGACTCTGGGCCGTCGAGGACGGCGTGATCGTGGGCACGAGCGAAGTCGGCAAGCCGAAGACGAACTCGTTCCTGATCTGGAACGGCAAGGTGAAGGACTTCGAACTGCGCGCGACGGTCAAGGTGGTCGGCGACAACAACTCCGGCGTCCAATACCGCAGCCGCCGCCTGCCTGAAGTCACGCCTTGGACGATCCTCGGTTACCAGTGCGACGTCCATCCGACCGACGTCCATACGGCCATGACCTACGAAGAACGCGGCCGCGGGATCTTCGGCTATAACGGCGTCGACGTGGTGATGGACCCGACGGGCCAGCGCTGGCAGGTCGGCGAACGCCCGCGCGTGCAGGCCGACATCTCCCAATACAACGAGTTCACGGTGATCGCCCGCGGCAATCGCCTCGAACATAAGGTGAACGGCCGGACGACCTCGGTCTTCATCGACCACGACGAGAAGGGCCGCGCCCTCGAAGGCCTCATCGCGATCCAGCTCCACGCCGGCAATCCGCATAAGACCTACGTGAAGCAGGTCCTGCTCAAAGTCCTGGAAGACGGTCCTGTCCTGCCCTTCGACCAAGCCGCCCTCCCCGCCGGCGCCAAGAAGATCGACAAGCCCAAGGTCGTCAGCGCCCAGGGCAAGAACCCGCCCGCCAAGAAGGCCCCGGCCAAGAAGTAAGCGCCGAACCCTCCGGCCATAATGGGGTCAGACCCTATTAATGGGGCCTGACCCCATTTCCGTCTTTGCCCTCAGCCTGCTTTGCCCCGTAATTTGCTTTTATCCCCATGCGACCCCTGCTCGCCCTGCTGTTCGCCACCCTGACGGCCCTCGCCGCCCCGCAGCGACCCAACGTCGTGCTGGTCCTCGCCGATGACCTCGGCTACTCCGACCTCGGCTGCTACGGCGGCGAGATCGCCACGCCGAACCTGGACGGTCTCGCGAAGAACGGCGTCCGCTTCACGCAGTTCTACAACACCGCCCGCTGCTGGCCCTCCCGCTCCGCGCTGCTCTCGGGCTACTATGCTCAGCAGATTCACCGCGACGCCCTCCCTGGCATCGGCGGCGGCGGCCAAGGCGTGCGCCAGTCCTGGGCGCGACTGCTGCCGGACTTCCTGAAGTCGGCCGGCTATCGCAGCTATCACAGCGGAAAATGGCACATCGACGGACCCGTCCTCGCCGGCGGCTTCGACCGCTCGCTCGATATGCGCAATCAAGGCAACTTCTTCAGCGCCAAAGGCAACTCGATCGATGACGTCCCGGTGAAAGTCCCGGCCGACGAGAAAGGTTACTACGCGACCGTCGCGACGGCCGACCACGCCATCGACTGCCTCAAGGATCACGCGGCCAACCATGCCGACAAGCCCTTCTTCCACTACGTGCCGTTCATCGCCCCGCACTTCCCTCTCCACGCCCTGCCCGAAGACATCGCCAAGTATCGCGACAAGTACCTCGCCGGCTGGGAAGCCCTGCGTACCTCCCGCCACGCCCGCCAGAAAGAACTCGGCCTGACGAACACGACGCTCTCCGCCGTCGAACCCGAGGTCGGGCCGCCCTACGCCTTCCCAGACGCCATCGCCAAGCTCGGCCCGAACGAAGTGAACCGTCCGCTTCCCTGGGATTCACTCACCCATGAACAGCGCCGCTTCCAGGCGACCAAGATGGCCATCCACGCCGCGATGGTCGACCGCATGGACCAGGAGATCGGCCGCATCATCGCCCAGCTCAAGGCCATGGGCGCCTACGAGAACACCCTTATCCTCTTCGCCTCCGACAACGGCGCCAGCGCCGAGATCATGGTGCGCGACGGTGGCCACGACCCGCAGGCCGAGATGGGCAGCGCCGCGACCTACCTCTGCCTCGGGCCTGGCTTCTCCAACGCCGCCAACACCCCGCACCGTAGGCACAAGACCTGGGTGCACGAAGGGGGCATCAGTACGCCGCTCATCGCCGCCTGGCCGGCCGGCCTCCCCGCCCGGGGCGAACTCCGCCGCACTCCGGCCCACGTCATCGACATCGTCCCGACCGTGCTCGAACTCGCCGGGGTGACCAAGCCGACCGAGTGGAAGGGCCAGGCTATCCCTGCCGCCCCCGGCAAGAGCCTCGTGCCCGCGCTCAAGTCCGATGTCACCATCGTTCGCCCGAGCCTCTGGTGGCTGCACGAGGAGAACAAGGCCATCCGCGTCGGCGACTACAAGCTGGTGGCCGCCAAGGGCGATGCCTGGGCCCTCTACGACCTGAGTAGTGATCGCGCCGAGCAGTTCGACCTCTCCGCCAAGATGCCCGAAAAAGCCAAGGAACTCGCCGACCTCTGGCAGAAGCAGACCGACGAATACGTGGCCCTCGCTAAGCTGACCCTCGCCGAGCAGCCCAAGGGCAAGGCCGGCAAGAACAACGCCAAGAAGAAAGCGAAGTAAGCTCGAGACAGAGTTGACCGGTTGATCCGTTGAATGGTTGGCCAGACACTCAGCACACAATCACCTGCCAGCTCGAACCGAGTCTCACCGTTGCACTTTTGCACCTTTGCACGGTATCGTCATCCTACCCCTACCCCCACCCCTACCCCTATTTAAAAACCATGCGCTCCCTCCTCGCCCTCCTGCTGCTGGCTCCGCTGGCGGCGCTCACCGCGGCTGACAAGCCCAAGGCCGCCCAACAGGCGCCCAAGAAACAAGCCCGCCCGACGCCGCCCACCCGCGCCTTCGACGCCCCGGGCGCGCCGGAGTTCGTGAAGCTCGGCGACAAGACCTCGCTCAAGGACGGCAACTATCTCGTCGGCCCGACCTACGTCGCCGCCCCGGAGACCAAGGCCGTCGAGGGCGTGCCCCAGGGCAAGATCCAGCAGTTCCAGATCGATTCGAAGACCACGCAGCGCTTCAACCCGGGTATCGCGCGCGAAGAGTTCGGCGTGCCGGATCCGAACAACCCCAAGACCCTCATCGTCAAGACGCACACGATCGACTACAAACGCACCATCACCGTCTACATCCCGGCCCAGTACGTCCCGGGCACCGCCGCTCCCCTGCTCGTCACGCACGACGGCCCGGGCCTCGGCAAGCCGGACCTCAACACGGCTCGCATCCTCGACAACCTGATCGCCCAGAAGCGCATTCCCGCGCTCATCATGGTGCAGATCGCCAACGGCGGCGGCGACGCCCAGGGCCACGAACGCGGCAAGGAATACGACACCATGTCCGGCCTCTACGCCGAATATATCCAGCATGAGATCCTCCCCCTCGTGGAAAAGAATTTCGGCGTGAAGTTGACCACCGACCCCGAAGGTCGAGCCACCATGGGGTCGAGCTCCGGCGGCTCCGCCGCGCTCATCATGGCGTGGTATCACCCGGAATGGTTCCGCCGCGTGCTCACCACCTCAGGCACCTTCGTGAACCAGCAGTGGCCCTTCGACCCCAAGACCCCGGGCGGCGCCTGGGATTTCCACGAAACCCTGATCCCGAACAGCGAACGCAAGCCCATCCGCATCTATCTGGCCGTCGGCGACCGCGACAATTACAACCCCAACGTCATGCGCGACGGCATGCACGACTGGGTCGAGGCCAACCACCGCATGGCCAAGGTCCTCAAAGCCAAGGGCTACCCCTACCAGTATTACTTCTGCCAGGATTCCGGCCACGGCATCGGCAACGCCCGCCCCCAGCTCCTGCCCGCCGCCCTCGAATGGCTCTGGCAGGGCTATCAGCCTCGCTGAGACCTATCGCCATGTGCCGCGCCGTCTGCTTCTTGCTGGCCGCTCCTTTGCTGGGCCTTGAATACGCACACAAGCCGGCGGATCCTCAGCCGACAGGCTGGCCGCTGACGGCGGAAGAAAGCGCTTTCATCGCCAAGCCGGAATTCGAACGCCGACCCGGCCGCGAGATCAATAAGCACCTCCCGCACCTCTGGCCGGCCGTGCCTTCCGCCGGTTCTTGGGGCGGCACCTCGTGGGTCGACACGCATGCGAAGTTGGTCGACCATGTCCGCAAGAACGCCGGCCCATGCGACGTCCTGCTCGTCGGCGATTCGATCACCCAGCAATGGGGCAGCCCGCTCGACAAGGGCGTGCTGAACGCCGCCTGGCTCAAGGCCTTCCCGGGCGCCAAGACGATCAACATCGGCATCGGCGGCGACAAGGCGCAGAACGTGCTCTGGCGCCTCGACCATGGCGGCGTCGACGGCCTGCAACCGAAGGCCGTCGTGCTGATGATCGGCAACAACAACATGTTCTTCACGCCCGAGACCGGCGTCGCCGCCGCAGCCAAGGGCGTCGAAGCGTGCGCCCGCAACCTGCGCGAGAAATTCCCGGACGCCGCGCTCATCGTCGTGAAGATCCTGCCCTGCCATGCGCCCAAGGTGCGCTTCTACGAGGACATCCTGCTGACCAACGCCGAGATCGACAGACTGAACCTCGGCGCCGACCCGAAGATCAAGATGCTCGACCTGACGAAGGACTTCCTGAACGCCGACGGCACGATCAAGAAAGCGCTCTTCACCCCGGACAATATTCACCTGTCCCTCGAGGGCTATGCCGTCTACGCGGCACGCCTGGAGCCCTTGCTCAAGCCGGCGATCGGCCGGTGAGACCTTCGGCCGAAGAACTCATCTCAGGATCATGAATCTTTCGTTGATCAGCGCCCTGATGCTGTGCGCGGCCCTCGCCTCAGCCCAGATTCCCTGCAACCCGTTCACCGCACCCGGCGCCTATGACACCCAAGCTTGGCGTGCCGAATGGCCCGGCTGCCCGTGGGAGGACGGCGTCAGCGAAGGAAGGGTCAGCGTGGTTGCCCGTCCCGACGGCAAACGCTGGCGCATCGATTACGCACCCGGACGCATCGGCCCCTCCGAAGGCGGCGCGGCCTGGAATCAGTCCTTCGAAAGTCGCGACGAAGTCGTCCTCTCTTATGTGGTCCGCTTCTCGCCCGATTTCGACTGGAAGAAAGGCGGCAAGTTGCCGGGCCTCGGCGGCGGCCCCGGCAAGACCACCGGCGGCCGGAAGGCCGACGGCCTGAACGGATTCTCCGTGCGCCCGATGTGGCGGGCCGACGGACGCATGGAGGCCTACGCCTACCATGCCGGCCAGACCAAGGATTATGGCGATAGCTTCAGCCTGCCCAAGACCTTCCTCCTCCCCCGCGATCAGGACGTCAACATCCGCCTACGCGTACGCCTGAATCATCCCGAACGGGCCGACGGCCTGCTTGAACTCAAAGTCACGTTCGGGGATACCTCGGCCGAAGTCGCCGCGCGGACGATGGTCTGGCGCAAGACGCCGACCATCCAAGCCGACAAAGTCCTCTTCGAGACCTTCCACGGCGGCAACGACCTTTCCTGGGCGCCCGACCGCCCCTGCCATGCCGAGTTCGGAGGCTTGAGGTTGGAGTAGGGAGAATACCGCGAGACGGCTGACTCCGCGGAACGGGATTGCAGGCCGGAGGGATTCGGCTGACATCGACGCAACCCCCATGCGCTCCCTGCTGCTCGCCCTGCTCGGCCTCACCGCCGCCCTCCCCGCCCAGGACATCGTCATCTACGGCGGGACGTCCGGCGGCATCACCGCCGCCATCCAGGCCGCCCGCGAAGGCCGCACGGCCGTCCTCATCGAGCCGACGAAGTTCCTCGGCGGCCTGACGACCGGCGGCCTCGGCGCCACCGACATCGGCAACAAGCGCGCGATCGGCGGACTCTCCCGGGAGTTCTACGCGGCCGTCGGCTCGTATTACGCCGACCCCGCCAAGTGGGTCCACCAGACCCGCGAGGCCTATTTCGCGCGCCGTCCCAACGGCAACATCGCCGACGAAGGCACGATGTGGACCTTCGAGCCGCACGTGGCCTCGGCGATCTACGACCGGATGCTCAAGGCCGCCGGCGACAAGGTGACGGTGGTCTACGGCGAACGCCTCGACCTGAAGAAGGGCGTGGTCAAGGACGGCACGCGCATCGTCAAGATCGTCATGGAAAGCGGCCGCGAGTTCTCCGGCAAGATGTTCATCGACGCCACCTACGAAGGCGACCTGATGGCCAAGGCCGGCGTCAGCTACCATGTCGGCCGCGAAGCCAACGCGACCTACGGCGAGACGCTCAACGGCGTCCAGGTCGGCCACGCGCGCTCCCACCAGTTCAAGGTCGAGGTCGACCCCTACGTGAAGAAGGGCGACCCCTCGAGCGGCCTCCTGCCCGGCATCGAGAAGGATATCCCCGGCCCCGACGGCTCGGGAGACCGCAAGGTCCAGGCCTACAACTTCCGCATGTGCACGACGGACGTCCCGGAGAACCGCCGCGACTGGGAGAAACCGGCCAACTACGACGAGCGCTGGTATGAGCTGGCCCTCCGTAACGTCGAAGCCGGCGAAGACCGCCACTCCTGGGCGCCCACGCCGATGCCCAACCGGAAGACGGACACCAATAACAACTTCGCGATCAGCACCGACTTCATCGGCCAGAACTGGGATTACGCCGAGGCCGACTACGCCACGCGCGCCAAGATCTGGCAGGCCCACGAGGACTGGCAGAAAGGCCTGATGTGGACCTACGCCCATCATCCCCGCGTGCCGGAGAAGATGCGCCTGGCGTTCCAGCGGCTCGGCCTGGCGAAGGACGAGTTCCTGGACAACGGCAACTGGCCCCGCCAGCTCTACGTCCGCGAAGCCCGCCGCATGGTCTCCGACTACGTGATGTCCGAGAAGAACTGCCGCCGCACCGAGGTCATCGACGACTCCGTCGGCATGGGCGCCTACAACATGGATTCGCACCACATCCAGCGGTTCGTGACCAAGGAAGGCTTCGTCCGCAACGAAGGGGACGTCCAGGTCGGCAGCAAGCCCTACCCCGTCAGCTACCGGAGCATCCGCCCGAAGGCCTCCGAGTGCACCAATCTCCTCGTGCCGGTCTGCCTGAGCGCCAGCCACATCGCCTACGGCTCGATCCGCATGGAGCCCGTCTTCATGGTCATGGGCCAGTCCGCCGCGACGGCCGCCGGCCTCGCCATCGAGCGCGGCACCAGCGTCCAGGCCGTCGACTATGGCGCGCTCAAGGAACGCCTCCTCGCCGCGGGCCAGGTCCTCGACTTCATCCCCGCCGCCGCGACCGGCGGCGCCCACGGCGTGGACAAGGCCAAGCTCCCGGGCGTCATCGTGGACGACACCGCCGCCGCCCTCAAGGGCTTCGACTCGCCGGGCCATACGAGCCCTCGCTATGTCGGCGACGGTTACCGCCACGACGGCAACGCCGAGAAAGGCGCGATGACCGCCCGCTACGTCCCCACCCTGCCCGCCGCCGGATCCTACCGCGTGGCGATCTCCTACAGCATGAACGGCAACCGCGCCACGAACGTCCCGGTGACCATCCGTCATGCCGCAGGCGAGACCAAGGTGCTCGTGAACCAGAAGCTCAAGCCCGCCGTCGAGGGCCTCTTCCACGTCGTCGGCACCTTCGAGTTCGCCGCCGGCCAGGCCGGCTGGGTCGAGATCGGCAACGCCGGCACCGACGGCCACGTGATCGTCGACGCCGTGCAGTGGCTCCCGGCCAAGAAGTGAGCTTTTAGGCTCAACCTTCGGGAGCCGATGGGGTTCACTGTGGACACCCCATGCTTCCCCGAGCCTTCCTGACCGGCCTCGCGTGCCTCTGCACGGCCCTCTGCTCCGCCCAGACCCGGCCGAAGCAGCCGGACATCATCTTCTTCCTGATCGATGACCTCGGCTTCGCCGACTGCGGCTTCAACGGCGGCAAGGAGATCAAGACGCCGAACATCGACCGGCTCGCCCGCGGCGGCGCGATCATCGAGAACCATTACGTGCAGCCGGTGTGCTCGCCGACCCGCTCCACGCTGATGACCGGACGCTACCCGACGCATACCGGGGTCTACACGATCGTCTCACCGGGAGCCGGCTGGGGCCTGCCGCTGGCCGAACGCACGCTGGCCGACGCCCTGCGCTCGGCCGGCTACCGGACCGCCCTCACGGGCAAGTGGCACCTCGGCGAATTCGAGAAAGCCTACCAGCCCAACGCCCGCGGCTTCGACCACCAGTATGGCCACTTCTTCGGGATGCTCGACTACTTCACCCACGAACGGATGAACAAGCTCGACTGGTATCGCAACGGCGCGCCGCTCAAGGAAGAGGGCTACACGACGCACCTGATCGCCAAGGAGGCCTGCAAGGTGGTGACCTCGGCCGACCAGGCGAAACCGCTCTTCCTCTACGTGCCCTTCAACGGCGTCCACAGCCCCTTCCAAGTCCCGGACAGCTATCTCAAGCCCTACGCCCATCTGAAAGGCAACCGTCAGAAGCTCGCCGGCATGCTCGCCGCGGTCGACGAGGCCGTCGGTCAGATCGAAGCGGCGCTGCAGCAGGCCGGCCGCCTCGAGAACACCCTCATCGTCTTCTCCAGCGACAACGGCGGCCCGCCCCCGGGCGACAACACCCCGCTCCGCGACTTCAAAGGCTCGATCTTCGAAGGGGGCGTCCGCGCCGCGGCCTTCGCCACGTGGCCGGGCCGCATTCCGGCCGGACAGCGCATCCGCCAGCCGATGCACATGGTCGACTGGTATCCGACCCTGATCAAGCAGGCCGGCGGCTCCCTCGAACAGAAGCTGCCGATCGACGGGCTCGACGTCTGGCCGATGCTGACGAAGCAGGCCGCCTCGCCCCACGACGCCATCCTCTCGGTGTCGACCCAAGGCCCCGCCCGCGCCGCGGTCCGGATGGGCGATTGGAAGCTGATCGTGGCTGGCGGAGCCGACGACGTCGCGCCGTCCGGCAAGAAGAAAGGCAAGAAGTCCGCCGGCAAATATGAGTCGGTCGCGCTCTACGACCTCTCCGCCGACCCCTCCGAAGCCAAGAACCTGGCCGAAGCCCAGCCGGAACGGGTCAAGGCCATGCGCGCCCGGCTCGCCGAACTGCTCAAGGACGCCGTGCCCTCGGGCGTGCGCTGAGCCATGCGTCTGCTCTGCCTGCTCGCCTCCGCCCTGCTGCTCGGCGCCGCCGAACCGACGAAACCCAACTTCGTCTTCGTGCTCATCGACGACATGGGCTGGGGCGACTTCTCCTGCTTCGGCAACACGGAAGCCAAGACCCCGAACATCGACCGGCTCGCCGCCGAAGGCCTGCGCTTCAAGCAGTTCTACGTGAACTCGCCGATCTGCTCGCCCTCGCGATGCGCGTTCGTGACGGGCCAATACCCGCAGCGCTGGCGGATCAACTCCTTCCTTGAATTCCGCGCGGCCAACGAGGCCAAAGGCAACGCCCAATGGCTGGATCCGCAGGCACCCTCCCTCGCCCGCACGCTGCAGGCCGGCGGTTACGCCACCGGCCACTTCGGCAAATGGCACCTCGGCGGCCAGCGTGACGTCGCCGACGCCCCGCCGATCAAGGCCTACGGCTATGACGCGTCCCTGACGAACTTCGAGGGCATGGGGCCGAAGCTCCTCCCGCTGACGCTGAAGCCCGGGGACAAGGAGCCGAAGAGGCTCTGGGCCGACGCCGAGCGCCTCGGCGGGCCGGCGACGTGGATGGACCGCTCGAAGATCACCTCCGGCTACGTGGACGCCGCCGTCCGGTTCATCGACGCCGCCGCGGCGAAGCGTCAGCCCTTCTACGTCGACCTCTGGCCGGACGACGTCCACAGCCCCTACTTCCCGCCGCTCGAAAAGTGGTCGCCGGAGAAACATCGGATCTACCTCGCGGTGCTCGAGGAGATGGACCGCCAGCTCGGCCGCCTGTTCGCGCGGGTGAGGGATGACCCCGCGCTGCGCGACAACACGATCTTCGTCGTGTGTTCGGACAACGGACCGGAACCCGGCGCGGGGTCGGCCGGTCCGTTCCGCGGCCACAAGACCCAGCTCTTCGAAGGCGGCCTGCGGTCGTCCTTGGTCGTCTGGGCTCCTGGGCGCATGGCGAAGGAACGCATCGGAGGAGCGGATGCGGCCTCGGTCTTCGCCGCCATGGACCTGGCGCCGTCGCTGGCCCGCCTCGCCGGCCTGCCCTCGCCCGCCGGCCTCGACGGCGCCGACCTCTCAGCGACGCTCCTGGGCGGCCCGGCCGCCTCCCATCCCGGCACGATCTGCTGGCGACGTCCGCCCGACCGCAAGAACTGGCCACCGGCCCTCCCCGACGCCCAGCCGGACCTCGCGATCCGCGAGGGCGACTGGAAGCTGCTCTGCGAATATGACGGCACCAAGCCGCTCCTTTACGACCTCTCGAAGGACCCCGGCGAAACGATCGACCTCGCTTCCCGCGAACCCGCCGTCGTGGCGAGACTCTCGGCCGCCATCCTGGCCTGGCATCGCTCCATGCCCGCCGACCGCGGCCAGGAAGTCGGACTCCGACCGACCAAGGGCGGCGGGAAGAAGCAAAAGAAGTGAGCGCCTACTTGCCTGCCTTCGCCTGCTCGCGGGCGAGCGCGTCGAGGTGCGCGAAGTCGGGCGCGGACATCTCCATCCGTCGCGCCAGCCAGGCATAGGCGGCCTTCAATGCCAGCCAGGTCGGCTGGTGGCCGGAATGATGGTCGAACATCTCGAGGTCGCCTGCCCGGCCCGCGAGTGCCCGCGTCTGGCGGGCCGCCGCCAACAGAGGGCCGCACGTCGCTTCGCTGTCATATTGCCCGGCAATCAGGAAGAAAGGCGGAGCATGGAAGGCGAGCAGCTGTTCCTGCGAAAGCCCGTCCGCGCGCATGGCCTTCAGCTTGTCGCCGAAATACCAAGCGTCGCCCCAGTTGGAGGAATCCCACGCCAGCCCGAAATCGCTCGCGACGATCGCCTTGAAGCGCGGATCGAGGCATCCGGCGTAGAAGGCCATCTTGCCGCCGAGCGAATGCCCCATCACCGCGAGCCGGGCCGGGTCGACCAGCGCATCCGCCGCCAGGAGGTCGGCCGTCAGACGCGTGTCATGGGTGAGCTTGCCCATGCCCGTCCAACCGGGCTCTTGCCGGGCGAGCTTGGCCGCGGCGTCGCGCCAGACGCCCATCCCGCCCTTGCTCGCCTTCTGCTCATCCGGCGTCAGCAGGTTGAACGGGTAGGCCTCGACCGCGGCGACCACGTAGCCCTGCCGGACGAGATGCAACCCGAAGAACGCCGTGTTCCGCTCCGGCCCGAGCCGTTGCTTTGACCGCAGATCGTAACCGCACATCCGGTCGGGATCATAGAACGGGACGACGACTCCGGCGGTCCGGCCCTCGAGCCGGAGGGGCTTCAGGATCAGGACACGCTGCCAGGTCTCCGGGCCGGTGCGCTGGCGGAAAAGCTGCGCCCGGAAATCCGGCGTCTCGAAGGATTCGACCCGCTCCGCCATGCCGGCCGGGCCGACAGCCGACCGCGGGGCACCCAGCGCCCGCTGCCATTTTTCCCGCAGACCTTGCCCATCGCCTGGCCGCGACCCTTCGGCGGCGGACACCCCTGCGGCGATAAGACAGAAAATGAGGGCGAGGGGCCGCACGACGGAGCAGGATGCGAGGCGCCTCCCGCCCCGCAACCGTCAAACCTGCCTGCTAATGACTCGCAACCCCGGGCGGTAAGGCTTGTCTGAATACCCGACGCCGACCCCTCCGGCGACACCCCATGTCCCGCCTTTGCTCCCCCCTCGTCCTCGCGCTGGCCGCCGCCGCGGCCTCGGCCGTCGACTTCAACCGCGAAGTCCGACCCATCCTGGCCCAGCATTGCTTCGCCTGCCACGGCATGGACGAACAGGCGCGCAAAGGAAAACTCCGCCTCGACCTCGCCGACTCCGCCCATGGCAAAGGCAAGTCGGGCGAACTCGCCATCGTCCCGGGCCAGCCTGACAAGAGCGAGGTCATCCATCGCATCTTCTCCGAAGACCCGGACGACATCATGCCGCCGCCGGAAGCGAAGAAGCCGATGTCCGCCAAGGACAAGGCGGTCCTGCGGGCTTGGATCGCGGAAGGCGGCGTCTATCAGCCGCACTGGGCCTTCTCCGCGCCGAAGCAGGCGCCCCTGCCGCAAGCCGGCGTCCATCCGATCGACGCCTTCGTGCGCGCTCGCCTCGCCCAGGCCGGCCTGAAGCCTTCGCCCGAGGCCGACCGCTTCGCCCTCGTGCGTCGCGTGACTCTGGACCTCACCGGCGTGCCTCCCACTCCCGAAGAGGCCGACGCCTTCGTCCAGGATAAGTCGCCCGAAGCCTACGAGAAACTCGTCGACCGCCTGCTCGCTTCGCCGCGCTACGGCGAACGCTGGGCGCGCCGCTGGCTCGACCTCGCCCGCTACGCCGACACCAACGGTTTCGAGAAGGACCGCCCGCGCACGATCTGGCCTTACCGCGACTGGGTCGTGAAGGCGATCAACGCCGACCTGCCCTACGACCAGTTCGGCATCAAGCAGCTCGCGGGCGACCTGCTGCCCGACGCCACGCCCGACGACCTCATCGCCACCGGCTTCCACCGCAACACGATGCTCAACGAAGAAGGCGGCGCCGACCCCAACGAGTATCGTTTCTACTCCATGGTCGACCGCGTCGGCGCCACCGGCGCGGCCTGGATGGGGCTGACGATGAACTGCGCCCAGTGCCATACCCACAAGTATGACCCCATCCTGCACACGGATTACTACGGCGTCATGGCGCTCCTGAACAACGCCGACGAACCGACCTACCATATCCCGGCGCCCGACCACGCCAAGCAGGTCGCCGAACACGCGCGGAAGATCGCCGAGGCCGAGGCCGCGCTGCCCGGCAAGTTCCCCGGCGGCGTCGCCGCCCTCGACCCCAAGGTCGACGCTTGGATCGCCGCCGAAGCTCCCAAGGCCTCGAAATGGGAAGTCCTCCGCCCGGCCAAGCTGCAGACCACGATGCCGAAACTCGAGGTCCAGCCGGACGGCTTCATCCTCGGCGGCGGCGACAGCACCAAGAGCGACGTCTACGACCTGACCTTCGACCGGCCGCTCAAAGGCGTCACGGCGATCCGGCTCGAAGTCGCCGACCACCCCTCCCTGCCCAACGACGGGCCGGGCCTGACCAGTTACGAAGGACCGCTCGGCGGCTTCTTCCTCAGCGAACTCCAGGCCTGGCATGGCGACCGGCGGCTCGAATTCGGCGAAGCCTTCGCGACGAACGACGAAGAAGAGGACCGCATCAGCGACGCCGCCGCCGCGCCCAAGGCCAAAGCGAAGGCGAAAGGCAAGGCGGCCCGGAAGAAGAACAACGCCTCGGCCGCGCTGGACGGCGAGATGTCGAGCGGCTGGCAGGTGCTGGGCGGCTACGGCCAGCGCCAGACCGCCGTCTTCCGTTTCGCCAAGCCCACCGACCTGCCCGCCGGCTGGACGCTGAAGATGCTGTTCGAAAAGCACTTCTCCTGCTCGCTCGGCCACTTCCGCCTCTCCGTCACCACCGACGAGCAGGCCACCGCCACCGGCCACCCCGCGGCGATCGAAGCCATGCTCGCCGGCGCCGCCCCGCAGGACCGGGACGCCCTGCGCATGCGCTTCCTCGAGACCGCGCCGGAAGTCGCCACGCACGCCAAGGCCCTCGCCGCCCTGCGCAAGCGCATCCCGCGCGGCCAGCCCACGCTCGTCATGCGCGAACGTCCCCCTTCCAATCCGCGGACGACCGTCCGTTACCACCGCGGGGAATACCTGAGCCCGCGCGAAGAAGTGAAGCCCGGCGTGCCCGCCTTCCTGCCCGGACTGCCCAAGGACGCCCCGGCCGACCGCCTGACCTTCGCCCGCTGGCTCTTCGCCCCCGAGAATCCGCTGACCGCCCGCGTGGCCGTGAACCGCCAGTGGCAGGCCTTCTTCGGCCGCGGCTTCGTGCCGACGCTCGAGGACCTCGGCTACCAGAGCGAAGCCCCGACGCATCCGGAGCTGCTCGACTGGCTCGCCGTCGAATTCCAGCGCACCGGCTGGTCGATGAAGAAGCTGCACCGTCTGATCGTCACCAGCGCCACCTACCGCCAGTCCTCCCGCGTCACCCCGGAGCTCGCCGAGAAGGACCGCGAGAACCTCCTGCTCGCGCGCGGCAGCCGCTTCCGCCTCGACGCCGAGGTCATCCGCGACGGCGCGCTTCAGGCCGCCGGCCTGCTCTCCTTCAAGATGGGCGGTCCGGGCGTCTATCCGCCCCAGCCCGCCAGCGTGACCAGCGAAGGCACGTACGGTCGCATCGACTGGAAGCCCAGCGAGGGCGAAGACCGCTACCGTCGTTCGCTCTACACCTTCATCAAGCGCACCGCGCCGTTCGCGATGGCCACGACCTTCGACGCCCCCACCGGTGAGGCGTGCATCGCCCGTCGCGACGTCTCCAACAGCCCGCTCCAGGCCCTCACCCTGCTCAACGACGAGATGTTCATGGAAGCGGCCCGCGCCCTCGGCGCGAAAGCGATGGCCGCCGCCACCGATGACGCCGGCCGCATCACCTTCATCCTGCGCCGCTGCGTCACCCGCCCGCCCGCGCCTGACGAGCTGAAGACCCTGCAGGCCTTCGTCGACGCCCAGCGCGCCCGCAAGGTCGCCGACAAGGACGTCTGGACGGCCCTCGCCCGCGCCGCCCTCAACCTCGACGAGAGCATCGTGCATCCGTGAAGTGAAGAGTCGATGACGGATGACAGATGACAGACCGATAACCCTGATATCCCGACACCTTTTCGGCCCCATACTCGATACTCGAAACTCCATACTCTTCCTTCCATGTCCCGCCCCAACGTCACCCGCCGATACTTCTTCCAGGAATGCGCCCTCGGCGTCGGTAAGATCGCCCTCGCCTCCCTGATGGCCGACGGCGCCCTCGGCCGCCTCGCCGCCGCCGGCTCGGGCCAGGTGTCCGGCCTGCCGCACCATGCGCCGAAGGCCAAGGCGGTCATCCACCTCTTCATGGCCGGCGCGCCCTCGCAGCTCGAGCTCTTCGACCACAAGCCCGAGCTGGCCAAGCTGGAAGGCAAACCCCTCCCGCCCTCGATCATCAACGGCCAGCGCTACGCGTTCATCCGTCCGGACGCCGCCGTCCTGGGCCCGCGCTACAAGTTCGCCCGCCACGGCCAGTCCGGCGCCGAACTCTCGGAGATGATCCCCCACATCGCTTCGATCGCCGATGACATCGCCATCGTGAAGTCCTGCCGGACGACCCAGTTCAACCACGCGCCGGCGCAGATCTACATGAACACCGGCTTCTCGCAGCCGGGACGGCCGAGCATGGGCTCCTGGATCACGTACGGCCTCGGCTCCGAAGCCAAGGACCTCCCCTCCTTCGTGGTCATGAGCACCGGCGCGGGCATCAGCGGCGGCGCGGCCTGCTGGAGCAGCGGCTTCCTGCCGAGCTCCTACGCGGGCACCCGCTTCCGCAACACCGGCGACGCGATCCTCAACACCGGCACGCCCGCGGGCATCGATCCGGCGACGCAGAAGGACACCATCGGGCTCATCAACGCGATGAACGACCGTCGCCTGCGCCTCGACGGCGACAGCGAGATCGCCACGCGCATCGCCAACTACGAGATGGCGTACCGCCTCCAGACCTCGGCGCCCGACCTCATGGACCTCTCCACCGAGAGCAAGGAGACCCTCGAGCTCTACGGCTGCGATCCGAAGGTGCCGTCCTTCGCCCGCGCCTGCCTGCTCGCCCGCCGCATGGTCGAGCGCGGCGTACGGTTCATCAACATCTACAACGAAGGCTGGGACGCGCACAGCGACGTCGCCGGCAACGTGCGCAACAACTGCGCGAAGACCGACAAGGCCTCCGCCGCGCTCGTCAAGGACCTCAAGCGCCGCGGCCTGCTCGACAGCACGCTCGTCGTCTGGGGCGGCGAATTCGGCCGCACTCCGATGGTGGAATCCAGCGTCTCGCTCGGCCGCAGCCAAGGCCGCGACCACCACCCGCAGGCCTTCTCGATGTGGATGGCCGGCGGCGGCATCAAGGGCGGCCAGACGATCGGCGCGACGGACGAGATGGGTTTCAACATCGTCCAGGACGAGGTCCGCGTGCCGGACCTGCAGGCCACCATCCTCCATTGCCTCGGCATCGACCATGAGCGCCTGACCTTCCGCAACGCCGGCCTGGATTTCCGCCTCACCGGAGTCGAGCCCTGCCACGTGGTGAAGAAGTTGTTGGCGTAGTGGAGACAACATAGGGGCAGGGGTAGGGATAGGGGTTGGGGTAGGCAGATATCCGCGACCAGCGGGTCAGATCTGTGCTGCATGGCGCACGCATCCGCAGTTTCTGCGTCGTTGCGTCGTAGTGATTCACTGCCCCTGCCCCCACCCCTACCCCTTCTGCTCTGCTCTATTCTCGCAACCTAGGTGGGTTTCCATTGTTAGATAGGCATGCGCACCCCTCGCTTCCTGGCCCTCCTGCTGACCGTCTTCCTCGGCGGAGCCTCCCTCTTCGCCGCCGGCTTCCGCCTGGCCGCGCCGATCTCGGACCACATGGTCCTCCAGCGCGAGAAGCCCGTGGCCGTCTGGGGTTGGGCCGACGCGGGCGAAGCCGTGACCGTGAGCTTCGCCGGCCAGTCGAAGTCCGCGACCGCGGGCGCCGACGGCAAGTGGATGCTCAAACTGGACGCCCTCGCCGCTTCGGCCGAACCGCGCACGCTGACCGTCGTCGGCAAGGACGGCCATCGGCTCGAGGTGAAGGACGTCCTCGTCGGCGAAGTCTGGCTCGGCTCCGGCCAGTCCAACATGGCGATGACCGTCCAGTCCTCGAACCGCTTCGAATCCGAGAAGGCCGCCGCGAAGTTCCCGCTCATCCGTCATTACCAGGAATCCTCGAGCCACGCCGAAAAACCCCAGGCCGAAGGCAAAGGCGCCTGGAGCGCCTGCGCGCCTGACACCGTCGGCCGTTTCTCCGCGGTGCTCTATTTCTTCGGCCGCGAGATCCACCGCGAAGTCGGCGTGCCGGTCGGCCTGATCAACACCTCCGTCGGCGGCACGCCCATCGAATCCTGGGTCGCCGCCGAGACGCAGTCGTCCGACCCGGAGACGAAGGCGAATTACGACAACAGGCTGAAGGACTACCTCGCCTTCGACGAAAGCAAGGCCGGCGAACTCCACGCGAAGCAGCTGGCCGTCTGGCGCGCCGCCGTCGCCAAGGCGAAGAAGGAAGGCAAGGAATTCGTGACGCCCGCCCCCAAGGACCCGCTGGCCATGCGCCGGTTCAAGGGCGGACCCGCCGGCCTCTACAACGGCAAGGTCGCCAACCTCGCCCCTTACACGCTCCGCGGCATGCTCTGGTATCAGGGCGAAGGCAACGCCGGCAACCCCGGGCTCTACGAGAAGCAGCTGTCCCAGCTCGTCACGAGCTGGCGCGCCCTCTGGCAGGACGAAGTCCCCTTCGCGTGGGTGCAGCTGCCCAACTACCGGAACTCCGACTCGGAGAGCTGGCCGCGCGTGCGCGAATCGATGATGAAGGTGCTCGCGCTGCCGAAGACCGGCATGGCCGTCACCCTCGACATCGGCGACCCCAAGGACATCCACCCCAAGAACAAGCAGGACGTCGGCAAACGTCTCTCCTACTGGGCCCTCGCCACGGTCTATGACCGCCAGGTGCCCGCGATCTGCGGCCCGCTGCCGGCCGGCCATAAGGTCGACGGCAAGGAGATCCGGATCTCCTTCCGCCACGCCGACGGACTCAAGACCCGCGACGGCGGTCCGGTCCGCGGATTCCGCCTCGCCGGAGCCGACAAGGTCTGGAAAACGGCCACCGCCCGCCTCGAAGGCACGGAAGTGGTCGTCAGCAGCGCGGACTTGCCCTCCCCCGTCGCCGCCCGCTACGCCTGGGCCGAGAACCCCGACTGCAACCTCGTGAACGGGGCCGGCCTGCCCGCGACGAGCTTCCGCACCGACGACTGGCCGGCCAAGTAAGACCGCCTGCCGGCGGTGTCGGCCGGGGGTTCGCCTTGCAACCCCGGCACGTTTGGCCTGTCTTCCCTCTCAGCATGAAGACCCCGCTTGCCGTCCTCGCTCTGCTTGTCGGAGCGGCGCCTGCCTTCGCCCTGAACAAGGGCAACGCCGGCCCCAAGGACGTCACCCTCAAGTTCGACCTGCCCGCCCCCGCCCCGCTCTCGCCCGAGGAGGCCCTGAAGACCTTCCGGTTGCCGGCCGGCTTCCGCATCGAACTCGTCGCCGCCGAGCCGATGATCGAGACGCCCGTCGCGATCAGCTTCGACGACCAGGGCCGGATGTTCGTGGTCGAGATGCGCGGGTACATGCGCGACGTCGACGGCACGACGGAGAAGGAACCCATGGGTCGCGTGTCCCTGCTCACCGACGCGGACGGCGACGGCCGCATGGACCGCGCGACGCCCTTCGCCGACGACCTCGTGATGCCGCGCGGGGTGATGCCGGTCAGGGGCGGAGCGCTCGTCGCCGAACCGCCGAAACTCTTCTTCTGCCGCGACCTCGACGGGGACGGCAAGGCCGAGACCCGCACGGTCGTGGCCGACGACTACGGCACCTTCGGCGGCCAGCCCGAACACATGGCCAACACGCCGACCTGGGCGATGGACAACCGCATCTACTCCGCAGGCTACGGCGTGAGCTTCCGCGCGCTGGGCGACACGTGGCAGCGCGGGCCCGGCCTGGGCCGCGGCCAGTGGGGCCTCTGTCAGGACGACGCCGGCCGATTGTTCTTCAACTATAACTCCGACCTCCTCCGCGCCGACCTGCTCCCCGCCGCCGCCTTCTCCCGCAATCCGCTGCTCCGCACGGCCTCCTCGGTGAACTTCCAGGTGATGAAGGACCAGTCGGTCTACCCTTCGCACCCGACCCCTGGCGTGAACCGCGGCTACGACCCGAAGACCCTGCGCGCCGACGGCACGCTCGCGCGCGCGACCTCCACCTGCGGCGCCGTGGTCTACCGCGGCGACGCCTTCCCGGCCGAATACCGCGGCGACGCCTTCGTCCCCGAGCCGTCGTCCAACCTGATCAAGCGCCTCAAGCTCACGGAGAAGGACGGCGTGATCACCGCCGAAGACGCCCATCCCGGCACGGAGTTCCTGACGTCCACCGACGAACGCTTCCGCCCGGTGATGATGGCCAACGGTCCGGACGGCGCCCTCTACGTCGTGGACATGTACCGCGGCATGCTCCAGCACCCGGGCTTCCTGACGCACTACCTGCTGGCCAACATCAAGGCGCGCAAGCTCGAGACCCCCGTCAACCAAGGCCGCATCTGGCGCATCGTGCGCGACGACCGTCCGGCCCCGCAGAAGACCGCGCTGCCCAAGGACGTCGCCGGCCGCGTGACGCGCCTCAGCCACCCGAACGGCTGGGTGCGCGACACCGCCCAGCGCCTGCTCGTCGAGGGCGGCGACGCGACCGCCGTCCCCGCCCTGCGCGCCCTCCGCGCCGACGCGACCGCCCCCGCCTTCGCCCGCCTGCACGCGCTCTGGACGCTCGACGGCCTCGGCGCCGTCACCCCGGACGATGTCCGCGCCGCCCTGAAGGACGATGACGCGCAGGTCCGCGCCGCCGCCGTGCGCCTGGCTTCGGCCGACCTGCTGCCGGACCTGCTGGCCGCGAAGGACGACCCCGCGCCGCTCGTGCTCGCCCACCTCGCGATCCGCCTGTCGGCCGCGAATCAGCCGGCCGCCGACCGCACGCTGGCCGAACTGCTCGCCCGTCATGGCAAGAACCCGCTCATCCGGGAAGGCGCCCTCTCCGGCGCCCGCGGCCGGGAGGTCGCCCTCGCGCAGGCCGTCGCCGCGGTGGCCGACCGCGCCAACCTGACCGAGACGGGACCGGTGCTCGAAGCCTTGGCGGCGCTCGTCTCGCAGGCCGGCAAAGGCGGGCCCTTCGAACAGATGCTCGCCGTCGCCGTGACGCTCGACGACCGGACCAACCTGCGCGACGCGGTCCTCGGCGGTCTCGATCAGACCATCCGGGACGCGAAGACCAAGAAGACCTCGCCGCTGAAGACCATCTGGCTCAGCGCCGAGCCCGCGCCGCTCGCCCAGCTGCGCGCCTCGGTGAGATCCGCCGGCGGTCTCGCCAACCTGACCTCGCTCTCCTCCCGGCTCGCCTGGTTGGGCAAGCCCGGCGCCCCGGCCGCCCCCAAGGTGACCGCCCTCACCAAGGCCGAACTGGCCCGCTTCGAAAAGGGCAAGGTCATCTTCACCTCGCTCTGCGCCCCCTGCCACCAACCGCACGGCTACGGCCTGGACGGCCTCGCCCCGCCCCTCGTCGACAGCGACTGGGTGCTCGGCAAGCCGGACGTCACCGCCAAGATCGTCCTCAACGGCCTCGGCGGACCGATCAAGGTCGGCAACCGCACCTGGGACCTTTCCATGCCGCCGATGGGCATGCTGAACGACGAGGACGTCGCGAGCGTGCTCACCTACATCCGTCGCGAGTGGGAGCACAACGCCTCGCCCGTCGACGCCAAGTTCGTCGCCGGCGTGCGTAAGCAGAGCGCCGACCACCCCAACTCCTGGACCGCCGACGAACTCCGCCCGCCGGCCAAGAAGACGGCGCAGGCGAAGAACTCCAAATAATCCGGATATGTTCGGCGGCAGATGTCCCTTCGGCCACAAGCCTTCCGACCCCTTCAAGGCGAAGCGGGAGGCCGGACCGGTCGCGCGCTATGAGTTCCAAGGCGAGCAGATCCCGATGATCCTGCGCCACGCTGAAGTCCGGCAGGCGGCCAAGGACTGGAAGACCTTCAGCTCCGACGCGCCCTTCCGCGTGCCGATCCCTTCGGAAGAGGAAGCCCGCTCGATGCGCCAGCTGCCGATCGAGACCGACCCGCCCGTGCACGGAGAATACCGTACCATCGCGGAGCCCTACTTCCAGCGGCCGAAGCTCCCGGAGATGGTCGCCAAGGTCGAGGCGCTGATCGACGAGATGCTGCGCGCGGCCCTCGCCCGCGAGACGACCGAGATCGTGCACGGCTTCGCCCTGCCCATCCAGGCCCGCGCCCTCACCTACCTGCTCGACACCGACGAACGCGAGGCCGACACCTGGATCGGCTGGGGCGTCCACGTCTTCCGCGTGCGCGGAGGCCTGAAGAAAGGCGTCGAGCTCGAGGATTACCTCACCCGCAAGTTCGACGCGGTCAGCCGGACGCCCGGACGCTGCTTCTTCAGCGCGCTCGCGCAGGCCCGCTTCCAAGGCCGCCCGCTCACGCGCGAAGAGATGATGGGCTTCGCCAACCTCACCTTCGCCGGCGGCCGTGACACGGTCATCCACACCATCGCCTGCGCCCTCGGGCATCTCGCCGCCAACCCGGAAGCCCTGGCCTACCTGCGCGAGGACCCGAAGCGGATCGTCCACGCCGGCGAGGAGTTCTTCCGCTTCTTCATGCCGCTCACGCACATCGGCCGCGTCTGCCCCGTCGCCACGTCCGTGCACGGGGAGCAGGTCCCCGCCGGCGGACGCGTCTCGCTCGGCTGGGCCTCCGCCAACCGCGACGAGTCGGTCTTCCCTGAGCCGGACGTCTTCAGGATCGACCGTAAGCCGAATCCGCACCTCTCGTTCGGCTTCGGCGAACACCTCTGCCTCGGCGCCCCGCACGCCCGCCTGCTCCTGCGCACGCTGCTCCAGAAATGCGTCGAGCTCGTCGACGGGATGGAGATCGTCTCGGCCGAAGAGCGCACCGAGACCGAGCACTCCTACGAACGGAAGCTCGGGTATGAATCGCTGGTGCTCAGGTTCCGGCCCCGGGCCTGAACGGGATTGCCAGCGTCCGGCGGCCAGATTAAGCCTCGCTCACCCCAACCTTCGCCTGCCGGCGGGGTTATAGACGCATACCCCGCCATGTTCGCCTTCAGCCTGACCATCTTCTGGGGAGCCTTCCTGCTCTTCCTCGTCCAGCCGCTGATCGCGCGCTTCATCCTGCCTTGGTTCGGCGGCGGCCCGGCCGTCTGGACGACGTGCATGCTGTTCTTCCAGCTGCTCCTGCTGGGCGGCTACGCCTACGCGCACTTCAGCATCAGCCGGCTGACCCCGCGCCGGCAGGTCATCACGCATCTCGTGCTGCTCGGCCTGGCCGTGGCGTTGCTGCCGATCACCCCGGGCGACGCATGGAAGCCGACCGATGGCTCGAACGCCGCCGGCCACATCCTGCTGCTGCTCCTCGGCTGCCTGGGACTCCCCTACCTCGTCCTGTCCGCCACCGGCCCGCTCCTGCAGGCCTGGTTCAGCAAAGCCCATCCCGGCGTCTCACCCTACCGCCTCTACGCCCTGTCCAACGTCGGCTCGCTCCTCGCCCTGCTGATCTACCCCTTCTACCTCGAACCCCAGCTGAGCCGACAGGCGCAGGCCGACGGCTGGTCCTGGGGACTGGCGGTCTATGCCGGACTCACGGCCTGGTGCGGCCTCAAGGTCTGGAAGTCCGCCGCGGCGGACGGTGAGACGGCCAAGCAAGCGGAAGAGGAAGCGCCCGCCTCGGCCTGGCGCAAACTGCTGTGGTTCGCCCTGCCCGCCTGCGGCGTGATGCTGCTCCTCGCGATCACCAACAAACTCTGCCAGGACATCGCCGTGGTGCCCTTCCTGTGGGTGCTCCCGCTGAGCCTCTACCTGCTTTCCTTCATCATCAGCTTCGACAGCCCGCGCTGGTATCACCGAGGCTTCTGGCTCCCGCTGCTCCTCGGCCTCCTCGGCCTGGTGACGCACAACCTCTACCAGGCGGAATCGCATCCCGACATCACGCCGCTGGCCACGCTCTACCTCGGCACGATGTTCGTCGCCTGCATGGTCTGCCACGGCGAGGTCTACCGCCTGCGGCCCGGCGCCAGCCATCTGACCGGCTTCTACCTCTCGCTTTCCGCGGGCGGCGCCGCCGGCGGATTGTTCGTCGCGCTCGTCGCACCCTTCGTCTTCCCTGACTACTTCGAACTGCACCTCGCGCTTTTCCTGACCGCGGCGCTCGTCCTCCTGGTGCTCCGTCAGGACCCGGCCCGGCCGTTCCGCGAAGGCCGGGCCCGCTGGGCCTGGGCGCTCCCGCTGCTCGCCTTGGCGGCGCTGGGCTACGGCCTCGCCGACGTCGCGACGACCTCCCTCCGCGGCTCGCTCTCGACCACGCGTGGTTTCTACGGGGTGCTCAAGGTCAACGACAACGACACGGGCAACGCCGACCTCCACCACCTCACCTTGCAGCACGGCGCCACGATCCACGGCCTGCAATACGTCGACCCGGAGAAACGCACCTTCCCCAGCAGCTACTACACCTCGACCAGCGGCATCGGCCGACTGCTCCGCAGCCATAAGCCCGCCGGCGGACGGCGCGTGGGCGCGATCGGGCTCGGCTGCGGCACCCTGGCCGCCTGGGGCCGCCCGGGCGACACCTTCCGCTTCTACGAGATCAACGACGACGTGGCCCGTCTGGCGACGAGCACCTTCACCTACCTGAAGGAATCGCAGGCCAAGACGGAGCTCGTGATGGGCGACGCGCGCCTCTCGATGGAACGCGAGGCCGACCAGCAATACGACGTCATCGTGCTCGACGCCTTCAGCAGCGACGCCATCCCGGTGCACCTCCTGACCCTCGAGGCCTTCGACCACTATCAGCGTCACCTGAAGCCCGACGGCGTCATCGTCGTCCACGTCTCGAACCGCTACCTCGACCTCCACCCGGTCGTCTACCGGATCGCCGACAAGATCGGCTTCCCCGCCATCACCATCGACGACAACGACACGGCCTACGAGGACGCCGGCTTCTACGGTTCGGACTGGATCATCATGACCCGCAACCAGGCGCTGCTCCGGCAGCCCTTGCTCCGGGACGTCGC
>VHCL01000013.1 GCA_016871725.1 Verrucomicrobiota bacterium | reverse complement strand
CCTCAAGCGGAAGCTCGCCGAACACGACAAGCTCAAGCCGGCCGAGCCCCCTTACGTGCTGGCCGTCCGCGAGACCGGCGCCCAAGGCCTCGACGCGGTGATCCCGAAGAAGAACACCGTCGTCCCGCCGGCCTTCCTCACCGTCCTGAGCTCCCAGTATCCGGCCCCGCCCGCGACGATCGCGCCCGCCGCCGACGGCAGCTCCACCGGGCGCCGCGCCACGCTCGCCCGCTGGCTGACCGACAAGTCCAACCCCTTCACCGCCCGCCTGGCGATGAACCGCCTCTGGCAGCTCTGCTTCCGTCGCGGGCTGACGCCTTACGCGAGCGACTTCGGCAACCTCGGCGAACCGCCCACGCACCCCGAGCTCCTCGACTGGCTCGCCGATGAGTTCATGGCCAAGGGCTGGGACCAGAAGGCGATGAGCCGCCTGCTTGTGACGAGCGCCGCCTACCGCCGCTCCAGCCAGCACCCCGACGTCGCCCGCGGCCAGCTCAAGGATCCGCAGAACACCCTGCTCTGGCGCTTCCAGCCGCAGCGTCTCGAAGCCGAGCAGATCCGCGACGCGCTCTACGCCGCTTGCGGCGACCTCAAGGCAGAGAAGCAGGCCGGACCCAGCGTGATCTACGGCGAGCCCGTGCGCAGCATCTTCACGCGCATCATGCGCAACAACCGCGACCCGCTCGCCGACATCTTCGACGCCCCGCAGTGGTTCAGCAGCGCGTCCTCGCGCGACGTGACCACCACGCCGATCCAATCGCTCCTCCTGCTCAACAGCCCGTTCATGCTGAAGCGCAGCGAGACCCTCGCCCGCCGCGTGACCGCCGACGAGCCGGGCAACGAGGCCGCGCAGGTCCGTCGCCTCTACCAGCTCCTCTACGCCCGCGCGCCTTCCGCCGACGAAGCCAAGCGCGCCGACGCCTTCCTCCGGGAAGTCCGCGGCCAACGCACCACCGCCGTCGTCACCGCGGCCATCGCCCGCGACTTCCAGCCGGAGAAGGTCCCGTTCCGCGACGGACAGGGCGCGCAGCTCGCCGCCGGCCACCGCCGGCCGTTCACCGCCCCCGGCGCCAAGGAGAGCGACCTCGCCGCCGGCTTCACCATCGAGGCCGTCATCGTCCCCCGCTCGATCAGCGACAGCGGCGCCGTGCGCGTGATCGCCGCGCAGACCGGCAAAGGCAAGGACGAGGGCTTCTGGCAGTTCGGCGTCACGGGCCAGAAGTCCCGCCGCGCCCCGAAAGTCCTCGTGCTCCAGGCCTACGGTCCGCTCCTTGGCGGGGCCTTCGGCGAGGCGGTCGCCTTCTCCAACCTGCGCATCGAACTCAACAAGCCCTATTTCGTCGCCGCTTCCGTCCGCTACGCCACCCCGGGCAAGCCGGGAGAGGTCGCCTTCACCCTCAAGGATCTCGCCAATGACGACGAGCCCTTGCTCCACGACACCGTGAAGCTGAGCCTGACCGGCGTGAAGGCCGGCACCGCGACGGCTCCCCTTCAGCTGGGCGGCAAGAACACCGACGTCGAAGGTTCCTTCCACGGGGTCGTCGACGAAGTCCGCTTCAGCGCCGGCGCGCTGCCGGAAGAACAGCTCCTCTATGCGACCGAAGAAGTCCGCCCCACGACCCTCGGCTTCTGGCGCTTCGAGACCAAGAGCGGCACGATGAGCGACTCCTCGGGCCGCGGCCGCGAACTTTCCGTCGGCGTCGCCAAGGCGGCCGCCGCGCCCAGGACCGAGCACCTCCCCATGGCCGCGCTCTGCCACGCCCTCCTCAATTCCTCCGAATTCCTCTACGTCGAATGAACGACCCCCGCTGCCATCGCTTCGAAGCCTCGACGTCGCGCCGTGACTTCCTCTTCAACGCCGGCCTCGGCCTCGGCGCCATGGCCTTCAGCGACCTGCTCGCCAAGGAGATCGTCGTGCCCGCCCCCGGCACGCCCCTGCAGCCCGGCGTCGGCCAGATCAAGCCTCGCGCGAAGAGCGTCATCTTCCTCTTCATGGAAGGCGGCCCGTCGCAGATGGACCTCCTGGACCCTAAGCCGCTCCTGAACCAGCTGGCCGGCCAGCGCCTTCCGGACAGCTTCGGCACCGTCATCACCGCGATGGGCGAGGCCAAGGCGCCCCTGCTCGGCTCGAAGCGCGAGTGGAAGCAGCACGGCCAGTCCGGCCAATGGTTCTCCGACTGGATCCCGCACATCGCCTCCTGCGCCGACGACCTCGCGGTCATCCGTTCCTGCAAGGCGGACGGCATCAACCACTCCGCCGGCGTCTGCCAGATGAACACCGGCTCGATCCTCGCCGGCAAGCCGTCGCTCGGCTCCTGGATCAATTACGGCATCGGCTCCGAGAACAGCAACCTCCCCGCGTTCATCGTGATGCAGGACAACCAGAACACGGTCATCAACGGGCCGCGCAACTGGGGCGCGGGCTTCATGCCCGCAGGCTACCAGGGCGTGCGCATCCAGGGCGGCTCCGAGCCGATCCCGAACCTCAATACGCCCGAAGCGGTCGCGGCCGACCTGCAGGCCAGCAAGCTCCGCCTGATCAACAGCGTGAACAAGGACTTCGCCGCCCGCTACCCGGACCGCTCCGAGCTCGGCGCCCGCCTGGCCGGCTACGAGATGGCCGCCCGCATGCAGGCCGAAGCGCCCGGCGTCGTCGACCTCACCGGCGAGACCGAGGCCACGCGCAAGCTCTACGGACTCGACGACAAGACGACCGAAAGCATGGGCCGCCTCTGCCTGCTCTCGCGCCGCATGGTCGAGCGCGGCGTGCGTTTCGTCCAGATCTACCACGGCGCCGGCTCGAAGTGGGACGCCCACACGAAGATCGAGAGCAACCACGCCGGCCTCTGCGCTTCGATGGACAAGCCCGTCGCCGGGCTGCTCAAGGACCTGAAGTCCCGCGGCCTGCTCGAAGACACGCTCGTCGTCTGGGGCGGCGAATTCGGCCGCACCCCGATGTCCGAGAAGGGCGACGGCCGCGACCACAACCCCACCGGCTTCTCGATGTGGATGGCCGGGGGCGGCGTGAAAGGCGGCCAGACCATCGGCAGCACCGACGACCTCGGCCTGCGCGCCGCGGAGACCCCGCTGCACGTCCACGACCTCCACGCGACCATCCTCTGGCTGCTCGGCATCGACAACATGGGCCTGACCTACCGCTACAAAGGCCGCCCGGAACGCCCGACGCAGAACGAAGGCGAGCCGTATAAGAAGATCGTCGGTTAGCGCACGGCGCTAACCGACGATCATGGGCAGGGGTAGGGACGGGGGTAGGGGTAGCTAATAATGGCAGGGGCCTGGCTACGACGCGCTATACCCACGTTTCTCCCCCAAAGCTAACGGGATATAACTAGGTCGGGATGCAGTCTCGGTCCTACCCTACCCCTACCCCAACCCCTACCCCTATCGCTTTGCGATCCGTCCCAACTTCTCCCCGGCCGCCCGCAGGGTCTCCTCCTTCTTGGCGAAGTGGAAACGGACGTAGCGATGCTCAGGCTCGCGGAAGAACGAGGAGCCGGGCACGCCGGCGACGCCGATCTCCTTGATGAGCCACTCGGCGGCGGCGGTGTCGGTCTTGAAACCGAGCGGCGAGACGTCGAGCAACGAATAATAAGCGCCTTGCGGCTCGGTGAACTTCAGGCCGGTCGAGGCGAGGATCGACGTGAACAGCGCACGCTTGGCCGCGTAGAGCTCGCCGAGGCCGGCGTAATACGAATCCGGCAATTCGAGGCCGGCGACGGCCGCTTCCTGCAACGGCGCGGCGGCGCCGACGGTCAGGAAGTCGTGCACCTTGCGGGCCTGGGCGATGACATGCGGGGCCGCCTGCACGTAACCGAGACGCCACCCGGTGATGGAATAGGTCTTCGACAGCGAGTTGCAGGTGATGGTGCGCTCGAAAGCGCCGGGCAACGCGGCGAAATGGACGTGCGCGTGCGGGGCGTAGACGATGTGCTCGTAGGGCTCGTCGGTGATGACGAACGCGTCATGCTCTTCGGCCAGCCGCAGGATCGTCAGGAGTTCGTCGCGCGTGAAGACCTTGCCGCAAGGATTCGACGGATTGCAGACGATGATCGCCTTGGGCTTCTGCGCGAAGGCCTTGGCGAGCTCATCGGGGTCGAAAGCGAAGTCCGGCGCGCGCAAAGGCACGTAGATCGGCTCGGCGCCCGAGAGGATCGCGTCGGCGGCGTAGTTCTCGTAGAAGGGCGAGAAGACGATCACCTTGTCGCCCGGATTGCAGGCGGTCATCATCGCGACCATCATCGCTTCGGTGCTGCCGCAGGTGACGACCAGATGCTGGTCGGGGTCGATCGCCAGGCCGCTGAAGCGGTTGATCTTCTTGGCCAACGCCTGGCGGAAGCGCGGGGCGCCCCAGGTGACGGCGTATTGGTGATGCGGCCCGCGGGTGGCGCGCTCCAGGGCCGCCAGGAGCTCCTCGGGCGGAGAGAAGTCGGGGAAACCCTGCGAGAGGTTGATGGCCCCATGCTGGTTGGCCAACCGGGTCATCCCGCGGATGACGGACTCGGTGAAACCGGCGAGACGGCGGGCGGTCGAAGGCATGGGGGCAAATTAGGGCCCCGCTCCGGGCAGGCAATCCTGCGAAAGGGTTGACCCTTCCGGAGGTGCCCTTGGAATCTTACCCAGCGGCGGAACCCCTACGCCCCTCCCCTGTCCTCCCATTCAGATGCGCCGTCTTCTGCCCCTTCTCCTGAGCCTCACCGCCCTTGCCGCCGCGGAGACGGTCCCGGCTTGGACCTTCGACGGACAGCCCGGCCCGGAGCTCGCCGCCGTGGGCAACGTGCGCCTCAAGCAGGCCGGTCCGCGTCGCCCTGATTATCCCCGCTTCGATACCCAGAACGTCGCGCCGACTTTCGACGGCCAAGGTGCGCGCCTCGTGATCAAGGACCAGGGCACGGACAGCGTCTTCGATTTCAAGAACGGCGACGCCTTCACGCTCGAGGCCTGGGTCCGCCCCGACGGCCTGCGCAAGGGCGAGAACGCCACGATCATCGGCAAAGGCCGCACGGACCCGAAGGCCCCGAACCCGAGCAACCAGAACTGGGCCGTGCGTCTGCGCGTGCTCTATGACTCCGCCTGCCTCAACTTCCTCTTCGCCTCGCCCGCCGAGAAAGGCGTGAAGTGGCATCGCTGGACGACTCCGACGGGTTTCCCCAACGACGGCCGCTGGCACCACGTCGCGGTGCGCTATGAATTCGGCCAGCCGGAGAGCATCCGCGGCTGGATCGACGGCAAGGAGATCAAGGGCTCGTGGGACATGGACGGCGCGACGACCGACGCCCCGATCGTCGACGACGCCCCGGTCTGGATCGGCTCCTCGCAGGGCGGCCTCCCCAACAGCAGCTTCCGCGGCGCGATCGACGAGATCCGGCTTTACCGCACGCTCGTCCCCTCCGCCGAGATCGCCGGCCGCTTCGCCACCACCCTCCCCCCGGTCGTGAAGGCCGAGGTCGCCCAGGTCGGACCGAGCCCGAATGCCGGCAACGACAGCGCTAGCGGCACGAAGGCCGCCAAGGTCCCGGAAATCGCCCGGACGGCGCCGAAGGTCGACTGGACCACCGTGACCAACGGCCAGGTACGCGTCGAACTCTGCGAGGACTGGCACCCGACGGCCAACGTCTGGCCCGACAAGCCGCTCGCCGTGACCGACAGCTACGTCGCCCCGGCCTTCGGCTTCGCCCGCGTGCCCGAGAAATACGTCGACACCGGCGTGCGCGCCGAACGCGGCCACCCCTATTTCTTCCGCGCCCTCGGCGTGGTGAAGCTCCCCGCCGGCAAGCACCGCCTCCTCCTGCGCGGTCGCGGCGCCTCGGCGCTCTTCGTCGACGGCAAGCTCATCGCCAAGACGCCGTTCCCGCCGCCCGGCACCGACAACAAGCCGGTCAAGGCGCAGGACGATTACCTCGACCTTGGCGGAGACTTCCGCTTCGCCCCGCCCGGCAACCGCGACGCGTGGGCCGAATTCGAGACCAAGGGCGGCGAACACCGTATCATCCTCGAATCGGTCGTCGGCTATGTCATCAACACCAAGGGCTCGCGCCGCCGGCCCGAGCTCGGCGAGACCGTCGCCGCCGTCTCGCTCGCCGGCCGCAACGATTGGCAGCTGCTTTCGCCGTCCGGAGAAACCCCGGCTTACAACGACGCCGGCTGGGCCGCGCACGCCGCGCAGGAAGAGGAACGCCTCGCCAAGATCGACGCCGCCGCCCGCGCCGCCGCCCGCGCCCGCCAAGGCGAGTATTGGCAGAAACGTCGTGAAGCCGCGAAGCAGTGGCTCGCGAGCACGCCGGAGACTCCCGTGCCCGCGCTGGCTCCGGGCTTCCCGGCGAACAACCCCATCGACCATTTCCTCGCCGAGAAGATCGTCGCTTACCAAGGCCAGGTGAAGGCCGTGAAGCAAGGCGGCGTCGAATTCTACGCGAAGATCCAGCCGATCCTCGAGGCCAGCTGCCTCGAATGCCACCAGGGCGGCAAGCCCAAGGGCGGCCTGCACCTCGACACCCTCGCCGGCGCGCTCAAGGGCGGCAAGAGCGACGGCGCGGCCATCGTGCCCGGAGACCCGGCCAAGAGCTCGCTCCTCGCCCGCATCCGCTCCGACGACCCTGATGAGATGATGCCGCCGAAAGGCCATCGCCTCGCCGCGGCCGACGTCGCGCTCATCGAGCAGTGGATCAAGGAAGGCGCCGCCTGGCCGGAATACCGCCCGCTCTCGACGCGCCTGACGCCGCTGACCGACGATCTCGCGTTCCTGCGCCGCGTGACGCTCGACACCGTCGGCGTGCCGCCCTCCGCCGACGAGATCGCCGCGTTCGCCGCCGATCCTTCCGCCGACAAGCGAGCCCAGGCCATCGACCGCCTGCTCGCCGATCCGCGCGCCGCCGACCACGGCATGGGCTACTGGCAGGACGTCCTCGCCGAGAACCCGAACATCCTCAACCCGACCCTCAACAACTCCGGCCCCTTCCGCTGGTGGATCTACGAATCGCTCATCGACCATAAGCCGCTGGACCTGATGGTCACCGAGCTGTTGCGGCTCAAGGGCTCGTCCGCCGCCGGCGGTCCGGCCGGCTTCGGCATCGCCTCGCAGAACGACGTCCCCATGGCCGCCAAGGCGACCATCGTCACGACCGCCTTCCTCGGCGTGGAGACCAAGTGCGCGCGCTGCCACGACGCCCCGGCCCACACCGCCAAGCAGGAGCAGGTCTTCGCCCTCGCCGCGCTCCTCGAGACCAAGGCCGTCAAGGTCCCGGCCACGAGCAGCGTCTCGCTGGCCAAGCTCCGCGAAGGCGGCCGCAAGCCGCTGATCGAGGTCACCCTCGAGCCGGGCGCCGCCGTCGAGCCGCACTGGCCGTATCCGGAGTTCTCCCAGGAAAGCGTCGCCGACGAACTCGCCCTCGACCCCAAGGATCCGCGCGACCGGCTCGCCACGCTGATCACCGCCCCGCAGAACGAACGCTTCGCGCAGGTGATGGCCAACCGCATCTGGGCCCGCCTGATGGGCCGCGGCCTCGTCGAGCAGCCCTGGGATTGGGAACGCTCCAAGCATTCGCATCCGGAGCTGCTCCGCTGGCTCGGCCGCGAGCTCGTGCGCAGCGGCTATGACGCCGATCATGTCCGGCGCCTGATCCTGAACTCCCATGCCTACCAGCGCGCGACGGACCTCGCGCAGAAGCTGCCGAACCCGCTCTACGTGGCCCCCGCCCCACGCCGGCTCTCCGCCGAGCAGGTCGTGGACTCGATGTTCGCGACGACCGGCAAGCCCTTCCGCACGGAGGAGGCCAGCCTCGACATCGACAGCATCCGCGAACAGGCGAACTCCGTCACCCTCGGCCAGCCGCGCCGCGCCTGGATGCTGACCTCGACCTCCAACGAACGCGACCGACCCGCCCTCGCCCTGCCCCGCATCCAAGCCGTCTGCGACGTCCTGGCCGCCTTCGGCTGGCGCGCCAGCCGGCCGGATCCCGTGACCGACCGCGAGTCCTCCGCGAACTCCTTGCAACCCGCGATCCTCAGCAACGGCACCATGGGCACCTGGATCACGCGCCTCAGCGACGACCACGGCTTCACAACGCCCGCCTTCAGAGCGAAATCGCCGGCCGAGTTCGTCGACACCCTGTTCCTGCGCGTGCTCACACGCCACCCGACCGCCACGGAGAAGGCTAAGTATGCGGCCTACCTCGCCGAGGGCTTCGAGGGACGATGTGTGAGCGTCGCTGTCGGGCTGCCGACCACCGGAAAGCGCAGGCCCGAGTACTACGTCTCGTGGTCCAATCACCTCAACGACCTGGCCACCACGGTGCGCATGCAGCAGGAGGCCGCGGCCCGCAAGGGCGACCCGGCCACCGCCCAGCTGAAAGACGCCTGGCGTCGCCGCGCCGAAGACGTCGTCTGGGCGCTCGTCAACTCCCCCGAATTCCTCCACTACTGATCCCATGGACCGCCGCTCCTTCGTCACCGCCCTCGGCCTCGCGCCGTTCGCCGCCTCGCCGCTCCTGGCCAACGCCGGCGCGACCGGCCCGAAAGGCAAGGCCGAGCACTGCATCTTCATCTGGCTCGGCGGCGGGATGGGCCAGGCCGACACCTTCGACCCGAAGGCGCTCGGCGACAACAAAGCCACGAAGAAGAAGCCAGGCTCGCTCTACCCTTCCATCGAGACCTCCGTCCCCGGCGTGCGCCTCTGCGAGCACCTGCCTCGCACGGCGAAGCTGATGGAGCACGTGACCGCGGTCCGCTCGGTGAACCACAAGGTCATCGACGAGCATGCGTTCGCCACGAACCTCGTGCACACCGGCCGCATGATCAGCGGCAACGCCGTCTACCCTTCCATCGGTTCGATCGTCGCGCACCGCCGCGGCGCCGCCGACCCGTCCGTCCCGGCCTACATGCTCATCGGCTACCCGAACGTGAGCCGCGGCCCGGGCTTCCTCGGCATCAAGGACGGCTACGTCTACCTCGTCGACACCGAGACCGGCCCGAACGGCTTCACGACCCCGGGCGAAGTCTCGCCCGACCGCAAGAACGCCCGCCTCGCCCTGCTCGAAGCCCTCGTCGAACGCGCCCCCGGCGGTTCGGCCGTCGAGGAATACGCGGCCGCACAGCAGGAGGCCTTCCGCCTGGCGGGGCCTTCGTTCATGCGCCACTTCGACCTCAAGCAGGAGTCGCCCGCCGTGCGCGCCTCCTATGGCGGCGAGTTCGGCCAGCGCTGCCTGCTCGCCCGTCGCCTCGTCCAGGGCGGCGTGCGCTTCGTCGAGGTCTCCCACAACCTCAACTTCATCAACGGCGCCGGCTGGGACGTGCATAACGAAGGCATCGACAACCAGCACGTGCTCATCCGTGAGCTCGATCACGCCCTCGCCGGCCTGATCGAAGACCTCCAGCGCACCAAGATGCTCGACAAGACGCTCGTCGTCATCGGCACCGAGTTCGGACGTCCGCCGGAATTCGACGGCAAGGGCGGCCGCGGCCACCAGGGCACGGCCTTCTCGATGATCCTCGCCGGCGGCGGCCTGAAGCACTGCGGCGCCTACGGCGTCACCGACGACCTCTCGAAGAGGGTCGTGGAGAACCCCGTCAGCATCCCGGACTTCCACGCCACGATCCTCGCGGCCCTGAACGTCGACACCTCCCGTGACCTCATGGCCGGCTCCCGCCCTGTCCCCGTGACCGACGGCGGCGTCCCGATCGCCAAGTTGTTTTGAGACAGTAGGTGTAAGCGGTTGGCGGTTGGCGGATAGCGGTTGGGAAAACGATACGCTCAAAGGGAAACCGGAGACCGGTTGACTGACTGGGGGTCATTTCAGGTGGCGGGTGGCAGCCCCGGGCGCCAGGTGGCAGGAACTCTGCCCTCTGGCCTCTTTCATCCCCAACCGCCAACCGCTAACCGCCAATACCTTTCCCTATCCCTGAGTCAATTGACATCCCCCCGTTATCCCTTCCTCCTGTGGGCATGGCTCGCAAAGGCATCCTGCTCCTCAACCTCGGTTCGCCGAAAAGCACCTCGGTGCCCCACGTGCGGGAATACCTGCGCGAGTTCCTCGGCGACGAGCGCGTGATCGATTATCCGGCCGTCTTCCGCTTCGCGCTGCTCGAAGGCATCGTCCTGCGCACCCGCCCGAAGAAGTCCGCCGCCGCCTACGCGACCGTCTGGACCCCCGAAGGCGCTCCGCTCCTCGTCACCACCGAGAAGCTCCGCAAGAAGCTCGAGGCCGCCACCGGCCTGCCGGTCATCACCGGCATGCGTTACGGCACCCCGTCCTGCGCCGAAGCAGTCCAGGAAGTCCTCAAGCAAGGCATCGAGGACCTGTTCGTGATGCCGCAGTATCCGCACTACGCGATGTCGTCTTACGAGACCGTCGTGGTGAAGATCCAGGAAGAACTCGCCCGCCTCGCGCCGAACCTGAAGTATCACGTCCTCCAGCCTTACTTCAACGACCCGGCCTACATCGACTGCCTCGTGGAGTCGGCCAAGCCCTGGCTCAGCAAGCCCTTCGACAAGATCCTGTTCTCCTACCACGGCGTGCCGGAGCGCCACCTGCGCAAGGGCGACGCCTCCAAGGCGCACTGCACCAAGGTCAAGGACTGCTGCCTCCAGGCCAGCCCGTCGCACGCCAACTGCTACAAGCACCAGTGCGTGCAGACCACCCTGCTCTTCGCCAAGCGCGCCGGTCTTTCGCCCGACAAGTTCGAGATGTCCTTCCAGTCGCGCTTCGGACCGGAGAAGTGGGTCCCGCCCTACACCGACGAACGCTTCGAAGCCCTGCCGTCCGAAGGCGTGAAGAAGCTCCTCGTGATGTGCCCCGCCTTCACCGCCGACTGCCTCGAGACCATCGAGGAGATCAGCGAGGAAGGGAAGGAAGAGTTCCTGCACGCCGGCGGCGAATCCTTCGAACAGATCCCCTGCCTCAACGACCAGGACATCTACGTGAAGTATCTCGCCGACCGCGCCGCCAAGTGGACGCCGAGTCACGTGTGACGATACGAAGAAAAGAAGAGGACCAAGTGGAGGACAGCGTGGAGGACTGAATTGAGGACTGAATTGATATGATCAGCCTCAGGAGCAGCATGTCGTCATTTCCCGCTTCGTGATTAAAAGTAAGGCCGCCATCCCTATTCGTCATAGGTGACAGATAAGGGCCAACTTCCATTCAGCCCTCCACGCTGTCCTCCATTCAGTCCTCTACTCAGTCCTCCATTCAGCCCTTAACCACGGTCTCCACCACCGCCTGGAAGGTCTCGATGCGGGCCTGGGGAGTGATGCCGTGGCCGAGATTGAAGATATGACCGGGGTCTCCGGCGTTGTCGGCGAGGACGGCCTTCGTCGCGGCGACCGCCGCGGCGGGTTCGCCGGTCATGAACTCGGGATCGAGGTTGCCCTGCAGGCAGATCGGGCGGCCGGCGAGCTGGCGCACCTGCGAGAGGGGCATGGTCCAGTCGACGCCGAGGCACGGCACGCCGGTCTGGGCGAGCGCGGCGGCCTGCGGGGACTTGCCCTTGGCGTAAAGGATGACGGGCGCGCCGGCGGGCAGGCGTTCCAGCACCGCACGGATGTAGCGCAGCGAGAACTCCTCGTAATCGGCGCCGGTGAGCGCGGCGGCCCAGCTGTCGAAGATCTGGATCGCGTCGGCGCCGGCCGCGAACTGGCGGGTGAGATACTGCGCGACGGCGTCGGTCAGGATCTCGAGGATGCGGTGCATCATCTTCGGGTCGGCCTTGAGCAGCGCCTTGGTCCTCGGGAAATCTTCGGAGCCGCCGCCTTCGACGAGATAGCAGGCGAGCGTCCAGGGCGAGCCGGCGAAACCGAGCAGGGTCTTGTTCAGGCCGAGTTCCTTGCGCAGCAGCGTCAGGGCGTCATAGACGTATTGGAGGCGGTCGGCCGAGCCTGCGAGTTTCAGGGTGGCGACATCGGCCGGCGAGGAGAGCGCGCGTTCCATCGCGATGCCGCCTTCGTCGCGAAAACGGTAGCCGACGCCGAGGGCCTCGGGAATCACCAGGATATCCGAGAACAGGATCGCGGCGTCGAGCTGCGGGAAGCGGCGGAGCGGCTGGAGCGTGACCTCGACCGCGAGGTCGGGGGTGCGGACCATCGTGACGAAGTCCGACTTGGCCTTGAGGGCGCGGTATTCCGGGAGGTAACGGCCGGCCTGACGCATGATCCAGACCGGCGCCCGGTCATGGGGCTGGCGGCGGAGGGCGGCGAGGAAGCGGTCGCGGGAGTTCATCAGGACCCTTTGAGCCAATCCTGAGGTTTCAGATAATGCGAGAGCAGACGTTCCTCCGGGGTGCCCGGGGCCGGCAGGTGGCCGTAATGCCACTGCACATGGGGCGGGAGGGACATCAGGATCGACTCCGTCCGGCCGCCGGATTGCAGGCCGAAGATGGTGCCTCGGTCGAGGACGAGGTTGAATTCGACGTAGCGTCCGCGGCGGATCTCCTGCCAGGTGCGCTCCCGCTCGCCGTAAGGGGTGTCCTTGCGACGGCGCAGGATCTCGGCGTAGGCTTGGCCGTAGGCGTCGCCGACCCGCTGCATGAGCGCGAAGGCCGCCTCGAAGCCGCCCTCGGTGAAGTCGTCGTAGAACACCCCGCCGATGCCGCGTTGCTCCTGACGGTGCTTGAGCAGGAAGTAGTCGTCGCACCAGGCCTTGAACTTCGGGTAATGGGCGCCCGTGGCCTCGCGGGCGGCGCGATGCCAGGTGACCGCGTCCTCGTCGAAGCCGTAATAAGGGGTCAGGTCGAAACCGCCGCCGAACCACCAGACCGGGTTCGGACCGTCGGTGCAGAACAGACGCACGTTCATGTGCGAGGTCGGGCAGTAAGGGTTGCGCGGATGATGGACGACGGAGACGCCCATGGCGCGGAAGCCCTTGCCGGCGAGTTCGGGACGAGCGACCGTGGCGGAAGGCGGCAAGGCGTGCCCGCGGACGTCGGAGAAGGCCACCCCGCCCTTCTCCATCACGGGTCCGCCCGCGATGACGCGGGTCCGGCCGCCGCCGCCCTCGGCGCGCTGCCATTCGTCGGTGTGATACTTGGCCTGACCGTCCACTTCCTCGATGATCGCACAAAGGCGATCCTGCAGGCCGGTCAGGTAGGTACGGACGAAATCGGGATTCATCGAGGACCAGACAATCCGAGGGGAGCCCGCGGGTCAACGTAGCGCCGCGGCGCCCCCGGAGAATCCACGGCGGCTTATCCCCCCTATGCGGCCGCAATCTAGGTAGTCCTTGCTGGGAACCCAGGAATCGGCACCGTCCCAAGTCGGCCATGCACCCTGAACTCAAGATCGTCCTGCTCTTCGCCTTGGCCGGCCTCTTCGCCCTCGGCCTGCCCTGGTGGGCCTGGCGTCGCGTCCGGAGCCTCGAAGCGAAGTATGGCCGCGTCCTGCTCGTGCGCGGCGTCTCCGGCGCCCAGGCCGCCCGCATCGTGCTCCTGCGCGGCGAGATCCCGCAGGTCGACGTCGACGAGAGTTCGGTGTCCGTGACGGATTTCTATTCGGCCTTCGAACCCGCCATCAAGCTCTCGCCGGCGACGTATGAAGGCAAACGCCTCTTCGACGTGGCCCGGGCCGCGCGTCTCGCGGGGCACGCGCTCCAGCACCGCGACCGTAAGCTCGGCGGACTGGCCTCGTGGGATTCGTTCATGATACTCTGGGGCAACGCCTGGCCGGTGCTCCTCGTCGTGCTCGTCCTGGCGACCAAGGGCCGGTTCATGTGGGCCGCCATCGGGTTCGCGCTCCTCGCCATCCTCCTCGCCGGCGGCCACCTTCTGAAGCACACCCACGTGCAGGACGCCGCCCGGCGCGGCCGGCGTGAGCTCGAGGGCGCCAAGCTGCTCGACGGTCATCCCGAGGAGGAGATCGAGGCCGCCTTCCTGGCGTCACGGCTCGACCATCTGGCCCTGCCCTACTCGAAAACGTGGCTGCGGCTGCTGTTTTCCTGAGCCGTTCGCCGCCGCCCGGCAACTTCGTCTTCTCTCCGGAGTTATATCTGATAACCTATCCCAATGAACAGGACCCCTCTCTACGCGATCCTCGGTCTGACCGTGCTCGGCTATGGCGCCTACGCCGCCTACCAGTGGACCCAGGCCGACGAAGGCCAGGTGGTGAAGAGCACCGCCAAGCGCACCACCTCCCCCGTGAGCAAGCTGACGACCGAGACGGGCAAGCCCCGCGCGGCCAAGGCGCTCAAGCTCAGCCGCAAGGACGACGTCGGCACCGAGGTCGAGGAGAAGGACCTCGTGAAACAGTCCAAGCCCGTCGCCGAACTCGACGCCAAGTTCGCCACCTGGCGCGACGACGGCCGCAAGGCGGTGGAGGACATGTTCGGCGGTGACCGCCAGAAGATCGGCGACGCCTTCCGCGCGGCGATGGCCAACGAGGAATTCCGCGCCAACTTCGGCCGCATGCGCGAACTCGAAAGCCAGTACCGCGGCGCCACGGACGACCAGAAGCAGGCCATCATGGACGAGCTCTCCACGATCCGCACCCGCGGACTTGGCATGCTCAAGCAGGCCGCCGCTGGCGCGCCCCCCTCCAATCAGCCGACCGTCACGGTCACCGGGGCGGGCGTCGTCCGGGACACCAACGGCCTTTCCCCGTCCGCCCCTGCGCCCGCGGCTCCGGCGCCCGTGGCTCCGGTCACGTTCGAATAAACCGGCTCCCGAGCCGAAATGAACCCCGCCTCGCGCCGTCTGGTCCTGCTGGGCGTGCTTGCGGTACTCGCCTTGGCGGGTGGGTGGTGGTTCGCCCAGACGACCGACGAGCCCAAGCCTTCGGCCCGCCCGGCCCGCTCCGTCGTCGTGCCCAAGTCCGGCGCCGCCCGCCCGGTCGGCGCGCCACGTAGCGCCAACGGCCTCATCCCCTCCGCTCAGGAAGACGTCTCCGTCGACAGCCGCCCGCCGGACGCGCGCCGCGAGAATATCATTCGCGAAGGAATCGGCACGATCCAGGAACTCAAGTTCATGCACCCGCAGGTCTTCGATGGCGCCGCCAAGCGCTGGGGCGAGCACCCCAAGACGAAGGCCCTCGTCGCGGAATGGAAGGAAATCGAGGCCGGCTGGAAGACGCAGGACGAGGACGCGAAGGCGGCTCAACTGCCGCGCATGCAGGCGATGTGGGATGAAGCGATGGGCCTGCTCCGCACCGAGGTCGAGCAGTCGGCGAGCGAAGCGGGCGTCAAGTGACCGCCAGCCGGAGCAGCACCGCGCGGAATTCCGTCAGCACCGCCTGCATCCGCGCGAATCCCGGGTGGCGCTCGCCGGTGGCTTCGTCCATGTAAAGGTCGCGGCGCACCTCGATCATCACCGACCAAAGGCGCGGGTCTAGCCCGATGCAGGCGTTCGGCACCATCGCCCCGCTGAAAGGCACGTCGATGCCGACGCCGTACCCGTGGGTTCGGAAGAAATCGACGGCGATATCGCATAGGGCCGGCGGCGTATGCCCGGACTGGGTGCCGATGCCGATCTCGGGCGACGGCCCGAAGGCGACCTGCGTGGGCAGCGGGCCCGTGGGGTAGGAATGCGCATCGAGGACCACGCAGCGGCCGAAGTGGGCCAGACGGGCGTCGGCCGCCGCGTCGAGCGCGTGATGGTGCGGCCAGTAATGGCGGGCCATCAGCTCCGCGCGACGTTCCGGCGTGAGGGCGCGGAGCGGGCGTCCGTCGGCGGTACGGACGTAGGTCGCGCCCATGCCTACCTGCGCGCAGGGCTCCGAGGCGTCGTCGGCGATGCGCTCCACGTCGACGACCAGGCGGGAGACCTCGGCACGGACGAAATCGGCCGGGGTCAGACCGTCGGCGTACAGGGCCGCGGTGTGCCGGTCGGTCAGCCGGAGGCATTCCGCCCGGAGTTCTTCGGCCGAGAGCAGGAAGTCGGCCCGTGCGTCCGGCGGGATGACCGTGGCGTCGTGCGGGAGGTGGACGAGGAGAGGGGTCATGGCGGCCCTGACCTTAAGCCCGGAGGCGCCCGGACCGCACCCCGCCGGCGTGTCATAATTAAATTCAGAATCCTGCAACTCGGCCACGGGGGCGGGGTTCCATCCGCCCATCCCCATACATACCATGAAGATCAAACTCGCACTCCTCCTGGCCCTGGTCACCTCGGCCGGCCTCCTCGCTCAGGACGCTCCCAAGCCCGACGCCCCCAAGGGCGACGCCCCCGCCAAGAAGGGCGAAGGCAAGGGCGACAAGGGCGGCAAGAAGGTCGCCCCCCAGCGTCCGGAATCCGTCGACGAAGCCACCTGGAAGAAGTTCCTGGACGCGCAGAAGGCCGCCCAGGCCGACGAGGCCGTCAAGGCCGCCAAGGCCAAGGCCGGCGAAGCCAAGACCCCGGAAGAGAAGCAGGCCGCCGGCAAGGCCGTGATGGAAGCCACCCGGGCCGCCATCCTCAAGGCTGACGCCTCCCTCGAGTCCGTGTTCAAGGCCCTCGAAGAAGCCCGCGGTAAGGGCAAGGGCAAGGGCGACAAGGGCGGCAAGGGCGGCAAGAAGCCCGAAGCCAAGTAATCCTCGGATCATTGGCTGGAACAAGACCCCGGGCGACCGGGGTCTTTTGTTTGGGGCAGGTGGAAGAATCGATGGCTGAATCGATGGCAGAGGACAGATGAGTTGATCCGTTGATCAGTTGGCCGGTTGGCAAGGGAGGCAGCCACGCGAAGGGAAACCGGAGACCGGAAGATTGCTGGGGGATCTATTTTCGGGTCTCGGGTCTCGGCCGTCAGGAGCCTGGTCCGGGCATTTAGGTTCGGGTGCAGGTTTGGTAAATCCGTCCTCTGTCATCCGTCGTCGATTCAGCCATCGACTCTGTCATCTCCACTTCAGGTGGCGGGTGGCAGCCCCAGGTGGCAGGTGGCGGGTGGTGCAAAGTCAATTGAGCCCTCCATTCAGCCCTCAACGCAGTCCTCCATTCAGTCCTCCATTCAGTCCTCAGTGATTGGTTCGGCCCTCTGTCATCCGTCATCTGCCATCGATTCAGCCGTCAATTCTGCGCCGTTACGTCGTGACGCGGTCCCGACCCGACCCGAGGCAACTAGGGCAGCACGCGGTGCTGCCCCTACCTCAAGGCATGCACCCCCGATACTCGATACTCCATACTCAATACTCTCATCATCCCTATCCGCTAAAACCTTTTTCCTCCCCCGGTGTTCCATCCGCATGCGCCCCCCTGCCCTGCTCCTCGCCCTCCTCACCTCTCTCCCGCTCTTCGCCGCCGACGAGAAGAAGCCCGTCGAACCCGTGGCCAAGCCGGCCGAGAAGACGGAGCCCGCGGTCAAAAAGAAGAAGAAGGGCCTCGACGCCCCGGAGATCCCGGCCGGAGTCGGGCTCGCCGACGGCGTGAAACTTCAGGAAGCCTGGCTTAAGGCCGAGACCGACGAAGACTTCAAGGCCGCCCTGGCCAAGCTCGGCGGCGGCGAAAAGCCCAAGAAGAGCAAGGGCGAGAAGAAGGAAGGCGGCGCCCGCGACGCCAAAGAAGCCCGCGAGGCGCTCGACGCCGCCCGCGTCAAGGCGATGCAGAAAGCCGACCCCTCCTTGAACGTCCAGCTCATCCGCGACTACGTCGAATCGACGCACCAGAAGAAGCCCGACGTCGCCGGCAAGCCGAAGAAGAAGTGACACCGCCGCGAAGCGGCGGTGAGGGCCAGGGCTAGGGCTGGATAAGTTGATCCGTTGGCCGGTTGGCCAGGGAGGCATTGGCTCAAAGGGAGACCGGAAACCGGATGATTGGCGGGGGAGCCGTTTTCAGGTCAAAGGCCTCAGCCATCTTACCCTTTCGGGTGGCGGATGGCAGCCCCGGGTGGCGGGTGGCGGGAAATCCGCCATCTGTCATCGATTCAGTCATCCGTCATCGACTCAGCCATCTGCCCGGGCGGCAGGCTTCATCTATTCAGTCCTCCATTCAGCCCTCTACTCAGTCCTCCACGCAGTCCTCCATTCTGTTATCCGCTCAAACCTTTCTCGCTTTTCGGTGTATCATTACCATGCGCCTCCTCCCCCTTCTCGCCCTCGCCCTGCTCGCGCTCCCGCTCCCTGCCGCCGACGAACCCGCGGCCAAGCCGGCCAAGAAAGCCCCCCGAGCCGGCACCGCTCTCCCCGAAAGCGTCGCCGGCGTGACGGAGGAACAGCTCGCCAAGATCCGCCGGGCCCTGATGGCGACCTACGGGGACGAAGCCATCACCGCGGCGCGCAAGCGCCTCGCCGACGTCAAGGAGCGGACCCGCTTCGTGAAAGGGCGTAACGAAACCGAGGACCTTCGCCTCGATTTCGAAACCGCCCGCGACGCCATGGTGAAGGCCACCATCGCCGCGGTGCAGAAAGCCGACCCGACCGTCGAGAAGGAAGCCCTGGTCCTGACGCTTAACGCGGTCGAAGAAATGGTGAAGAAGCGCAGCCAAGAAGCCGCCCGCGCCGCCCAGGAGAAGGCCTCCGCCGAGGAGCGCGCCGCCGCCGCGAAGCAACCCAAGGAGGAAGGCAAGCCGGCCGCCGAGACGGCCGCCAAGGAAGAACCCGCCAAGCCCGTCAGCCCGGCCGACCTGCTCGCCGACGTCGAAGGGGTCTCCGCCGAAGACATGCGCAAGTTCCGCGCGGCCGCCTTCAAGGCCCAGCGCGACCCGAAGGTGAAGGAGATCAAGGCCAAGCGCACCCAGCTCAGCAAGGAAGCCGAATTCCTGTCCCAGGAGGAGAAGAAGAACATGCGCGGCGACTTCGAGCAGGTCCAGGCGGACCTCCGCAAAGCCACCCTCGCCGCCATCGCCCAGGCCGCGCCCGACCTCTCCAAGGAGACCCTCGAGAAGATCTACGACGCGATCGAGACCCGCGCCCGCGAAGCCCTCGAGAAGTCCGGCAAGAAGAAGGCCGCCAAGACCCCGCTCAAGCCTTTCCCGTTCGGGGAGAAGAAGTGAGGCGCGGCAGCGAAGCTGCCGCGAGGGACAGGGCTGGGGCTAGGGCTGGGGCTGATTTAGTTGACCTGTTGATCAATTGGCCGGCTGGCCCGGGAGTCATTCGCTCGGAGGGAGACCGGAAAGCGGATGATTGGCGGGGTGCCCATTTTATGGTCTCGGCCATCTTCCCCTTTCGGGTGGCAGGTGGCAGCCCCAGGTGGCAGGTGGCGGGCTTTATCCATTCAGTACTCCATTCAGTCCTCAACGCAGCCCTCCATTCAGCACCGCTGTGTCGTGACGCGGTCCCGACCCTACCCACGGCAAACTAGGGCAGCACGCGGTGCTGCCCCTACCCCAAGACAGGCACTCCCCCTATACTCGATACTCCATACTCGATACTCTCAATATAGCGCCATCCGCCCTCCGTCATCGATTCAGTCCTCCATTCTACCCCACAACTTTCCCCTCCTCCCGGGGTTCCTTCAATAGCCTACCCCGAACCCCTATCCCATGAAACAACTCTTCCCCCTCCTCCTCGCCGCCGCCGTCGGTTCCGCCGCCACCTATTTCGCGATGGAAGCCCGCCAGCCCGCCCAAGCCACCGCTGAGCAGCCCAAGGCCGCCGGCCCCGCCTTCGCCGCCAGGCCCAAGGCTCCGGAAGGCGACGTGCCCGACGCGCCCCGTAAGCAAGCCGCCCCGAAGTTCGGCGGCAAGACCGGTGGTTTCCTGCCCGAGGAGATCGAGGGCGTGACGCCCGAGCAGCTCAACAAGTGCCGGACGGCGATGTTCAAGTCTTTCCAGGACGAAGGCGTCAAAGCCGCCCGCGCAAGGCAGAACGAACTCCGCAAAGAGGCCGAATACGCGTCCGACGACGAGAAGAAGAATCTCCGTCCGCAGTTCGAAGAGGCCGCGCTCGACCTCCGCAAGGCGACCAAAGAGGCCATGCTCGCCGCCGATGACGAACTGACCGGCGATGTCGTCGACAAAGTGCTCGACGCCCTCGAAGAGCGCATGAAGCAGCGCGGCCAGCAGTTCCAGAAGGGGAAGAAGTGACGCGGCGGCGTAGCGGCCGCGAGGCACAGGGCTTGGGCTGGATAAGTTGATCCGTTGATCAGTTGGCCGGCTGGCCAGAGAGGTATACGCTCAAAGGGAGACCGGAAACCGGAGGATTAGATAGCATCCGTTTCAGGTGGCAGGTGGCGGCCCCGGGTGGCGGGTGGCAGGCATCATCCATTCAGTCCTCTATTCAGCCCTCAACGCAGTCCTCCCTGATCGATTCTGCCATCCGTCATCTGTCATCGATTCAGTCATCCATTCAGCACCGCTATGTCGTGACGCGGTCCCGACCCTACCCAGCGCGGCGGAGCCGCGAGATGGAAGCGGTTAGCGGTTGGCGGTTGGGAACACAGCCAAGGCAACTAGGGCAGCACGCGGTGCTGCCCCTACCTCAAGACAGGCACTCCCCCTATGCTCGATACTCCATACTCGATACTCTCAGCGCTCACTTCACCTTCTCAAATACCCTCTTCAACTCCGCGTCGGTGAGCGGACGATCCCAGAGCAGGAAGCGGGCGATCTCGCCGTCGAAGGATTCCTTCCCGGGATGCTGGATCGCATCGCGTTCCTGACCGATGGCGAGTTTGGAGGCGTCGGCCTTGGGATTGACCGGGAACTGCGCCGTCGCGCACGGCTTCAGGTCGTTGACGAAGAATTCCAGCAGCGCTTCGGTCCGGCCCACGCCGAGGTCGTCGACGAAGGAATTCCGCTGCGGCTGGCCGGCGCCCATGCGGCCGGCGAGGAAATGGAAACGCCCTTCCTCTAGCTTCGGGCCGACGAGCTTGGGATTATTGACGTCGAAGCGGCCGAAGGTGAGCCCGTTGCGGGCGCCCCACCAGACGGTGTTATCGTCGTCCAGACAGCCCCAGAGGCCTTCGTATTTCTGGCCGTTGCGCAGGTTGCCGAAGAAGGAATTCACGTCCTTCAGGCCGACGCGCTGCGGGTAGACCTTGATCACGGCGACCCACGTGCAGCCCGCGCCGCGGATGATTCCGTCGAGCGCCGACTCATCATGGCAGACCAATTCCTGCTGACGGAACGAGAGCGCCATGCGGGGCGCCTTCACGACCGACGGCAGACCCGAGTTCGGCTCCGTGCGTCCCTTCGGCTGCCCGACGAACGACCGGAGCTCCGCCGGGCCGGCCTGGTTCGTCCACGCGGTCACGCGTCCCTGCGCGTCGAGCGTGATGCCCTTGGTGGCGTCGAGATCGACCAGGAGACCAACGGCGGGGATTTCAGCGGCGAAGGAAGCAGCGACGCAAAGCAAAGCAATCAGACGGAGGATCATGGGGATGACCGAATAGAAGACCGAGTTGAGCACCGAATCGAGGGCAGACTCAGACATTAGGTAGGTTTGAGCGCCCTCGCTGAACTGCGGTTCAAGGCAGGGACAGCACCACGTGCTGTCCTAATCACGCCTCAGCCCCAGGGGAGGACGTGATAGTGATCACGTCCCTACCTCGTGACAGCCACTCAAAGAGAGACCGGAAACCGGAGGAACACGGCACTCAAGGGGGCAGCACAGGGAAACCGGATAGATAGCTGAGGACATATGACCGAAGCGTTAATTCCGGTCTCCGGTTTCCCATTGAGCGGGCGAGTCGTTTCAGGTGGTAGGCCTGATCCATTCGGCCCTCCCCTTTTTCCTCTGTCATCGACTCAGTCATCCGTCATCGATTCAGCCATCTCTCCGTTTCAGGTGGCAGGTGGCGGCCCCGGGTGGCAGGTGGCGGGTGGTGCAAAGTCAACGCAGCCCTCCGTTCAGCCCTCCGTGGTCAACCGCGGCAAACTTGGGCAGCACGCGGTGCTGCCCCTACCCAGCGCGGCGGAGCCGCGAGGTGGAAGCGGTTAGCGGTTGGCGGTTGGGAACACAGCCCAGGCAGCTAGGGCAGCACCAGTGCCGTCCCTACCCCAAGCACTCCCCCGATACTCGATACTCCATACTCGACACTCTCAGCATCACCTACCCCCACCCCTGCCCCTCCCCCATTCTTCCACCCCTTTTCCTCTGGAACTCTCCCATCCCCTTGGCATCTAATAGCCCCATGTCCCCCCGCGTCCTTTCCCTCCTTGGATTGTCCCTGCTCGCCGCCGCCACCGGCCGCGCGCAATCCGCCGACACCGTCTTCGTCGAAGCCGAATCCCTGGCCTCCCATGGCGGCTGGAAGCTCGACACGGCTTTCACCAACATCGTCGGCTCGCCCTACCTCCTGGCCCACGGCCTCGGCAAGCCCGTCGCCGACGCCACCGGCATCGTGCGGATTCCCGCCGCGGGCGAATACCGCGTCTGGGTGCGCACCAAGGATTGGGTCGCCCACTGGAAGGCCCCCGGTACCCCTGGCCGCTTCCAGCTGATCGTCAACGGCCAGCCGGTCGCCGCCGAGTTCGGCACCAAAGGCGCCGAGTGGCACTGGCAAGAAGGCGGCAAGGTCACCCTGCCCGCCGGCGACGTGAAGATCGCCCTGCATGATCTCACCGGTTTCGCCGGTCGCGCCGACGCCATCGTCTTCAGCAAGGACGCCTCGTTCGTTCCGCCCGAAGGCGCCGCGCTCGTCACGGCCCGCTCGCGGTGGAACAGCCCCAAGGGCGCCGAAGACCAGGGTGAGTTCGACCTCGTCGTCGTCGGCGGCGGCTACGGCGGCCTCGGCGCCGCGCTCTCCGCTTCGCGTCAGTCCCTCAAGGTCGCGTTCCTCCAGGACCGTTTCGTCCTCGGCGGCAACGGCAGCTCCGAGATCGGCGTCTGGGCGATGGGCGGCACCACCCGCGGCAAGTATCCGCACCTCGGCGAGATCATCGAGGAGATCGGCGACCGCTCGCCCGACAGCCCCGGTCGCGTCGACAGCTTCGGCGACGAGCTCAAGGAACAGGTCGTCCGCAAGGAGAAGAACATCAGCCTCTTCCTCGGCCACTTCGCCACCGGCGTCGTGATGGCCGGCGACCGCATCGCCGCCGTCAAGGCCATCGACGTCAAGACCGGCCGCGAGAAGGTCTTCCGCGCGAAGTTCGTGGCCGACACCACCGGCCACGGCTGGGTGGGCGCCTACGCCGGCGCGACCTTCCGCGTCGAGCCGAACAAGCGCATGGGCATGTCGAACATGTGGTTCTACCAGGACGAAGCGCAGGCCTCGACCTGGCCGGCCACCCCGTGGGCCCTGCCCCTCGAGATGGGCGACTTCCCGCTCCTCCAGAAGTCCAAGTCCAAGCTCGACGACAAGCCCTTCATGAAGGCCGAGTGGTTCTGGGAATCCGGCTTCGACCAGGATCCGATCAAGGACCTCGAGTATATCCGCGACTGGAATTTCCGCGCCATGTACGGCGCCTTTTCCGCCCTCAAGAACGGCCCGCAGAAGGACAAGTATGCCCTCTCCGAGCTCAAGTGGGCCTCGCACGTCGGCGGCCCGCGCGAATCGCGCCTCTTCGACGGCGACATCATCCTGAACAAGGACAACATCGTCCAGCGCACCGACTTCCCGGACGGCTGCGTGCCCACGACCTGGGACATCGACCTCCACTACGCCAAGGAGCAGTTCGCCAAGAAGTTCCCGGACAATCCGTTCATCTCCCGCGCGGCCTTCGGCTACGTGGACGCCAGCGGCAAGCACATCGCCGCCGTCGACCGTCGCAACGGCTACCCCCTGCCCTACCGCCTGTTCTACTCCAAGAACATCAGCAACCTCTTCTTCGCCGGCCGCCACATCTCCGTCACGCACGAGGCCCTCGGCACCGTGCGCGTGATGCGCACCATCGGGATGATGGGCGAAGTCGTCGGCAAGGCCGCCTACCTCGCCGTCCGCGAGAACACCGACCCGCGCGGCGTCTACCAGAAGCACCTGCCCGAGCTGATCAAGCTCATGGAACAGCCCGGCCGCATGCGCCGCAGCGACCTGCGCTCCGACCTCTTCCTCGACACGTCGATCGCCGACTTCAAGGAACTCCCCGTGGGCCGGATGAACGCCGACCTGCACAAGAGCGCGCCGACCAAGCTCAGCGCCGACGAACTCCAGGAGCTGGCCAAGCTCGGCGGCATCGTCGTCGACGACGCCCAGGCGAAGCTGGAAGGCAAGTGGACCTCCGGCCACGGCATCGGCCACCTCGGCGCGGGCTACCACTACGCCGCCGGCGCCGGCAACCGCGCGACCTACGCCTTCGAAGTGAAGACCGCCGGCAAGTATGAGATCCGCGGCTACTGGGAAGGCCACGAGAACCGCTCGGGCAACTCCCTCCTGACGATCAACCGCGACGGCGAGAAGCCCGTCGCGCTCCGCCTCAACCAGAAGGTCGGCGAGATCGAAAAGCCCGCCGTCCTCGGCAAGTTCACCTTCGCGGCCGGCACCCATACCCTCGTCCTCTCCACCGAAGGCGCCAAGGGCAACGTGCACGCCGACGCCTTCCAGCTCGTCCCCGCCGAGTAAGCGATGCTTACGCCCCGCGTCAGCGCCTGGCTGGTCAGAGGCTGGCGTCTCGGGGCGTTGCTGTTCGCCGCCCTGCTGCTGCAGCGCACGAACCCGGTCACGGATTCGGCGCTGGCGCGGCTCGGGCTGGCCGACGCCAAGGCCTTCTTCCCGGAGGCGCGCCGCCTGAAGTCGGGCCCGAGCCAGACCCTCCTGGTCGAGGACCAGGCCGGCAACCGCCTCGGGCGGCTCCTGACCACTTCGCCCGACGCCGACGCGATCCTCGGCTACGCGGGGCCGAGCAACGTCCTCGTGGCGCTCGACCTCCGCGACCAGATCGTCGGGACCCGCGTCCTCTCCAGCCAGGACACGCCGGAACACGTCGAGCAGCTGCGCCGCTCGAACGCGTTCGACGATTCCTTCAAGTCCTGGCGGCCGTCCGCGCAGCCCGCCCCGAAGCTCGACGGCTACGCCGGCTCGACGCTCACGGCCTACGCGATCGCCGAGTCGATCCAGCAGCGGTTGTCCGGTAACTACGTCTCCCTGCGCTTCCCCTTGCCGCTCACCCTCATGGAAGTCCAGGCGGCGGGCTTCCCGGACGCGACGGGCTTCGAACCCAACGTCCCGCGCCTCGGCTGGAACCTCGTGCGCGGCGCCAACCGGGCGCACCTCGGCTACGTGGTGCGCTCCTCGCCGTCGGCCGACGAGGTCCCCGGCTACGCCGGCCCGAGCGAGACGCTCATCGCGCTCGAGACCGACGCCCTGCGCCTCCGCAAGGTCGTCCTGCGCTCGACCTACGACACCGCCGACTATGTCAGCCGGATCCAAGACGAGGAGCCGGACCCGCAGGGCCGCACCTACCTCTCGAAGCTCACCCAATGGAACACACGGGAGTGGGCCGAATTCGACTTCCGCAAGGCCGAGCTCGACACGGTCGCCGGCGCGACGCTCACGAGCTACGCCATCGCGAAGGGCCTGCAGACGCGCTTCGCCGACGACCGGCACGGCGGCCGGCGCGAACGCGAGGCGGCCATGCGTTTCTGGAAATCAGTCGCCCTCGGAGCCTTCATCCTGGGCGCGCTGCTGATGACCTTCACGGCGCTGCACGCGCGCCCGTGGGTCCGGCGGCTCTGGCAGCTGCTGCTGGTCGGCGGCCTCGGCCTCTGGCTCGGGCAGCTGCTTTCCCTTTCCCTGTTCGCCGGTTGGGCCCGCCACGGGGTGCCCTGGGGTACCGCCCCCGCCCTCCTGGCTCTGGCGGCCGTGGCCCTGCTCATCCCTTGGGCCGCCCGGCGGCAGACGTACTGCCACCAGATCTGCCCCCACGGGGCCGCCCAAGAGCTCCTAGGAGGCTTCCGGCGCCTTCATGTGGCCGTCCCCGCCCGTTGGCATGGCTGGCTGGGCAAACTGCCCGCCATGGCCCTTGGCGGGGCCTTCCTGGCCGCCTTGGCCTGGCCCCGCTGGTCCTTGGGCGAAGCCGAGCCTTTCGACGCCTGGATTCTGGGCACCGCCGTGGCCGTGCCCCTCGCACTGGCCATCGCCGGCCTGGTGGCCTCGGTCTTCGTCCCCCAGGCCTACTGCAAGTACGGCTGCCCGACCGGCGCGCTCCTGAAGTTCGTGCGCACGAGCAGCGCCGAGGAGTCCTGGGCGCGGCGGGATACGGTCGCCGCCGCGGTCCTCGCCGTCGGCGCCGCCATCGCCTACTTCCCCGGCGCCGACGCCGCGGCCGCCGCGCCGGCCGAAGCCTCCGCCCGCCGGCCGGTCACCGAACTCCACGGCGCTGCCTTCGGGACGACGTGGACGGTCAAGGTGCGCGGCGACCAAGTCGACGCCGAGCTGCTCAAGCGCGAGCTCGAGGCCGAGATGAACCGCGTGGAGTTCTCGCTCTCGCATTGGCGCGCCTCCTCGGCGACGGCGGATTTCAATCAGCTCGAATCGACGCAGCCCTTCGGCATCACGCCCGAACTCGCCGAGCTGACGGAACTCGGGCTCGCGCTCAGCCGCGCCACCGACGGGGGCTTCGACCTGACGGTGGCTCCGCTCACGTCGCTCTGGGGCTACGGACCCGACGGCCAGCGCCCGACGCCCACGCCGGCGCAGATCCTGGCGACGCTTCCGCAGGTGGGCTGGCGGAAACTGACCTTGGACAAGGCCAACCTGACGCTCGCCAAGCAGCACGAAAAGCTGAGCCTCGACCTGGGGTCGTTGCTGCAAGGCTACGCGGCGGACCGCGCCGCGCGGATCCTCCGACGCGAAGGCCTCGAGGAATTCCTCATCGAGGTCGGCGGCGAGATCCTCGCGGCCGGCACCTGGCGCGTCGGACTGGAGGACCCCTTCCAGCCACGGATGACCATGGAGACCGTCGTGCTCACCGACCGCGCCCTGGGCGTCTCCGGCCTGTACCGCGCGCGCAAGGCGGCCGCCGGAAAGCCCGCCTCGCACATCCTCTCGCCGAAGACCGGGGAACCGATCGCGACCACGCTCGAACTCGCGGCGGTCTTCCATCCGGACTGCGTGCAGGCCGACGCCTGGTCGACCGCGCTAATGGCCGTCGGGTTCGAAGCCGCCAAGCTTCTCGCCGAACGCGAGAACCTCGAAGTCATCCTCGTCACCCCCGACAAGCAGGTGTGGCGGAGGGCGAAGGTGAAGTAGGTAAACGAGGACAGGAGGACACGAGGACTCGAGGGCCGGATACCGAGAGTATGGAGTATCGAGTATGGAGTATAGGGGGAGTGCTGGTCTTGGGACAGGGGCGGCACCGCGTGCTGCCCTAGCTGCCTTGGCTGTGTTCCCAGCCGCCAACCGCTAACCGCTTCCACCTCGCGGCTCCGCCGCGCTGGGTAGGGTCGGGACCGCGTCACGACATAGCGATGCTGAATTGAGCACTGAGTCGATGACGGATGACAGAGGGCTGTATCGATTAATCGCGGCTCTGAACCTGCACCAGACACCCGACGGCCGAGACCTGAAAAAGGGGACCCCAGCAAATCATCCGGTCTCCGATTCCCCTTTACGCGTTTGTATTCCCAACCGCCAACCGCTTACCGCCAACCCCTACTTCACTTGATCTTCTTCACGAACGTCAGCTGCGGGGCGTGCTTGCTGGTATTCCAGCCGCCGGGTTCGGCGGTGTAATGCGCGGCGACGAGGACGTCGTCCACGATGCGGAACACGTAGCACTCGCAGGGATAGCGCGGGCCGGGGAAAGGCTTGCCGTCCTTGGCGTCGGGCTTGAACGCGCCGGCGGAGAAGCAATCGAAGCGCGGACCCGTGCCGCCGAAGTCGGCGTAATCCTTGTCTTCCGGGAACCGCAGGCGGGTGATGTCGTGCGTATGGCCGTGCAGGAGCGCGATGATGTGATGGCCCTTGATGGCCTCGTAGAAAGCCTTGCGCTTCGGCTGATCCCACCAGGTGCTGCGGGCGCTGAAGTCCAGATGGGTCGCGATCACGACGGGCTCGGTCGCGCCGATCTTCGCGAGGCGGGCCTTCAGGAACGACAGGCTGCCCTCGGGATTCCACATCGACGTCTCCTTGGCGCCTTCCTTGGCGCCGTCGCCGGGGTAGAGGTTGACGTTGATGAAGTGCACGCCCTGCCAGACCCAATAGGAGTGCAGCGCGTCGTCGGAAAGGACCGTGACCAGACCGGCGGCGAGCATCCCGCGGTTGCGCTCGCGGAGCCCTTGGCGGACCGGGCCGGCGCTGCCGCCGTCGTGATTACCGGCGAGGGCGTAGGTCGGATACTTGCCCGGAGTCGAACCCTGCCAGGGCAGGAGGCGGTCGAACTCCTGCCACTGCTTCGCGTTGCCGACCTCGGTGAGGTCGCCGGCGACGATCATGCCGGCGGGACGCGGGACGGGTCCCTTCCCTTTCATGGCCTCGGCGACGGGGCCTTCGGCCGGCCACGGCGTGCCGGGGACCTCGCCTAGGACTTCCAAGGTCTTGGCGACGTGGGCGTTGAAGGCGTCGGCGCCGAACGGCGGCGTCGTCTTGCGGTAGTCCATGCCGACGTGGACGTCGGAGACCAGGTAGAAGGTCAGGTCGCGGGCGGCTTCCGCCGCGGTCAGCGAGACCAAGGCGAGGAGCGAGGCGAGGAGGGGGCGGAGCGGGCGCATGATCATGAAAGCAGGGTCAGCCTCGGCGGAGGACGGGGGCGCCGTCTTCGACGGTGAAGGTCGCGCGGGTGAGCACGGGCGCGCCGGGCTTGGTGACGAACGGGACGGCGCGGTAATCGGTGCGCCAGGCCTTCGGCGTCACCTCGCAGACGAGGTACCCGCGTTCGGCGCTATGGAACTTCACGAACGGATTCTCGCGGTAGGTGTCCGCCAGGGTCTTGGGCGCGAGCGTGCCGTCGCCGCCGGAAGAGATCGACGTCCCGACGAATTCGACGCCGACCGAACCCTCCTCGGGCCGCTCGAAGTCCAGCCCGAGCTCGTTCGCCCAGTTGGTGTGGATGTCGCCGGTCAGCACGACGGGATTGCGCACCTTGGCGTCGCGGAAATGGCGGAGCAGATTGCGGCGCTCGAACTCGTAGCCCGGCCACTGGTCCATCTCGAAGGCCTCGGCGGGCCCGGCCTTGCGGTCGACGTGTCCCACCATGATCTGCTGGGCCAGGACGTTCCAGCGGGAGGGCGAACCCGTGAGGCCGCGGAAGAGCCACTCGCGCTGCTCCTTGCCGAGCAAGGTGCCGGCCGGGTCGAGCTGATCGGGGTGGTTCGGGTGATGGCCGTCGCCCAACGGCTGGTCGGTCCGGTATTGCCGGGTATCCAGGACGAAGAAGTCGGCGAGACGCCCGAACGGGACACGGCGATAGAGCTTCATGTCCGGACCCTTCGGCAGGGCGGCGCGCCGGAGCGGCATGTGCTCGTAATAGGCCTGGTAGGCGGCGGCGCGCCGGCGGAGGAAGGCCTCCCGGTCCACGCCCTTCTCTTCCGAGATGTCGCCGGCGCAGTTGTTGTCGAACTCGTGGTCATCCCAGGTCAGGATCCACGGCACGCCCGCATGCATGGCGGCCAGCGCGGCGTCCCCGCGGTACTGGGCGTAGCGCACGCGATAGTCGCCCAAGGTCATGATCTCGCCGCCGAGATGCTTCCGCGCCTTCTTGTCCTGCCCCTTGTATTCGTAGATGTAGTCGCCGAGGAAGACCACCGCGTCGAGCTCCTCGCGGGCCATGTGCTCATAGGCCGTGAAGAGCCCCTGCTCGAAGTGCTGGCAGGAGGCCACCGCGAAGCGCAGCTTGCCCGCGTCGGCCTCGCGCCGGGGGAAGGTGCGGGAACGGCCGGCCGGACTCGCGTCGCCGCCGAGCGTGAAGCGGTACCAATACCAGCGGTCGGGCGCGAGGCCTGCGATCTCGACGTGGACCGAGTGGCCCCACTCCGGCGTGGCGACCTGGACGCCCTTGCGGACGACCTGCGTGAATTTCTCGTCGGCGGAGACCTCCCAGGACACCTCGACGGGCTCGGGCGGCATGCCGCCGTCAGGCTCGAAGGGACGCGGCGCCAGGCGAGTCCAGATCACGAACCCGTCGGGAGCCGGGTCGCCCGAGGCCACCCCGAGGGTGAAAGGATAAGCCGCCGGCTTCGCGGCGAGCAAAGGACGACCGAAGACGCCCTGCGAAGACAGCGCCGCTACGGACAGCCACGCCGCGCCTGCGGTCACGAAGGCGCGCCGATCAAACCGTGCCGACCCGGGGAGGGGGTGGAGGGGCGGGGTCATGGGAAAGACCTTACCAGGCGGAGAGGCCGGGGAAAGGGAGAAATGAGGGGATGGGAAAGGCTGGGACAGTGGGCTGAATCGAGGACAGATGACGGATGACTGAATTGAGCACTGCGTGGAGGACCGAATGGAGGGCTGAATGGATCAGTCCCGCCGGCTGCCGCCTGCCACCCGAAATGGAGCGATGGCTGAATCGATGACGGATGGCAGATTTTCCGAACCTGCACCTGAACCAGAACACCTGACCAGGCGCCTGATGGCCGAGACCCGAGACCTGAAATGGGCACCCCAGCCAATCATCCGGTCTCCGGTTTCCCTTTGCTCGACTGTGCTCCCAACCGCCAATCGCTTAACGCCAACCGCCGATACCAGTCTTGGGTAGGGCTGACCGCCCCCGGTCAGCCGTTCGCCGCTGGGCGAACCCAGGTAGGGGCACGTTTCATCGTGACCTCTGCTGCGGAGGGCGCGGCGAAGCCACACCCCTACCTTCGGCCGCCCTTCGGCGGCCGGGCGGTCGAGCGAGGGCGCTCAACCCTACCCCAAGGCAAACACTCCCCCGATACTCCATACTCGATACTCCATACTCTCACCCAGGCACAAAAAAGGGCGGCCGAAGCCGCCCTTCCCTATCCTCGAGCCCTCGTGTCCTCAGGCCCTCTTCTCCTGCCGCTTGCGGCGGCGGATCGCCGCGGCCGCGAGGGCCAGGGCGCCGAGGCCCAGACCGTAGGTCGAAGGCTCCGGCACCGCGGTCAGCGTGATGGCGCCGCTGTTGGTGTTGAAGTCGATCGCCCAGAGGCTCGCCGCCGAGGCCGTGCCACCCGTGTAGGTGAACTGGCTGGTGTCGAACGTGAACAGGTCGCTGATGTTGGCGCTGTTGTTGGCGCCGAGGTTCAGGCCGGCCGTGTTGAACGAACCGAAGCTGAAGGTCTGGATGCCCGCGGCGCCCTGCAGGAGCGACAGGTTGCCGGCCGCGCCGAGGGTCGACGCGGTGGACATCGAGATCAGCTTGATCACGACTTTGTTGGACACCGAGGCGCCGCTGAGGTCGAGGTTGCCGAAGGCGTACTGGTCGTAGCCGACGCCCGCCGACTGGGTGTTGATGTCCCAGATCTTGAACTCGAGACGCGAACCGCCCGCGAGGGTCATGCCCGTCGCCGTGAAGGCGCCGAGGGTCTGGCCGCGGCCGATGGTGGCGCCGGAACCGACGGTCACGTTGCCCACGGAGGCCGCAGCGACCAGCTGGCCGCCGGCCGGAGCCGCGCCCGCGGCGGACACCACGATGTTGTTGGTGACCGCGTTGTTCACGACCATGGTCGCGCCGGAGCCGATCGTCGCCGTGCCGGTGCCGAGGGCGCCGGTCTGGTTGACCGTCACGGTGCCTTGGGCGACCGTGAGACCGCCGGAGAACGTGCCGGCCGCGCCCGCGAGGACGAGGTTGCCCGCGCCGGTCTTGACGAGGGCGCCCGTGCCGGTGTTGGCGCCGGCCGCGAAGTCGAGGCCGCCGTTGAAGGTCGTGTTGTTCTCGACCTGGATGGTGGCCGTGGCGCCGTCGACCACCCGCAGGCGGGCGCCGAGGTCCTGGTTGTTCGTGGCTTCCCAGCGCAGCGTCGCGTTGTTCGCCAGGTTGATGCCGCCGGTGCTGGCGGTGGTGCCCAGGGCGTTCATGTAGAAGCCGAGGACGCCGCCGTTGACGTTCACTTCCGCGTCCGGAGCGAGCGTGGCGCCCGCGCCGTCGACGATCCACTGACCCACGCCGTTCTTGACGACCGCCGAGAAGGCGCGCGCCGCGTCGGCGTTGTCGAGCAGGTCGCCGTTGTAGGTGTTGGCCAGCGTGCTGGTGCCCGAGAGGGTCAGCGCACGGGCGCTGAGCGGAGCCGCGTCGTCGAAGTCGATCTGGTCGAGGCCGTTGATGAGCAGCGGATTGGCGCCGCTGGTGGCGTGGAAGCCCGCGCCGCCGTCCTTCACGAGGAAGTTACGGCCGAACGAGCCGGCGCCGGTGTACTCGACCGAGCCGCCGGCGAACACCAGGTTGCCGTGGACCGCCGCGGAGGACAGGCCGAGCTGGGCGGCGTCGGCGAACTTGAGGAAGCCGCCGTTGAGGGTGACCGTGCCGGAGTTGGTCTTCGCCGAGCCGGTGAGCTCGAGCGTGCCGGCGCCGGACTTCGAGTAGCTGGCCACGGCCGCGCCGCGGTCGCCGAACGAACCGCTGATGGTCAGCTTCTTGCCGGCCGACACGTTGAAGTCGCGGGAAGCGCTGGCGCCGCCGAAGTCGACGAACTCGGCCGAGATGGTGGAGTCGTCGGTCGCCACGACGTTGCCCAGCAGCACCCACGACGGAGACGGGGTCGGCGTGAGGAGCGGATCCAGCTGGGTGACGGTGTCGCTGGTGAGGTCGCCGCCGTTGAGCGTCACGAGCCCGAGGTAGGCGCTGAACGTACGGACGTCGGCGGTTCCGCCGTTCAAGGTCATCGGGACGCCGTAGGAGGGCGTGCCGACCGCATCGTTGCCGGTGACCTTGAAGAAGGAGCCGGGCTGCACCTGGTTCGCGACCAGGTCGAAGTAGTTGCCGCGGTTGACGATGATGCCGGTCGAGGCCGCCAGGATGCCCTGCGCGTTGACCTCGATCGTGCCGTTGTTGACCTGGACGCGGCCTGCGAACGGATTGCCACCGTAGGTGCCACCCATGCTGAGCACCTTGGTGCTTTCCTGGACGACGGTACCGTTGCCGCGGATGACGCGGAAGAGGCTGTAGTCGACGGAGTAGTTGAAGCGCAGCTGACCGGGCAGCGTCACGATGACCTGCTGGGCCGAGCCCAGGTCGCCGGTATCGCCGAGCTGCGTGCCGTTGCCCACCTGGAGGACGCCGTTGTCCACGAGGAAACGTCCGTTGAAGCCGGAGTTCGCCGCGGTGAGGATCGTCGTGCCCGCGCCGACCGAGCGGACGTCGCCGGCGCCGGACAGCTCGTTCGGGAAGTTGAGCGTGCCGGTGCGGTCCATGCGCAGTTCCGCGCCCGCGGCGATGTTGACCATGCCGAGGCCGAACGAGCCGATGTTCGTGATGTCGAGGCGGCCGGCCTGGATGTCGGTCAGGCCGGTGTAGTTGTTGACCGCGCCGAAGCTCAGCACGCCCGTGCCGACCTTGGTGAGGCCGAGGGCCGCGCCGCCGCCGCCGGCGTTGTCGGTGAGCGCGCCGGAGAACGTGAACGAGCTGTCATCGCCGCCGACCGTGAGCGTGCTCGGGGTGGTCAGCGAGGAGTTGGTGAAGAAGCCCGTGCCGGAGATCTGGTGGGTGGTCTGGCTGAAGCCCGCGAGGTCGAAGCCCGAGGCCGTGCCGGCGACGAGGAAGGTGTCGGCCGGGAGGCTGTCGTTGCCGGCCCAGCGGATCACGCCGCCGGAGACCCGGACGGAAGCGCCCTTGAGGTCGGCCCCGGTCGAGGGGGACCCCAGGACGAGCACGCCGTTGCCGGTCTTCGTCAGGGCGATGCTCCGGTCGGTGAGGTCCGTGGATAGGCCGCCGTTGAGGGTGGCCGTGACGCCGTAGTTGGTGACCGAGATCGTGCGCGCGGCGGCGCCGAGGCTGACCTTGCCGGCCAGCGTGACGCCGGCGCCGGCGCCGCGTCCGCCGAAGGCGAAGTCGCCGTTGACGTTCACGAGGTTGGCGATGGTGCGGACGGTGCCGTCGCTGAGGAGCGAGGTGCCCGCGCCGATCTGGAGGACGCCGCGGCCGACGGGGCCGCTGGTGACGGCGCCGCTGACCGGCGTGGAATTGGCGCCGAGCATGAGGGCGCCGGCCGCCAAGGTGAAGTCGGAGGCGAAGGTGCTCTGGCCGCTGAGGGCGAGGAGGCCGGCGCCGGACTTGGTGAGCGAGAGCATCGCCGCGTTCTGCGTGATCGGGGCGCTGATGGTCAGGCCCGTCGCGGCCAGGCCGGCGTTGACGGTGAGGACCGGATTGGCGCTGCTGAACTGCAGGGAGGTGCCGCTGATGACCGGCACGGAGACCGTGGACTGGTTGGAGGCGGTGACGGCGTTCGGCTCGGACAGGATCAGGGAGGCGCCGACGGCGAGCGTCGGGTTGGACATCGCGCCTTCGTTGTCGAAGGTCACGGCGCGCAGCGTGTTCGTGCCGACCAGGGTGAGGTTGCCGCCGCCCAGGAGGCTGACGTTGGCCGTCGCGGCGATCTGGCCTTCGTTCGTCTGCATGACGACCGAGGTGTTGGTGGCCGAGGCCATGCCGGTGACCACGAGGTCGCCGGGGACGAGGACGTAACCGGCGGCGGCGCCGAGGTTCAGCGTGCCGTGGTTGACGAAGGTCGTGCCGACGAAGTCGTTCGAGACCGGGGCGGTCGGGGTCGACAGGCGGAGGGTGCCGCCGCCCGACTTGATGAAGTTCATCGAGCCGGTGAGGCGGGCGTTGATGTTCATCGTGCCTTGGTTGGTGAAGACGTACAGGTCGCCCGTCGCGGAGGTGAGTGAGCTGCCGGCGCCGTCGCCCTGCAGGGTGATGGTGTTACCGTTGTTCGTCACGATGCCGACGCCGAGGGTGACCGGGGCGTTGGTGAGCGTGATGTCCTGGTTGGTGACGCCGGTGCCGACCTGGAAGCGCCAGCTGTTGGCCGCGCGCGCGCCGGTGATCGTGCGGGCCGCCGCGCCTTCGGAGTAGTTGCCGGTGGCCACCGTGGCGACGGAGATGTCGCCGCCCGTGAAGCCCGGCGCGGTGTAACCGTTGTAGACGGCGCCCATCTGCGAGATCCCGAAGACGTCGGAGTAGGTCGCGAAGGTCGCGCCGTCCGCGATCGCCCAGCCGCCGATGATGCCGTTGGTCAGGGTCATGCTGGCGGCGTTGAAGGTGACGCCGTTGAGCTTGGTCAGCTTGAGGGTCGACGAGGCCGTCAGGCCGGGGCTGCCGAGGGTGTTGGTGCCGCCGCTGTTGAGCGTCGTCCAGCCGTTGAAGTTGACCGTCGGACGGGCGCCGCCGCCGCCGAGGACGAAGTCCCCGATGGTGATCTGGTTCGTCGCGCCCATGCTGATGTACGGGTTGGAATTCAGCAGGTTGGCGCCGAGCTGGGCGGTCATGCTGTCGAGGTTGACCACGTTGTCCGCGGAACCGCCGCCGATGACCGTGAACGTGCCGCCGGCGAGGGTGACCGCGTTGGAGGGAGCCAGACGGACCGGGCTGGCGACGGCGTTGAGGCCGAAGTTGTTCCAGGTGAGCGTGCCCTGCGCGAGGCGCAGGCCGGCCGTGCTGGCGATGGCGCCGCCGTCGCGGAGCTCGAGCGTGCCGCCGCGGACGACGGTCGTGCCGGTATAGTCGCTGGCCGAGGTGAGCGTCGTCGTGGTGTTGCCGCCGCGGACGAAGCTGAGGCCGCCGGTCAGACGACCGCCGAAGGTGCTGTTGTCCTGGGTCGAGAAGACCGAGCCGGCGAGGCCGGTGACCGTGCCGCCCATGCCGGGCAGCGGGTTGGAGCTCGACAGGCCGCGGACGGCCTGGTTGCGGGCGCCGATGTCGAGCACCGCGTTCGGACCGTTCAAGGCGACGAACGGCAGGCCGATGGCGCCGGCGGACGCCGAGATGGCGAGCGTGTTGTCCAGGCCCGAAGCGAGGCGCAGGGTGCCGTTGTTGATCGCGACGGTGCCGGTGAAGGCGCCGGTGATCGCCCCGAGCACCATCGTGCCGCCGTTGTCGAGGACGAAGCCGCCCGTGGCGGCCGGGATCAGCGAAGCGTTCACGTTGAGCGTGGCGCCCGGCAGGACGTGGAAGTAGGCGGCGCCGGCGGCGGGACCGACGAGCGTGCCCATGTCGAAGGTCGTGGTGCCGTCGAGGACGAGCATGCCCGCGGCGTTGGCGAGGGAGAGCGAGAGCAGGTCGCCGGACGGACCGTACTTGCCGAAGACGTCCGCGGCCAGGCCGGAGGCGACGGAAGCCGTGCCCGAGCTGGTCAGGGTGTTGACCGTGGTCGGAGCGGTGAGCGTCCGGGCGCCGGCCAGGCGGGCGTTGAAGCCGGCCCCCATCGTGTTCTCGAGGAGGAAGGTCTCGTTGACGGCGTCGAGGGCGCGCACCAGGCCCGTGGACGAATCCACGGTCAGGAAGCCGGCGCCGGCGCCGGTGGCGGTCTCGGCGACGAGGATGTCGCCGCGGACCGACATGGTCGCGGTGCCGTTCGTGCCGCCGCCCTGGGTGCCCGAGAAGTTCGGGGTGGTCACGGAGACGTTGGCGAGGCCCGCGCCCGGGAAGCGGCTCACGCCGGCCACGACGAGGGAACCCGTCGGGGAGGCGGCGGAGAGCACGCCCGCGGCGAGGGCGAGGGACTGCGCGGCGTCGGGACGGAGTTCCAGGCGACCGCCGCCGTTCAGCACGGACAGGAAGGCCAGGTTCTCCGTCGTGGAAGCGGCGGCCGAGCCGAGGACGGAGAGGACGCCGCCCTGGAGGTTGACGGTGCCGCCGAGGGCGGCGCCGAGACGGTTGTTCCGGTTGCCGCCGGCGTTGTCGAGCAGCAGGGTGCCGCCCGCGTTGACGTTGAAGACGCTGTTGGCGGCGCTCGTCGTGACGAAGGCCGAACCGTTCGCGCCCGCGTAGGCCAGCGTGCCGCCGCTCACCGAGATCGAGCCGTACGAACCCGTCGACGGCTGGGCGCCGGTGAGGGTCAGCGTGCCCGTGCCGATCTTGTTGATCTGCGGGAAGGCGGCGTCGTTGAACCGCATGAAGCGGCCGGAGAAGGTCGTGTCCGCGTTGTTGAAGCCGACGCTGAGGGTCGGCGTGCCGAGCGCGCTGAAGACGTCGCCGGAGCCGGACAGGCCGCCCCAGGTGGTGTTCAGGTTGTTGAGGTCGAAGCGGGTGCCCGCGTTCAGGACGAGGGTCGAGAGACGGGAGCCGGCGTTGGTCACGCCGGTGCGGATGCCGCCCGCCGCGACGGTGAAGTCGGAGCCGAAGAACGACTGGGCGCGGAAATCAAGCACGCCGTTGCCGTTCTTGGTGATGCCGCCGGCCGAGCCGACGATCGCCTGGAGGGCCAGCGTCGGACGGAGCGGATCGACGTCGGCGAAGCCGCCCACCGAGATCGGCGCGACGTTCACGAAGTTGGCGGTGGCGCCGAAATCGACGCGGCCTTCGATGAAAGGCAAGGTCGTCACGTTCGCCGAGGTGGCCCAGAGGCCGCCCGCACCGATGGTCAGCACGCCGCGGGAGCCCGCGCCGTTCTGCTGGTTGGCCGCGAAGGTGCGGACGAGTCCCGTGCCGTTGGAGCCCACGTTGTCGATGGTCAGCTTGGCGACGGTGTTGTCGCCGAAGTAGCGGAGCTGGGCCGGACCGCTCAGGGTCACTTCGTTGCCCGCGGCGATGACGCCCGCGCCGTAGGTCTCGACCTGGGCGCCGTTGATCACGAGGCCCTTGGTGACGTCGGCCGCCAGCGGGATGTTGGAATTGGCGTTGATGCCGAGCCAGCCTTGGTTGACCACCGTGCCGCCGTCGTAGGTGTTGATCACGTTCTCGACGAAGACCGGGCCGTTACCCGACTTCACCAGGGTCACGCCGGTACCGGCGAGCACGGAACGGACGACCTGCCAGCCGCCGCCGACCGAGTGGAAGACGAGCTCGGGAGCGGTCGTGGTGACGGTGCCGCCCTGGAGGTAATGGGAGTTGGTGCCCGTGCCGGCGAAGAGGATGCCGCCCGAGGCGACGGTGAGCGTCTTGCCCGCCGCGATGTTGACCTGCATCGTCGTCTGGTCGCCGAAGCGCAGCGAGTTGATGGTCAGGTCGTTCGCGACCGGGACGTTGGCGCCCGCGGTGTTGAGGTTGATGTTGGCCGTGGCCGCCGGCGCGACGAGGGTGTTCGCGTCGGAGGTGACGTTGGCGTAGGCCGGGAAGCCGGCGGCGCCGAGCGAGCCGACGCCGAGCGTGTCGGAGTAGGACGCGAAGTGGGAGTTGCCGTTGGCGTTCAGGCCGCTGACCGCCCAGGCGCCGAGCATCCCGTTGACGAGGACCGAGGCGGCGGTGGCGGGGCTGCCGTTGAGCTGCGTCAGCATGATCCGGTTCGGGCTGCCGCCGGAGGAGAAGTTCACCGTGCCGCCGCGGACGTTGCGGACGAGGTTGCCGAGCGTGAGGGTGACCGTGCCGCCGTTGCCGTTGGCGAGGTTGTACAGGAACGAGTTGCCTTCGAGCAGGTTGACGGTGCCGACGGCCTCGCTGACGGCCGTCTGGTCGCGGCCGCGGAGCTCGAGGTAGCCCTGGCGGAGGTTGACGACCGCCGCGTCGTTGATGCGGTCGGCGCTGGCGCGGAGGCTGTTGTCGTTGTCGAGGTAGAGGTTGCCGTAGCTGATGTCCAGGGCGCTGGTCGCCGTGAACGCCGCGTCACCGTACATGACGGTGTTGCCGCCGGTGATCGTGGTGACGCCGGTGTGGCTGTTGACGCCCCAGAGATTGAGGGTGTTCAGGCCCGAACGGGTGAAGCTGACGTTGCCGGTGACCCGGGCCGCGAACTGGCGGCCGCTGTTGTCGGCGTTGATGAGCAGGTGGCCGAGTCCGTTGCTGCTGGTTATGTTCGTGCCTTGGTTGGTGATCGTCGACTCCGTGAAGGTGCCGAAGAAGAGCTGCGACTTGCCGTTGAGGTCCAGCGTGCCGCCGATGGCCGAGAAGTAGTTGTTGGCCAGGATGGCGTTCAGGCTGCCGAGCCTGACGGTGCCCTGGTTCAGCATGAACAGGCCGCTCATGGTGTTCGTGCCGAGCGCGCCGAGGCCGTTGACGGCCGAGAGGGGCGGAGCGATCGTGAGCGTGCCCTCCCCTGCCTTGATGAGCGAGGGGCTGCCGTTGCCGACGCCGTTGCCGCCGGCGAGGGCCGACGAGATGGTCAGGTCGCCGAGGGTCCAGACGTTGAGGCCGGCCGTGGAGGCGGCGACCTGGTTGATGACGCCGCCGCTGATCGTGGAGACGCTGCCGGGGCGGACGAGGATGCCGCCGGAACGGAGGCTGAACTGCACGCCGTCGGCGAGCGCCAGGCCGGCGCCGCCCTCGATGGTCAGCGAGTTGCGCTGCGTGTTGACGGCGACGGCCGTGTTGGCCGCGCTGGCCGCGGTGAGCAGCAGGTTGGAGTTCGTGACGACGCCCTGGGCGACGCCGCCGAAGACGGTCGGGTCGATCTCATATTCCGCGGCGTCGAGCCAGCGGATGTTGTTGTTCACCGAACCGAGGGTCGCGAAGGAGACGTTCGTGCCGAACGCGCCGGAGTAGTTGATGTCGACGATGGCCCACGGCAGGATGCCGCGGTTGCGCACGCCGGCCGCGCCGGTCTCGCCGGAGAGCGTCGGGGCGGCGGTGAACTGGACGGAGGCGCGGCCGGAACCGGGGGTCTGGCCGACGCCGCGGAACACCATGGAGACGCCCGGGGCGGAAGTGCCCTGCGTCGGGGCGTTGTTACCCCAGGCGGCGCCGCGGAAGACGAGGTTGGTGGGCTGCAGGGCGAGGCTCTGCTGCTTGAGGCTGATCGTGCTCAGGCCCTTGCCGAACGTGGTGTCCTGGAAGCCTTCGACGGTGGCGTTCGCGGACATGGTGCCGCCGAGGATGTCGAGCCAGCCGCCGCGGAAGGTGATGTTCTTGAAGACGGAGCCCGCGGTGGTGCTCATGCGGCCCGTGGCGAAGTTGACCGCGGTGTTGTCCAGGCGGAGGGTCGAGCCGACGTCCAGGAAGACGCGGGAACGCCAGGAACCGTTGGCGTCGACGAGCACGGTGCCCTGCCGGATGAGCAGGCCGTTGGTGTTCTGGTCGATGACTTCGGTGACGTTGGAGGACTCGATGCGGAGGGTGCCGGCGCCGAGCTTCTCGACGGAGTTGAAGCGGGTCGCGCCGCCGAAGCTCATCTCGGTGTTGCCGAGGACGATGTCGCCGTTGGCGGCGAGCATCAGGGTGTTGTTGCCGACGGTGTTCTGGATGCCGCCGTAGATGCGCAGGGTCGAGCCCGCGTCGGCGCCGATCACGCCGCCGTACGGCAGGGTGATCAGGCCGGAGACGGTGTTGACGCCGCTGACGCTCTGCAGCTGGCCGCCGAAATCGACGCCGCCCTGGAGCTGCGCCGCCGTGCCCTGCAGGGTGATCGCATTGGTGAGCTCGAAGCCGCCCACGAGCTGGAGGGCCGTGCCGCGGGCCGCCGAGGTCGGCGCGATGGAGATCGGACCGGTGCCGGCCGCGAGGGCGTCGCCCAGGCGGACGACGCCGCCGTTGATGGTCAGGCCGCCGGTCCAGCCGGCGTTGGCCGAGGGCAGGACGAGGACGCCCGCGCCCTGCTTGACGAGGCTGTTGCCGGCCGCCGAGAAGACGAACGGATTGGAGACCGTCAGGGTCCGGCCGAGCTGGACGCCGAGCGAGTTCGCCGCCGCGTTGAGGTTGAACTGGCGGGCGGTGGCGAAGGTGCCGGTGACGTTCAGGCCGGTGGCGGCGGTGGCGCCGTTCGCGGCGAGGGTGACCGAGTTGGCCGCGTGGCCGAGGGCCGCGTCGCCGCTGATGGTCAGGAGACCGCCC
>VHCL01000012.1 GCA_016871725.1 Verrucomicrobiota bacterium | reverse complement strand
GCTGGCGTCCCTCCAGTCCGTCGTCCCGGCGGGCGCCGCGGAGAAGCATCTCATCGTCGGCGCGGGCGGCGTCTTCGCGGCCGTGGCCTTGCATCTCGAGGCCATCGGCGAGGCGCCGGTCGGGGGCCGGTTGCCGTTGCTCCGGATCCGCGAGCTGCGCGACCGCATGTGCGCCGCCGACCTGGCCGGCCGCCGGGCCATCCCCGGCATCCCCGCCGAGCGGGCCGACATCATGCCGGCGGCATTGATCACCTTGGGCGTGCTCGGGGACCTGACCGGGGCGGAAGCTTTCCATCTTTCGCACCACGGCGTTCGACAAGGGATGATCGAGCTGCTTCTTGGTCCTTCCGGCGAACACCTCTGAGCATGCGAACCCTCCTCTTCCTCCTCCTGGCCGTCGTGGGGCTTCCCGCCGCCCCCGAGAGCGGGCGGGTCGTCTCCGTCGATGCGGACGGTCGGGCCACGGTCGCCCACGCCGACGGCTCGACGAAATTCCTCCGCCGATTCTCCGAGGGCGACCGCAAGGTCGGCTGGACCGGCCGCATGGTGCGTTACGACGTCGTCACGGAAGGCGCCGAGACCCATGCCCGCGGCGTCGTCCCGGCGGATCCGGAAGAACTCCGCCGCGTCGCCGAAGTCACCGACGTGCTGCGTCGCGAGACCGTCGACAAAGGACGCCTGGTGACGCGCATGCCCAATGAGCTGATGCCCAACATGGCCCTCTGGGACCAGGACGGCCGGCTGGTCATGAAGAAGGACCTCCTCGGTCACGCGCTCGCCCTCAACTTCGTCTTCACGAGCTGCCGGGTCGCCCGCATGTGCCCGGCGTCGACGGCCTGCATGAAGGCACTCGGTGACCAGCTCGCCAAGGACCCCGCCGCGGCCGGCATCCGGCTCGTCACGATCACCTTCGACCCGGAGACCGACACGCCGGGACAGTTGCGCGCCTACGCCGACGGCTACGGCATCGACCACGCCCGACACCGCTTCCTGACCGGCGACGCCGGCCAGATCAAGGACCTGATGCGCCACTACGGCATCCAGACCCTCCGGGACGACGGCACGATCGTCCATAACGCCGCCCTCATCGTCATCACGCCGGAAGGACGGATCGCCTTCCGTAACGAAGGCGCCTCCTTCGACGCCGAAGAGGTCGCCCGCCGCCTGCTCGCCCTTGAAGGAGGCGCGGGCGCCCGCCGCTGATGACGCCGCTCCGGCAGGTCGGGATCATCACGGCCGTCGCGGTCGCGGCGTTCTTCGGACTGCGCGCCTTGCCGGACACCCAATGCGCTTTCCTGCACGCGGACCATCAGCCGGTGGTCGTCGACGGCCTGCAATTCTGCGGCCTGAACGAGGAGGCCAACTTCTATTCGCCGATGACCCTCCGTTTTCCCGTCGGACTCGAGGCGGCGTTGGCTCCGGACGGCGCGACCGGCGAGCTGAGGCTGCTCAAGGACGACGGACATCCTTATTACGCGCACGAGGTCGCGGTCTCCCATAGCCAGCGCGTGCACCTGCATCTGCGCCAGGTCGGCGGAGAGCGGGCCTACGCGCACCTGCATCCGCGACCGGCGGCCGACGGTTCTTGGCGTTTCGAACTGCCGGCGCCGCTGCGCGGCGTCGGTCTCCGGGCGTACGTCGACTTCAGCGACGTCCGCACCGGCCGGACCATGCTGGCCGAGACCGAGGTCGCGCCCGCTTTCACGACGGCCGAGCCGCCGGCCGCTCCGACGCCGCGTAACCGCATCGTGGAACTGACCGCCTCGACGACGCAGACGGGCGCCTCCGCGATGATCCGCCTCCGTCTGGCGGGGCCCGCCGGCAAGCCCCTCCGCCTCAAGCCGATCATGGGCTCGCTCGGCCACGCGGTCGTCTTCTCGGCGGACCGGCCGGACGCCGGTTACGCCCACATGCACCCCACGCTCGAGGGCGGCGAATACGCGGACGACCCTACGCTCGCGTTCCGCCTTCGCCTGCCGGCGCCGGGCGCCTACGACTTCTGGCTGAACATGAACGACGGGGCGGACGAACTTCTCCGCGCCACCCTGACCGTCACGCCGTGAGCGCGCGGAAGTAGGCGATCGTCTCGGCGAGGCCGGCGCTGACCGAGGACCGCGGCTGCCAGCCGGCCGCGAGCAACCGTTCCGTCGAGGCGAGCGAATGACGCACGTCGCCGGCCCGGGGAGGCAGGTGTTCGATCTTCGAGCGCGAGCCGGTGAGCGCGACGATCTCCTGCGCGAGGGCGAGGATCGACTGGCTTCGGCCGTAGCCGACGTTGTAGGTGCCGGTCATGCCGGCCGAGGCTCCGGCGTACGCCAGCGCGCCGACGATGTCGGTGACGTGGACGAAGTCGCGGGTCTGGCCGCCGTCGCCGTGGATGCCGATGGGTTCGTCGCGGAGGGCCTTGGCGATGAAGATCGGCACCGCGGCGGCGTAGGCCGAGCGCGGGTCCTGCCGGGGGCCGAACACGTTGAAGAAGCGCAAGGACGCCGTCCCGAGGCCGTGCGCGCGACGGTACTCCTCCAGCAGACGTTCGCCCGCGAGCTTGGTCTCGGCGTAGGGGGATTTCGGCTCCGGCGGCATGCTCTCGAGCTTGGGCACCGTCGGGTTGTCGCCGTAGATGGCGGCGGAGGAGGCCAGGACGACCTTGCGGGCGCCGACGGCGAGGGCGGCGTCGAGGACGCGCCGCGTGCCTTCGGTGTTGAGCTCGGCGCACTCCGTCGGCTTGGCGACGGATTCCGGGACCGAGACCATCGCGGCGAGATGATAGACTTCCGCGGCGCCGGAGGCCGCTTCGGCCAAGGCGCCGGGGTCGAGGATGGAGCCGCGGACGAAACGGCACGTGACGCCCTCGAGATTACGCGCGTACCCGCTCCGGAGGTCGTCGAGGACGGTGACTTCGGCCTGGCCGGCGAAGCGGCGGACGAGATGGGAGCCGATGAAGCCGGCGCCGCCGGTGATGAGGACGCGGCGGCTCATGCGCGGGCGACGATCTCCTGCATGGCCGGGAACTGTCCCTCGATCGAGGCCACGAGCGCGAACTGGGTGCGACAACGGTCCAGGTTGTGAGCGGGCCGCTTGATCTTGAAATAAGCGTCGCCCTCGAGCCAGTCGGTCAGGAAGCGCAGCCCGATCTCGAAGGTGATGAGCTTGCCGGCGAAGGGCAGGAGTTCCTTTTCGCGGGGCGTCAGGAAGCCGCGGGCGGAGGCGAGATAGCCGCGGACCAGGGCCTCGAACATCGGGAGCTGCAGGCGCACCCGGGAGAGGTCCGTCTCGTCCTCGGCGGCGGGCGAAGTCGAGGTGCGCACCAGGTCGCCGAAGTCGTAGAGCGCGGAACCCGGCATCACCGTGTCCAGGTCGATGACGCAGACCCCTTCCTGGGTGACGTCGTCGAGGAGGACGTTGTTCAGCTTGGTGTCGTTGTGGGTGACGCGTTCGGGCAGGGTGCCGGCGCGGAGGGCGTCGACGATGACGCCGACCTCATGCCCGCGGGCGAGGGCGAAGGCGATCTCGGGGCCGGCGGCCGCCGCCCGGCCATGTCCGTCCTTGGCCAACGCCGCCTGGAAGCGGGCGAAGCGGGCGGGGGTGTGATGGAAGTCCGGGATCGTCTCGTGCAGCCGGTCGCCGGGCAGGTCGGCGAGCAGGGACTGGAAAGCGCCGAAGGCCTTGGCCGCCGCCTCGGCCTGCGCGGGCGAGCGGACCACGTCATGCCCGGTAGCGCCTTCGATGAAATCGTAACAGCGCCACCGGTTGCCGCTGGGGTCGACGTGCCACGCTTGCCCGCCCTTCGTCGGGACGAGACGCAGGGCCCGTCGGCGGGCGTCCGGAGCGCCGGCGGCGCGCAGCTTGGCATGGGCATGGGCGCAGACCCGCGCCACGTTCTCCATGAGGAGGTCCGGCTGCCTGAAGACCTGATGGTTGACGCGTTGCAGGATGAAGCGCCGCGGGCCGTCGGCGGTCCCGACCGGCGTCAGGAAAGTATCGTTGATGTGCCCGCTGCCGTAGGGAGCCGTCGAAACGATCGGGCCGCCGAAAGCGAATTCGGCGGCGACGGCGAGGGCCTCGGCGACGGTGGCGGCCATGTCAGGACCAGAGCGACGCCGGATAGGCGCCGGCCCGCACCAGGCGCAGGATGCTCCCCTGCACGACGGGCTTGTCCTCGCGGTAGGTGACGCCGAACCATTCGGAGTCCGTGCGCAGGACCTGGCAGGTCGCCTGGCCGGAGCGGATCAGGTTGCCGACGGACAGGGGGATGTAGGCTTCGCTCTTCATCTCGCCGCCCTTGGCGCGCAGGAAGGCGTCGAAGTCCGCGGCGAGCTGCGGGAAGATGGCCGGCGTGAAGCCCCACATGTTCATCGACACAGGCTCCTCGCCCGTCAGGCCGATGACGACGCCGTCTTCGCCGCGGTGTTCGGCGCCGCGGGGCAGCTTGGAGATCTTCGTCAGTTCCTGGATGTCGGTGAGGCGGCCGGACGCGTCGGTCTGGCAGACGCCGCGGGCGACCGTGCCATGTTCCGAGAGCGTGTGCTTCAGCGTGAAGCCGACCATCGAGTAGGCCGTGGAGCGCACGTCGAGGTCGCGCAGGTGGCGGCCGAGGACGGCGTAGGAGTCCTGCCCGTAGAAGTCATCGGCGTTGATGACGGCGAACGGCGTGTCGACGGCGTCACGCGCGCAGAGGATCGCGTGCGTGGTGCCCCAGGGTTTTTCCCGGCCGGCGGGCACGCCGAAACCGGCGGGCAGGCGGTCGATGGTCTGGAAGGCGAAGCCGACTTCGATGCGGCCGGCGAACTTCGCGGCGATGCGCTCCCGGAAGTCCCGCTCGAAATCCGGGCGGATGATGAAGACGACCTTCCCGAAGCCGGCGCGGAGGGCGTCGAACACGGAATAATCGAGGATGGTCTCGCCGGCCGGACCCATGGGGTCGATCTGCTTGAGCCCGCCGTAGCGGCTGCCCATGCCGGCGGCGAGGACGAGGAGGGTGGGTTTCATGTCAGAGGGATTGGCGGAGGCGGGCGGTGACGTCGGTCTTGAGCCGGTCGATGAAGCCGGTCACGTAGGCGACCGGATCGAGCGAATCGTCCCGGACCAGCGGGGTGAGATCCATCGCCCACTGCATGGCGGTCTCCTGGTCGGTGGCGTGCGCCTGGCTGAACGTGGCGTTGGCCGTGCGCCGGCCGAGGACGGCCAGGTCGTAGCGTTTGCCTCCCGCGATCTGGGTGGCGAAGACCTCGTTGAGCGCCCGGGCGAGCTCCGGTCGTTCCGAGACCGGCATCGCGGTCTTCTCGCCGTCCACGAGCCAGTCGAGGTCGCGCCAGACTTCGCAACCGTAGACCCGGGCCGGTCGGTCGGCCTGCGGCAGCCGGCGGAGGGCTTCGAGGCAACGTAGGGCGCACCCGACGTGCGTGTCGTGCTTGTCGGCGAGATTGTGCAGGTACACGACCTCGGGACGGGCGGCCTCGATGATCCGCTGGAGTTCGTCGCGGACGACGGTCTCGCGGGCGTCGCGCACGGTCTTGCTCGGGTGACCGAGCTGGGCGATGAACGCATACTGACCGATGACGGCGGCGGCTTCCTGTTCGCGGATGCGTTCCGCGGCGATCTGGTCATCGGTCCAGTCCCGGAACTTCCCGGCGCGGGAACTGCCGCGTCCGTCGGTGATCGTCACGCCGCCGAACCAGCGGTCGGGGCGGTCGTAGCAGGCTAGGATGCCATGGAAGGCCATGAACTCCAGGTCGTCCTGGTGGGCGCCGATGCCCAGGTGGGTCGTGCGGCGGAGGGCTTCCGGGGCGGCGAGACCGTCCGGGATCATGAGGCGCGCGCGCGGGTTGAGGGCGATCATCGGCGGAGAGAGGGAAGGGAGGCGGCCGCGACGGCCTGGCCGTGCCGCTTATCTTTCTCGGAAGGGACGAGAAGGTCGATGCGAAGTTCGGGGAATTCGTCCCGCAGCACGGCGTTCGCATGCTCGATGATGATGTCACCGCCTTGGCCGGAGGTCACGCGACCCATGATCAGGAGGCAGCTCAGGTCGTAGAACGCGGCGAAATGCGCGGCCGCGTAGCCTAGGGCGATGCCGACGGCTTCGTAGACGCGCCGGGCGCGCGGATCGCCGGCGAGCATCAGCCGTTGGAGTTCCTCGAGCCGCTCCGGCAGCCGCATCGCGGCCGGCAGATCGATGCCCGCCAGGGGGAGCAGACGCCCCACGCCCTGCTGGCTGAAATACTGCACGGCGCAGCCGTGGTCGCCGGACCATTCGTCGACGGGTCCGTCGGCCCGGTAATCGACGGGCACGAAGGCCAGTTCGCTGAGCCAGTTGGTGAGGTTCCCGGCCTGGTCGACGTAGCCGGCCGCGACGCTCGTCCCCATGGCGACGCCGAGGACGGCGTCGCGGCCGAGGGACATCGAGGCCGCGAGCGCCGTGACGTCGCCGTCGTTGAGCACTTCGAACGGCACCCCGTATTCCGAGGCCAGGTCGACGAACAGGTTCCGTACGCGGGCGTCGAAGACCGCCGGATCGGTCACGCCGCGGAACAAGGAGGCCACGCGGACCTTGTTGTTGACGTACACGCCCGCGGAGGAACCGCCGATCGCGTCCACGCGGGGGAGGTGACGGGCCGCGAGTCCGAGGGAATGCCGGATGCCCGCGAGGTGGTAGTCCGGATCGGACTGGAAGTACGGGTCCCACTTCACTTCCTCGGAAAAGACCACCTGGCCGTCGATGAGGGCCGCGCATTTGCGGTCCGAGCCCCCGAGGTCGAAGCCGATGCGACAGCCGTCGAGGTGCCGGCCTAAGGACACGTGCGAGGTTGTGTCCGCCGGCAGCTCGGCCGGGGACACTCCGCGGAACGACAAGGGGGCCTCGAAGACCTGGCGGAAGAAATCGGCGTCGAACGCCCGGCGGCCGGCCGGCGCATACTCCTTCGCGAGCTTCGCGGCGAGGCCGTCGGCGGCCGGTCCGCAGAGCAGGACGTCGCAACCTCCCCGCGACCAGAGTAGGAACTTCACCGATCTCTCGACATGCCGGTACGTCGCTTCGTCGTCGACGCCGGCGGCCAGCACCTGGGTGCGGAAGCGGGAGGCCGTGCCGTCGGGGCGGCTCAGGGCGACGGTCAGTTGCGTCGAGCCGGCGGTCGCCGCGCAGCGACGGAGGTAGGCGCGCGTCCAGAGGGAGGCCGGCACCAGGTCAGGATCGATGACGGAACGATGTCGCGGGGTGACGTCCATCGGATTGTCAGAGCCTTTCGGCCGCGGCCGCGTCGAGATGGAAGACGCAGTCCGGGTGGCGCTGCAGCCAGGTCGCCGGACAGTCGGCGGAAGGCGTCTCCTTGACCGCGCGCGCCACGATGGCGGCTTTCGCCGAGCCGAAGGCCAGCAAGGCGACCCGCCGGGCTTCCAGGATCGTCGCCACGCCCATGGTCAAGGCTCCGTGCGGGACCTGCGCGACGTCGCCGAAGAAGACCGAGTTATCCTGCCGGGTCACTTCGTCGAGGTGCACGCGACGGGTCCGACTGTCGGCGGGCGAAGGCGGCTCGTTGAAGCCGATGTGGCCGGTGCGGCCGATGCCCAGGATCTGGAGGTCGATGCCGCCCGCGGCCCGGATGGCCCGCTCGTACGCCGCGCAATGGCCGTCGGCGTCCGCGGCGAGTCCGTCCGGGACGTGGATGTTGGCGGCCGGGATATCGAGATGCCGGAAGAGGTTCGCTTCCATGAAGAAGCGGTAGGACTGAGGGTGCGCCGGGGCCAGGCCCTCGTATTCGTCGAGGTTGAACGTCACCACCGAACGGAAGCTGAGCCCTTCTTCCCGATGCAGCCGGATCAGTTCCGCGTACAAGGGCAGGGGCGTGGAGCCCGTGGCCAGCCCGAGGACCGTCGCCTTGCCCGATTCCGAGCGTAACCGGATCAGGTCGGCCATCTCCCGGGCGATCGCCTGCGCGGCGGACTGCTTGTCGGGATGGAGCCGGGTGGAGATCATCTCAGCCGAGGGACGCGAGCATGCGCGCGATCTCGTCGCGCTTGGCCTTGGCTTCGTCGAGCTGCTTGCGGGCGCCCTCGAGGATCTTCGGCGGCGCCTTCGAGACGAAGGCTTCGTTGGTGAGCTTGGCCTCGCCGGCGGCGACGGCCTGCTCGAGCTTGGCGAGTTCCTTGGCGAGGCGGACCTTCTCGGCGGCGACGTCGACGGTGCCCGAAAGCTCGAGCATCACGGTGCCGACGGAGGTCAGCGAGCCGGTGCGGCCGCCGGCGTCCTCGGCGAAGCCGAGTTCGGCGAGGCCGGCGAGGCTGCTCAGCTTCTCGCGGTTGGCCGTGAGCAGGGCCTTCGAGGCGGCGTCCTTGGCGACGACGGTGACGACCGAATCGCGACGGGTGGCCTGGTTGGCCTGGGACTTCAGGGCGCGCACCGACGCGACGAACTCGCGGAGCAGGGCGACGTCGGCGACCTTGGCGGCGCTGAGCTTGATGCCGTGCTCGCGGAGGACGCGGAGCAGGTCGCCGCCCGAACCGGTGTGGTGGTCCTGGATGAAGTCGTCGTCCGCGCCGTAACCCAGGAGGTGCCAGAGTTCTTCCGAGATGAACGGCGCCACCGGGTGGAGCAGCTGGAGGAACTGGCGCAGCACGAGGTCCTGCACCGCGAGGCAGTTGCCGACGAGCGCGGGATCGCGCAGGCGGGCCTTGGAGGCCTCGACGTACCAGTCGCAGAAGTCGCCCCAGAAGAAGGAGTAGAGGCCTTGGGCGTAGGCCGTGAACTCGTGTTCCTCGAGGTGCTTGGCCGTGCTGTCGGTGAGTTCGGCCAGGCCTTGGAGGATGGCGAAGTCATCGTCGTCGAGCTGGGCGGCCTTGAGGCGTCCGACCACCGCGGCGAGGGTCGAGTTGTCGGCCATCGGGCCGGACATCTGGCGGAAGCGCGCGGCGTTCCAGAGCTTGTTGCAGAAGTTGCGGCCCTGGGCCACGCGGTCCTCGTCGAAGAGGATGTCCTGGCCCTTGGGGGCGATGGACAGCAGGCCGAAGCGGAGGCCGTCGGCGCCGAACTTGGCGATGAGGTCGAGGGGTTCGGGCGAGTTGCCGAGGGACTTGGACATCTTGCGACCGAGCTTGTCGCGGATGATGCCGTTGAAGTACACGCGCTTGAACGGGACGCGCTGGCGGATCTCGTCGTCGGTGAGCGTCTGCTTCTCCGGCCCATGCAGTTCGAGGCCGGCGATGATCATGCGGGCGACCCAGAGGAAGATGATGTCCGGACCGGTGGCGAGGGCGCCCGTCGGGTACCAGTGCTTGAGCTCCTCGGTCGTCTCGCCGGGCCGGCGCCAGCCGATGGTGGCGAGGCACCAGAGCCAGGAGGAGGCCCAGGTGTCCAGCACGTCGGGATCCTGCTCCCAGTTCGCGGCGTCGGCCGGGGCGGTGAGGGAGACGTGCAGGTTCCGCGGGTCGTTGCGGTCCGCGCCCTTGCGGTACCAGACGGGGATGCGGTGGCCCCACCAGAGCTGGCGGCTGACGCACCAGTCCTGGATGTTCTCCAGCCAGTGCAGGTAGGTCTTCGTCCAGCGCTCCGGATGGAAGCGGATGATGCCCGCGGTGACGGCGCGCTTGGCCTCCTCGATCTTCGGGTAGCGGATGAACCACTGCTCGCTGAGGCGGGGTTCGATCGGCACGTCGGCGCGTTCGGAGAAGCCGACCGTGTTCTCGTACGGCTCGGTCTTCACGAGGGCGCCGAGCTCTTCGAGCAGTTTCTCGGCCTTCGCGCGGGCCTTGAAGCGTTCGATGCCGGCGAGCGGGCCCGCGTCGGCGTTCATCGTGCCGTCGGGGTTCATCACGTCGATGACCGGCAGGCCATGGCGCTTGCCGATGTCGAAGTCCGTGCGGTCGTGGGCCGGGGTGACCTTCAGCACGCCCGTGCCGAATTCCTTCTCGACCGCGGCGTCGCCGACGATCGGGATCCGCGCGCGCGGGAAGGGGCGCCAGACGTGCTTGCCGATGAGGTGCTTGTAGCGCTCGTCGTCGGGGTGGACCGCCACTGCGGCGTCGCCCGGGATGGTCTCGGGACGCGTGGTGGAGATCTCGAGGAAGGTGCCCGGGAGTTCGGCCACTTCGTAGCGCATCCGGTAGAGCGAGCCCTTCGAGGGCTTCATGATCACTTCTTCGTCGGACAGGCCGGTCTGCGAGACCGGGCACCAGTTCACCATGCGCTTGCCGCGGTAGACGTAGCCGCGCTCGTAGAGCGTGACGAAGGTCTGCAGGACCGCCTGCGAGTAGCCCGCGTCGAGGGTGTGGACCGTGCGGTCCCAGTCGCAGGAGGCGCCGAGCTTGCGGAGCTGGCCGAGGATGATGCCGCCGTGCTTGTCGCGCCATTCGGAGGCGACCACGATGAATTTCTCGCGACCGAGGTCGTGGCGCGTCTTGCCTTCCTTCTGGCGGAGTTCCTTCTCGACGCGCGACTGGGTCGCGATGCCGGCATGGTCGGTGCCGGGGAGCCAGAGGGCGGACTTGCCTTCCTGGCGGGCGCGGCGGACCATGATGTCCTGCAGCGTGTTATTGAGCAGGTGCCCCATGTGGAGCACGCCGGTGACGTTGGGCGGCGGGATCATCACCGCGAACGATTCGCGGGAGGGGTCGACCTTGCCTCGGAAACAGCCGGCGGCCACCCAGCGGTCGTACCACTGCTGTTCGACGCCCTGGGGTTCGTAGGATTTGGGGATTTCAGCCATCGGAAAGGGGAATGATTAGGGGTTAAGTTGGGGATTGAAAAGAACGGACTAGGCGGGCATCAAGATATGCAAGCCAGGCCCCATGCAACGGGTGGCCGACGAATCCCGCCAGGTCCGGAAGGAAGCAACGGCAGTCAGTCCATCCGTGTGCCGTGGCAAGCCTGGCCCCTTGATTTTTCATTCGACGCCTTCCCTTCAAATGGGAGGGTGTCCTCGTCCGGCGTGAAAAGAAGAAAGGGTGCTATTCGCACCCTTTCGTTCGAAAAGACTCCGCGGACGCTCAGAGCGAGTGGAGGCTCGACTTGCTGACGGCCATCGCGGCTTCCTTGAAGGACTCGCTGACGGTCGGGTGGGCGAAGCAGGTGCGGGCCACGTCTTCGGCGCTGCCGCCGTATTCCATGTGGGCGCAGGCGGCGGCGATCATCTCGGACGCGCCCTTGGCGACCATCTGCACGCCGAGGAGCTTGTCGGTCTTGGCGCAGGCGATGACCTTGACGAAGCCCGACGTGCAGTCGGAAGCGATCGCGCGTCCGTTGCCGGCGAGCTGGAACTTGCCGATGGCGACCTCGATGTTCTTGGCCTTGGCTTCGGCTTCGGAGAGGCCGACGCAGGCGACTTCGGGGTCGGTGTAGATGACGCCGGGGATGACGCCGTAGTTCACGTGACCTTTCTTGCCGGCGAGGTTCTCGGCGACCGCGACGCCTTCTTCCTCGGCCTTGTGGGCGAGCATCGGGCCGGCGACGACGTCGCCGATGGCGTAGACGCCGGGCAGGTTGGTCTGGAAGTGGGCGTCGATGACGATGCGGCCGCGCTCGTCGAGCTTGAGGCCTGCTTCCTGGGCGCCGAGGCCGGTCGTGTTGGCCTTACGGCCGACGGCGACGAGGATCTTGTCGGCGGGGAACTCGAGGGCCTTGCCGTCGCGTTCGGCGGTGAGGGCGGAGCCGGCGGCGGTCTTCTTGACGCCGGTGACCTTGGCGCCGAGCTCGAACTTGAGGCCCTGCTTCTCGAAGGCGCTCTGCGCGGCCTTGGCCACGTCGGCGTCATAGGCGGGGCCGCCGATGCCCGGGAGCATCTCGACGACGGTGACCTGGGAGCCGAGGCGGGCCCAGACGGAGCCGAGCTCGAGGCCGATGGCGCCGGCGCCGACGACGACCATCTTCTCGGGCACGGACTTCAGCGCGATGCCGTGGTCGGAGGAGATGACGGTCTCGCCGTCGAACTTCATGAAGGGCAGTTCGACCGGCACCGAGCCGGTGGCGAGGAGGATGTTCTTCGTCTCGAGCGTGCGGTCGCCGGCCGTGGAGCGGACGAGCACCTGGCCGGGCTTCACGAGGCGACCGAGGCCGCGGACGATCTCGACGTTGCGCTTCTTGAGGAGGGCGCCGACGCCCATGTTGAGCTGGGCGACGACCTTGTCCTTGTTGGCGAGCATCGCGGCGACGTCGAAGGTCAGCTTCTCGGCGCCGACGAGGCCGTGCTTCTTGCCGTGCACGGCGTGCTGGTAGACTTCCGTGGAGTGGAGCAGGGCCTTGGAGGGGATGCAGCCGACGTTGAGGCAGGTGCCGCCGAGGGAGTTGTCCTTCTCCACGAGGGCCACCTTGAGGCCGAGCTGGCCGGCTTTGATGGCGGCGACATAGCCACCGGGGCCGGAGCCGATTACGACGAGATCGAATTGAGACATTGCGGTAGGAGGGCGGGAAAGTTCAGACTCCGAACAGCAGGCGCTGCGGGTCTTCGATGTACTGGCGGACCTTGACGAGGAAGGTCACGGCTTCCTTCCCGTCGATGAGACGGTGGTCGTAGGAGAGCGCGAGGTACATGACCGGGCGGATCACGACCTGGCCGTTCTCGGCGACCGGACGCTCGACGATGTTATGGAGGCCCATGATCGCGGCCTGCGGATGGTTGAGGATCGGCGTGGAGAGCATCGAGCCGTAGATGCCGCCGTTGGAGATGGTGAAGACGCCGCCCTGGAGTTCGGGCAGCTGGATCTTGCCGTCGCGGGCGCGCTTGCCGAAGTCGCCGATGGCCTTCTCGATGCCGGCGAAGTTGAGCTGATCGCAGTCGCGGACGACCGGGACCATCAGGCCCTTGTCGGTGCCGACGGCCACGCCGATGTCGAAGAAATGGTTCTCGATGATGTCCTCGCCGTCGAGCTGGGCGTTGATCGCCGGGACTTCCTTCATCGCCTGGACGGCGGCCTTCACGAAGAAGGACATGAAGCCGAGCTTGACGCCGTATTTCTTGAGGAATTCCTCGCCGTGGCGCTTGCGGAGCTCCATGACCGGCGCCATGTTGACCTCGTTGAAGGTCGTGAGCATCGCGGTCTCCGATTTGGCCTGGACGAGGCGTTCGGCGATCTTGCGGCGCAGCGGCGACATGCGCTTGCGGGAGGTGCGGCCGTCGCGCGAAGGGATGGCGACGGGGGCCGCCGGAGCGGACGGAGCGGCGCCCGCGGCCGGAGCCGCCGGAGCGACCGCGCGGATCGGCGTCTGGCCCGAAAGCGCGGCGAGCATGTCGCCTTTCGTGACGCGACCGGCCTTGCCGGTGCCTTCGACGCCCGCGGGGTCGAGGCCGGTTTCTTCGGAGATACGACGGACGGCGGGCGAGATCTCGGCGGCGGCGCCGGACTTGGCGGCGACAGGCGCGGCGGCCTTGGGGGCGGGGGCGGCGGCCGGAGCGGGCGCGGCGGCCGGCTTGGCCGCGGGAGCCGGAGCGGCGGGGCTCGGAGCATTGCCGGCGGCGCCGGCTTCGATGGAGGCGACGACCTGGCCGACGACGACGTCGGTACCGGCGCTGACGATGATGGTGATCTTGCCGTCGACTTCGGCGGTGCCTTCGGAGGTCACCTTGTCGGTCTCGTAGGAGAAGAGCGGCTGACCCTTGCGGACGGCGTCACCGGACTTGACCAACCAGGCGGCCAGGAGGCCCCCGGTGATGGATTCGCCCATGGGAGGTATTTTGACTTCGACGGCCATGAAAGTTGGGTGACCTTCAAATTGGAACCCATTCCGAGGCCTTTCAACGGGGAAATAGCCCTTTAAACGACCTAGGGAGGTCGTTTGAGGGGTAGTAGGAGGGGAAGTCAGACCGAAAAATTCGGCTACTGACCCTTATTAGGCGCCAAAGGCCTGCCGGATGACGTCCGCCTGTTCGATCTTGTGGACCGAGAGGGAGCCGACCGCCGGGGAGGCCGCGGCGTCACGACCGGCGTAGAGCGGGCGGACGGCGAGGGTCTCCTCGATGAGCGGCGCGACGAAGGACCAGCCGCCCATGTTCTTGGGCTCGTCCTGGACCCAGACGACCTTCTTGGGCGCGCCGAGTTCGGCGTGGAGCTTGGCGAGCGCGGCGGCGTCGAACGGGTAGAACTGCTCGATGCGGACGATGCTCGTCGCGGTGTCCTTGCGGGCGGCGCGTTCGGCGTCGAGTTCGTAGAAGACCTTGCCGGAGCAGAGCAGCAGGCGCTCCGTCTTCGCGGCGGGGGTCGCGTCCGGCAGGATGGCGCGGAAGCGGCCGCCGGAAAGCTCGGCGAGCGTGCTTACGCAGGCCTTGTGGCGCAGCAGGCTCTTGGGCGTCATCACGACCAGCGGCTTGCGGAGGTCGGACTTCACCTGGCGGCGCAGGGCGTGGAAGAGCTGGGCCGGGGTGGAGGGCTGGATGACCTGCAGGTTGTTCTCGGCGCACAGCTGGAGGAAGCGTTCGAGGCGCGCGGAAGAGTGCTCCGGTCCCTGTCCTTCGTAACCGTGGGGCAGGAGCATGACGAGGCCGCTGGTCTGGCCCCACTTCGACTCGGCCGAGGCGATGAACTGGTCGATCATGATCTGGGCGCCGTTGGCGAAGTCGCCGAACTGGGCCTCCCAGATGACCAAGGAATCCGGGGCTTCGAGCGAGTAGCCGTAGTCGAAGCCGAGGACCGCGTATTCGGAGAGGGAGGAGTTGACGAGTTCGACCTCGGCGCCGGCGATCGAGCCCAGCGGGCAGTACTCGGCGTCGTTCGAAGGGTCGTGCAGCACCGCGTGGCGGTGGGAGAAGGTGCCGCGTTCGCAGTCCTGGCCCGAGATGCGGACGGGGTAGCCTTCGGCCAGCAGGGAGGCGAAGGCGAGGCCTTCGCCGAGGCTCCAGTCGATGTTCGCGCCGGACTTGTAGGCTTCGGCCTTGGCGTCGAGCAGGCGCTTGATCTTCGGGTTGGGCGCGAAGTCCGGCGGGGTCTGCCAGAGCACGGGCGCGACCTTGTCGAGCAGCTCGCGCGGCGCCGAGGTGTCGACGGCGTGCTCGTAGGCGGAGCGGAACGGGCGCACGCCGACGGGCTTCGTCTTGCGTTCCTCGACTTCGGCGGCGACGGCGGCCTGCGCGCGTTCCTGCGCGGCGTTGAGGAGGATGTCGAACTCCGTGCGCAAGGCGATGAGCTCGCCGTCGGGCGCGGACTTCGATTCGGTCAGGCGCGAGGCGTAGAGCTCGGCCACGCTCGGGTGGGCGGCGATCTCCTTGTAGAGCACGGGCTGGGTGAAGGCGGGCTCGTCGGTCTCGTTATGGCCGTAACGACGGTAGCAGACGATGTCCAGGACCGCGTCGGCGCCGAACTTCTGACGGTACTCGAGCGCGATCTCGGCCGCGAGGACCACGGCGTCGGGGTCGTCGCCGTTGGCGTGGAAGACCGGCGATTCGGTGAACTTCGCGATCTCGGTGCAATGGCGGCCCGTGCGGGCTTCGTCCGGGTTGGTGGTGAAGCCGACCTGGTTGTTCGAGACGATGTGGAGCGTGCCGCCCACCTGGTAGCCCTTGAGGCCCGCGAGGTTGAGGGTTTCCATGACCACGCCCTGGCCGGCGAAGGCCGCGTCGCCGTGGAGCAGGATCGGCAGGACCTTCGAGCGGTCGGCGCCTCCCTGGAGGTCGATGAGCGCGCGGGCGCGGCCGAGCACGACCGGGTTGACGGCTTCGAGGTGGCTGGGATTGAAGGCGAGGGTGACGCCGATCTCCTTGCCGTCCACGACGCGCGCGCCGGCGTAGCCGAGGTGGTACTTCACGTCGCCGTCGCCATGCGTGGTGTCGGGGATGTGCTGTTCGTTGAAGCCCGCGAACAGGGCCTCGGGCTTCTTGCCGCAGACGTTGACGAGGACGTTGAGGCGGCCGCGGTGGGCCATGCCGATCACGAGGTCGGCCACGCCGGCCGACGGCGCGCGGTGGATGAGCTGGTCCATGACGGCCAGCATCACTTCGCCGCCTTCGACGGAGAAGCGCTTGGCGCCGACGAAAGTCTTGTGGAGGAAGCGTTCGAACTGCTCGGCCTGCACGATGGAACGCAGGAAGCGACGACGGGCCGCGGCGTCATAGCTCGGTCGGAGGCCGCAGCTTTCGACGCGTTCCTGGAGCCAGCGGCGGCGTTCGCCGTCCTGGATGTGGGTGAATTCCACGCCGACCGGACCGCAGTAAGTCGACTTCAGCTTGGCGATGATCTCGCCCAGCGGGAGCATCTGGCCGCCGAGGAAATCCCCCGTGTGGAAGAGGCGGTCGGCCGGCAGGGCGTCCAGGCCGAGGGCCTTGTCGGCGAGTTCGAAGTGGGGGAAGGGCTCCGCCAGGGGATTGATGCGGGCCTGGAGATGGCCGATGGTCCGGTAGGCCTGGATGGCGGCCAGGACCTTCCACTGGGCGGCGGCGTCGACCGAGCCGGCGGCAGCGCCTTTCCCGGGCTTGGGCGGGAGGCTGAGTCCGAGTTCGAAGCCTTCGAAGAAAGCGCGCCAGTCCGCGTCGACCGAAGAGGGGTCCTTGGACCATTGCTCGTGATAGGATGCGATGAGGTCTGCGTTCCAACGGCTGCCGACGCTGAGATGTTTCATTTTTGGCCTGTAAAAGGGAAGTAAAGGTAAACCAGCGACCTGAGCATAAACAAGCCCAGACCCAGCTCAAAATTGTCGCTTATTGGGGGTTGTAAGGGCATCTCGGTCCGGGTCTAATCGGGGACCGTCGATGTCTTCCCCGCGTCCGGCCAATCGCTCGTACTCCACGGCCGCCTTGGAGAGGTGGTTCGCGTGCCTGCCCGAAGACTGGGAGGCCGCCTTCAAGCCGGCCGACCTCAGGGAAGGGCGCCGGCTCTATACCGAAGGATTGGTCAGACAGATCGAACTCAAGCCGGAGAACGCCGAGGCGGTCACCCGCACCGAGGAGCAGACCGTCCGGGCCGTCATCGAGATCGTCGACGGCAGGCTCGAATGGCGGACCTCCCTGCCCGAGGAGGAGAACGGCGCGCCGTTCGCCGTGGCCTCGATCTATGAGGTCGAGGAACTGCTCGCCGACGAACTCCCGGCCATCGACGAATCCGCCATGGCCGTCGCGCCCGCGGCCCCGAAGGAGCCCGAGCGCAAGGACGCCAACGCCCGCGCCTCGCTGAAGCTCCAGGTCAGCTTCGAACTCTCCTCCGACGGCCTGAAGATCTCCGCCTGCTGGGCCGGCCGCGGCGGGCATGCCTGGAATTGCTTCGGTCCCGGGGCGGTGCCGGGCGACGAGCTTTCCGACGAACAGCGCCAGGCCTTGTTCCGCTTCAACACGGTGGCCCACCGGGCGGGCTTCGCCTACGGGAAAGCCACCGGAGCCTGGGCGATCGACAACATCGGACGCATCGAGCGCTTCGTGCGCGAGGACCTGACCGACTGGCGCAAGCGCTTCAAGCTCGTCGGCGAGGACGCCCTCAATATCTTCCGCAACGAGCAGCTGCAGGTCGCCGTCGACGCCGAGGCCGAGTCCGCGGCCGACGGGAAGTCCTTCCGGCTGAACTGGCGCCTCAAGGCCGGCGGTCATCGCCTGCTGGCCGACGAACAGAAGCTGCTGCTGAAGGCGGGCGGCCGGCCGGTGATCCTGCCCGGCAAGGGCGTGGTCGCCTACAACGCCGCCGTCGCCGACTTCTCCGAGGACTGGCGGGCGAAGGACGGGGAGGTCCCCCGTTACCTGCTTCTCTCCCTCTTCGACCATGCGGCCGTCGGCGCGCTCAAGCTCAACGACGACCTGAAGGCCTGGAAGGACAAGCTCCTCCAGGAGCCGACGCCTCCGGACGACCTGCCCGCGCACCTGCGTCCCTACCAGGCGAAGGGCGTCGCCTGGCTCGGGCGGCTCTGCGAGCTCGGGGCGCACCCGTTGCTCGCCGACGAGATGGGGCTCGGCAAGACGGTCCAGGTGCTCGCCTTGCTCGCCTCCCGTCCGGTCGGCGAACGTTCCCTGATCGTCTGCCCGGCCAGCGTCATCCCCGTCTGGCTCGGGGAGATCAAGCGGTTCCACCCCGGACTCAGCGCCGGGACCGCGGTGCTCACGGCCGAGGATGACTTCGTGAAGAACCCCGGGGCGCGGCTCTGGATCTCGAGCTACACCCAGCTGCGCCGCCATGCCGACCTGCTGCCGAAGGCCCGTTTCGGCTACGCGGTGCTCGACGAGGCGCAGGCCATCAAGAATCCGGAGTCGAAGACCACGCAGACCTGCGTCGCGCTCCAGGCCGAACACCGCATCGCGATCACCGGCACGCCCCTCGAGAACCGCCCCACGGACCTGTGGACGATCTTCCGCTTCCTGATGCCCGGCCTGCTCGGCAAGCGCGCGGGCTTCGAACGTCTGATGCTCCGGGACGCCTCCGTCGCGCTCGGCAAGGTCCGGCGGCAGGTCTCGCCCTTCATCCTGCGCCGGCTCAAGCGTCACGTCGCCGCGGACATCCCGCCGAAGATGGAGGTCGTCCTGCCTTGCCCGCTCACGCACGAACAGCGCGCCCTCTACCAGCATCTCACGCAGGGCAGCGGCCTGTCCGGCGAACTCGCCTCGCTGCTCTCCAAGGACGCCACGTCCGTGCTCACGCTGCTGATGCGCCTGCGCCAGGTCTGCTGCGACCCGGGCCTGCTCCCGGAGAACGCCGCGTGCCCGTCGGCCCATTCCGGCAAGATCACGTTGCTCGTCTCAAAGCTGGCCGAGATCGCCGCCAACGGCTCCAAGGCCGTCGTCTTCTCGCAGTTCGTCTCCCTCATCGAGCGCGTCAAGGCGACCCTCGCCCGGGACCTCCCCGCGCTGCCCATCTTCGAGCTCACCGGCGAGACCAAGGACCGCTCCGCGCCGGTGGAGCAGTTCAAGGAGACGAAGGGCCCCGCGCTGTTCCTCGCCTCGCTCAAGGCGGGCGGCACGGGCATCACGCTCAACACCGCGGAATACGTCTTCCTCCTGGACCCTTGGTGGAATCCCGCCGTCGAGGCCCAGGCCGTCGACCGCGTGCACCGCATCGGCCAGAAGAACCCCGTCCTGATCTACCGCATGATCGCCCCGGGCACCGTCGAGGAGCGCATCGAGGAGCTCAAGCAGGAGAAGCGCGAGCTGTTCTCGACCGTCGTCGGCGACATCCCGGACATGACCGACTGGACGCGGCACTTCTCGTCGCTCGACGCGCTCATCCGTCTCAGCGATTCCCCGGCCGCCGCGGCCTCCGCGGAGACGGCGCCGGAGCGCGACGCCGAAGGCTGATCACTTCGCGATCAGGTCGTACTCCTCGGCCCCGGTCACCGTCACTTCGGCGAACTGGCCGACCGGGAGCTTCTTCGGCACCTTGACGACGCCGTCGATCTCCATGGCGTCGCCGGTGCTGCGGGCGACCCCGGGGCTCTCGACCAGGACGCGGAGCTTGCGGCCGACGAGGGCTTCGCCGCGCTGCTTGGAGAGCCGCTGGAGCAGGAGCATGGCCCGGGCGTGACGGTCGGCCTTCACCTCGTCGGAGAGGTGGCCTTCCATCTTGGCGCCCTTGGTGCCTTCTTCCTTCGAATACTTGAACACGCCGACGCGGTCGAACTTGGTCTCCTCGAGGAAGGCGAGCAGTTCGGCGAAGTCGTCCTCGGTCTCGCCGGGGAAGCCCACGATGAAGGTCGTGCGGATGACGAGGTCCGGGATGCCGGCCCGCATGCGCCGGATCAGGTCGCGGATGTAGGCGCCGTCGGTCTCGCGCTGCATGGCGCCGAGCATCTTGTCCGAGACGTGCTGGAGCGGGATGTCGACGTAACGGACGACGTGCTTGGAGCGGCCGATGGTCTCGATGAGCTCGTCGCTCCAGTGCGCGGGGTGCGTGTAGAGCAGGCGGACCCAGAATTCGCCTTCGATCTGGTCCAGCTCGCGCAGGAGCGAGGCGAGCGACTCGCCCTTGGAGGAGTCGACCTTGCTGCGCGGGTTCGGGCGGGCGTCGGTCCAGCGGTCCATGCCGAAGTAGGTCGTGTCCTGGGAGATGAGGTTGATCTCCTTCACGCCCTCGGCGACGAGCTGGCGGGCTTCCTTCACGACGGATTCGACCGTGCGGCTGCGGTGGCGGCCCCGGATGCGCGGGATGATGCAGAAGGTGCAGGGGTGGTTGCAGCCTTCGGCGATCTTGATGTAGGCGGAGTGGCGCGGGGTGAGGCGGAAGCGCGGGGTGTCGAAGTCCGGGATGTAGGTCGTGGTCTTGGCCAGGAACTCGGTCATGCCGGCCTCGCCGCCCATGACCTTGTGGATGACGGGGACGATGTTGGTGACCTGGTCGAGGCCGATGAACGCGTCGACCTTCGGGAGCTCGACGCGGCCCTTGGCGCCTTCGACGACGGGGAGGGCGCCCTGGTAGCGCTGGGACATGCAGCCGGCGACGATCAGCTTCTGGCCCTTTTTGCGGGCGGTGGCCTTGCCGTCGCTCATCTCGTAGATGGCCTCGAGGGCCTCGTGCTTGGAGGCGTCGATGAAGGAGCAGGTGTTGACGATGACGACGTCCGCTTCGGCGGCGTCGGGAGTCATGGCCATGCCGGCCTTGGCGAGGTGCCCGATCATGATCTCGGAATCGATCAGGTTCTTGGCGCAACCGAGGGAGACGAGGCCTACTTTGACAGACATGGCGGGATAAGGAGCGGAGACGGGACGGAATGCAACCCCAGGCGTCAGAGGGTCAGCCAGGCCGCGGCCGGAATCGTCTCGGGGCGGGCCAGGCTGGTCAGGCCGTGGCGCGGCAGGTCCGCCAGCCAGGCCGCGACGTCCGGAGCGTCGGGGAAGAGTTTCTTGGCGGCCGAGCCGACCTGCTTGCGTCGCTGGGTGAAAATCATCCGGGCGACCTCGCGGGCCCGGGGGCTGAGCCGACGGGCGTCCGGGCGGCGCCGCAGGACGAGCAGGCACGAGTCGACCTTCGGCGGCGGGTTGAAGGCTTGGGCGGGCACGGGGTGCACCTTGACCTTCTCGAAGGCGAGGTGCACCTGGGCGGTGACGGCGGACCAATGGCCGGTGCCGACCTCGGCCGTGAGGCGCTCGGCGGCTTCGCGCTGGAGCATGAGCACCATCAGCGAGGGATGCGGTCCGGCGCAGATGGCGTCCATCCACGGCGTCGAGATCGCGTACGGCAGGTTGGCGATGACCTTGAACGCGCCGTCGGCCACGTCCGTCAGGTCGGCGCGCGGGAAATCCACCGCGTCGCCTTCCTTGAGGTGGAACGTCTTCGGGAAGCGGGGCAGCAGCGACTCCGTCAGATGGAAGTGCATGGTGCGGTCGGCTTCGACGGCGTGGACGTCGGCGCCGGCGCCGAGCAGGGTGCGGGTGAGCGTGCCCAGGCCGGGGCCGACTTCGACGACCGTGTCGCCGGCCTTCACTTCGCCGAGCTCGAGCGACTTGCGGACGATGTTTCCATCGACCAGGAAGTTCTGGCCGAGCCACTTCTTGGGCATGTGCGCAAGGCGGGCCAGCAGGTCCCGGGTCTCGTTCGCCGAAAGCGGGCCTTCGTTCATGCGGATTGCAACGCCTTCATCAGCGCGGCCGGATCGGCGGCGCGCATCAGGGACTCGCCGACCAGCAGGGCGTCGGCGCCGGCGGCCCGCATGCGGGCGGCGTCCTCGGCGGTCTTGATGCCGCTTTCGGCGACCTTCAGGACGGACCGGGGCATGTGCGGGATCACCCGTTCCGCGAAGGACAGGTCGATCTGGAAGGTGGAAAGGTTGCGGTTGTTCACGCCGACCATGTCCGGGTCATGGCGCAACGCCCGTTCGAGTTCGGCTTCGTCGTGGACCTCGAACAAGGCGTCGAGCCCGGCGAGCTTCGCGGCCCGGTGGATGGGGCGGATCTCGTCGTCGGTCAGCCCGCGCACGATGATGAGGATGCAGCGCGCCCCGGCTTGGGCCGCTTCGAGCACCTGGTAGGGGTGCACCATGAAGTCCTTGCGGATGCAGGGCAGGGGACGCTTCCTGCCCGCCTGGGAACGGACCACCTCGACGAGGTCCTTGAGCTCGCCCTGGAAATACTTCGTCTCGGTCAGGACCGAGAGGCAGTCGGCCCCGGCGTCGGCGTAAGCCCGGGCCTGGGCGACGGCGTCGACGCCTTCGCGGATCCGGCCCACGCTCGGCGACGCCCGCTTGACCTCGGCGATGACCGTCAGGCGCCCGGGGACCGCCAGGGACTGACGGAACCCCGGCGAACCATGGCGGCCGGCGAAGGCCGCCAGTTCGGCGTCCGTGACGGGACGGGCGAACGGGGCGATTTCCCGGCGCTTGGCGTCCATGATTTCGGTCAGCTTGTCCACTGGCCTTAAGCAAGCGCTCCCCGGGCTTCTGGCAATCGTTTTGACTCCCTTCCTTCGAGCCTTCTGCATCGGCGCATGCCCGGCATCGACCTCCTGCTCGCGACCACCGCCCGACTCCGTGCGCCCGACGGCTGCCCTTGGGACCGCGAACAGACGCACCGCACCCTCTGCGACTGCCTCGTCGAAGAGGTGGCGGAACTCGTCCAGGCGATCGACCGCGATGATGTCGCGAACCTTCGGGAGGAACTCGGCGACCTGCTTTTCCATGTCGCCATGCACGCCCAGATGGCGGCCGAAGCGGGTCACTTCACCTTCGACGACGTGGCGCGCGAGGTGAACGAGAAGATGGTGCGTCGTCATCCCCACGTCTTCGGCGACGGCGCCAAGCTGGGTTCGGCCGACGCGGTCGTCACCCAGTGGGAGCAGATCAAGCTCAAGGAGAAGGGCGCCGGCAAGCCGGCCGTCTTCAAGGAACTTCCGCCGTCCCTGAACGCGCTGCTCACCGCCCGCGAGGTGTGGAAGCAGGTCCGCAAGAAGCAGCTCGCCGTCGGCGAGACGGTCGACGTCGCCGCCGTGGAGGCCCGGTCGCAAGGTCTCAGCGAAGCGTCGGCCGGCCGGGAGCTCTTCGCGCTCGTCGCCGCCTGCCGCGACGCGGGGATCGACCCGGATTCCGCCCTGCGACGCCACACCGCCTCGGTGGTCGCCGAGGCGGAGCGTCGTTCCGCGCAAGGCTGAGCATGGAGCCGGACGACCAGCCGATCATCGTGCACGTCGCGGGCAGGGCCGTGGAGGTCTGGCCCAAGGTCTCCGCCCGCACCACGCGGGTCCGCCTGTCCGTGAAGCCGGGTCCCAAGGTCGTGCTCGCCCATCCGCCGCACGCCTCCCGCGCCTCCGCGCTCGCCTTCCTGCGCGACAACCTGCCGTGGCTCGAGAAGGTGCTCGCCAAGGCCCGTCCGGTGCAGCCCTCGCTGACCTCCCATCTGCGCAAGTTCCCCTGGGTCACCGTGGACGACCGTCTGCTGGCCGTCGAGATGGAGGAAGGCGCGCGCGGCGCCCTCCGGATCTCTCCGACCGAGGACAAGGTCAGCCTGGTCGTGCCGACGGCGGCGCCCGAGCCCGGGGCCGTCCGGGTCGTCCGGCGTCTCGCCGAGACGGGACTGTCGCTCGCCGTGGATCGGCTGAGCCGCAAGGTCGGGGTCACGGTCGAGCAGGTCAGCGTCCGCGACCAGACCACCCGCTGGGGTTCGTGTTCCGCCGCCGGCACGCTCTCCCTCAACTGGCGGCTCGTGCTGCTGCCGCCGTTGCTCCACGACCACGTCATCCTGCACGAGCTCTCCCATCGCCGGCACATGGATCACTCCGACCGTTTCTGGGACCAGCTCGCGGCCTGGGATCCGGACTGGCGGAAGCATGACCGCGAGCTGACGAAGCGGTGGAACGTCATCATGGACCTCGGACGATGAGCCACCGCGAAGTCGGCCAGTCGCCGGACGAGATCTTCGACGTCGTCGACGAACATGACGCGGTCATCGGCCGGGAGTTCCGCCGGGAGATCCATCGTCGCGGCCTCCGGCATCGGGCCATCCATGTCTTCTGGCTCCGGGGCGACGGCCGGCTCTGCCTCCAGCGGCGCTCCTACGCCAAGGACAAGGCGCCGGGGCTGCTGAGCACCTCGTGCGCCGGCCACGTCGACGCCGGCGAGGATTATCCGACCGCCGCCGTCCGCGAACTGCGCGAGGAACTCGGCATCGCGGCGCCGGCCGCCGCCCTCGCGGAGGTGGATTACGCCCCGTGTCATCCGGCGCTCGGAGACGAATTCGTCCGCAGCTACCTGCTGCGGGGCGACTTCGCGGTCACCCTCGCCGCGTTCGAGGTGGACTCGGTGCTCTGGCGGACGCCGGCGGAGACGGCGGCCTGGCTCGCGGCCGAACCGGAGCTCTTCGCCTCGCCGCTCGGCCACCTGCTCGCCCGCGACGCCATCCGTCGTTCCCTCGGGCTGCCGGCGTAATGGGTTGAAATGTCCCTGCGGCGGTGAGAGAGAAGGGGCGTGCCTGCGAACCACCCAGCGACCGCCGATGCGCCTTCCGTGGTGCCGTGGTACCATTGGCTCTGGGTCGGGCCGCTGGCGATGATCCTCCGGCTCTGGCTGGCGACGCTGCGTTTCCGCGGCGACACCGGCCGGTTCGACGACGCCGAGGGGCCGGCGGTGATCCTACTCTGGCATGACAAGCTCTTCCTCGCGCCGCTGATCGCCCAGCGTTGTTTCCGCCGCCGCGTCGCCGCCCTCATCAGCACGAGCAAGGACGGCGCCTGGCTGGTCGCCTTCTTCCGGCTGATGGGCATCACCGCGGTGCGCGGCTCGTCCAACCGGCGCGGCGCCGCCGCCTTGATCGCGTTGACGCGCGCGATGCGGGCCGGTCATCACACCGGCATCACCCCCGACGGACCGAAGGGTCCGGCGCTCGTGTGCAAGCCCGGGGCCGTCGCGCTCGCCCGCCTGACCGGGCGCCCGTTCCTGCTGCTCGGGATCCGCTACGCGGCCTGCTTCCGGTTCCGCAGCTGGGACCGTTTCGCGATGCCGTTGCCGTTCTCCCGCGTAGAGCTCACTTTGGCGGCCGAACCCACGCCTGCCGAAGGTGAGGCTGACGAGGCCTTGGCGGCGCGCCTGCAGGAAAGGCTCCGGACCCTGTCCGCCGATCCGGCCTGAGTCTCAGGCCTTGCCCAGGAGCTTCTCCGCGTACTTGGCGAGGAGGTCGGACTCCAGGTTCACGCGGTCGCCGGTCTTCCGCCGGGACAGGTTGGTGACCTCGAGGGTGTGCGGGATCAGCCAGATACGGAAGCCGCCCGGGATCAGGTCGGCCACCGTCAGCGACATCCCGTCGACGGCCACGCAGCCCTTGCGGACCACGTGACGGAGCACGGCCTCGGGCGCGGCGATGTCGAGCCGCCAGTCGGCGCCCTCGCGGCCGAGGAAGGCGATGGTGCCGACGCAGTCGACGTGGCCGGTCACGAAATGGCCGCCCATGCGGTCCGTCGGCAGGAGGCTGGGCTCGATGTTCACGAGGCCGCCGGCGCTCAGTTCGCCGAGGTTCGTCAGGCGCAAGGTCTCGGCCAGCAGGTCGAAGCTCGCGATGTCGCCGCGCGGATCGACGACCGTGAGGCAGCAGCCGTTGGTGGCGATGCTGTCGCCGGCGCGGGCGGAGGTCAGGAGCGGGTGGGAGAGGGTGAGGCGGGCGCCGTCCGCTTCCCGGGGGGTGAGCGAAAGGACTTTGGCGGCGCCTTGGACGAGCCCGGTGAACATCGGCAATGAAAAGGGGCCTTGGCAGGCCCCTCAGGTCTCAGTTCTGTTTGCCGTCTTGGGCCCGCTTGGCGCGTTCTTCGGCCTCGATCTTGGCGCGGATCGCGGCGCGCTCTTCTTCCTCGATCTGCTTCTGGCGATACTTACGACGCTCGTCCTCCTCGGTGGCGTTGCGGATCTCGGTCTCGACTTCCTCGGAAGCCTTCTTGAATTCGCGCTTCGCCTTGCCCAGGCCGCGGGCGAGCTCCGGAATCTTGGAGCCACCGAAAAGGAGCAGGGCTACGGCGAGGATGGCCCAGAAGACGGGGCCGTCGAGCATGGCGAGGTGGAGGGACATAGGATTGCGGTTGCTGGGATTGGCTGAGTAGTAAACATTTCCCGAAGTTAAGGCTATGTCAACCCATGTCTCCCATCGTGATGTCTGGTATGTCGGACACGTCCAAGGGGTCGGTTTCAGGGCCCAAGTCCTCGGTCTGGCCCGCGGTTATGACGTGACCGGCTACGTCCAGAACCTCGCCGACGGCCGGGTCTACCTGCACGCCGAAGGCGCCGAAGCCGAGGTCGAGGCCTTCACCGACCAGATCGCCAAGTCCCTCGACGGTCATATCCGCGGGGAGGAGATCAAGACCTTCGCCGGCCTGCGCACCTGCCAAGACTTCTCCATCCGCCGATGACATCCGCCATCTCGGTCCGCCATCTCACGAAAGATTTCCGGGTCGGCCTGCGCGGCCTCAAGCTGCGCGCCGTCGACGACGTCTCCTTGGAGATTCCCCGCGGCCAGGTCTACGGACTGCTGGGGCCGAACGGCTGCGGCAAGAGCACCACGTTGAAGATCGTCCTCGGGCTCGTGTCCGCCACCGCCGGCGAAGTGAGCATCCTCGGCTGCCCGTCGGCGACGCCGGAGGCCCGCCGCCGCACCGGCTTCCTGCCGGAGGCGCCTTACTTCCACAAGTTCCTCACCGGCCGGGAACTCGTCCGCTACTGCGCCCGGCTCAGCGGCGTGCCGTCGGCGGACGTCGCCGCGGCCGTCGAGGACGCGCTCGGTCTCGCGGCGATGACCGAAGCGGCCGACCGCCCCATCGGCACCTATTCCAAAGGGATGCTGCAGCGCATCGGCTTCGCGCAGGCGGTGGTCCATGACCCCGAGCTCGTCATCCTCGACGAACCCACCGCCGGCGTCGACCCCGTCGGTTCCGCCGCGATCGGACGCATGATCCACGCCATGCGCGGGAAGGGGAAGACCATCGTGCTGTGCTCGCATCTGCTCGGTCAGGTGGAGCAGGTCTGCGACCGCGTCGCCATCATGGACCGCGGCAGGCTCGTGCTCGAAGGCCGCGTCGAGGACGTGCTGTCGCGGCGCGACCGGCATGTCCTGACCGTCGAATCCATGACGCCGGCCGCCCGCGAGGCCGCCGAGGCCGCCTTGGCCGCCCATGGGGCCGTCGTCACCTCGGTCACCCATCCGCGGCGCTCCTTGGAAGACCTCTTCCGCGAACTCGTCACCGGCAGCCGCGACGCCTGAAACCCCCATGCAAGCCTCCTTCCTCCGCATCTCGTGGATCGCCCGGGTCACCTTCCTGGAGGCGGTCCGGCAGCGCTTCTTCGCCTTCCTGCTCATCCTCGGGGCGGCGATGGCCCTCTCCTCCGTCTCCTTCCGGGTCCTGGACTTCGGACACGGCGAACTGAAGTTCATCGCCGACTTCGGCTTCGGCGGCATGTTCCTCTTCGGTTCGGTCCTCGCCGTCGTGATGACCGCCCAGCTGTTCTTCAGCGAGATGGACAACCGGACCGCCCTGACCTTGCTCGCCAAGCCCCTGGGCCGCGGCGAGTTCCTCCTCGGCAAGTTCGCCGGCGCGTGGGCCGTGCTCGCGGTCTTCGTGGGCGTGCTGTCGGCCCTCCTCGGCGTCGTCCTCTGGGGCCGCGAGCAGGAACTGCTCCTGCTCGCCGAACAGTCGGGCAAGGTCCCGCCGACGTTCAGCGCCTCCGGCCTCGCGCAGTTCGCCTTGCTGCAGTGGCTGCGTCTCGGCGTGGTCGCCTCGATCGTGCTCGCGATCTCGTCGCTGGCCCGGACGTTCCTTTACGCGGTCGTCGTCGGCGCGCTGGCCGTCGTCGCCGGTCAGCTGCAGTGGATCGCGCAGGACGCCATCCTGAAGCCGACCGAATCGCCGGCCTACGAGGCCTTGCTCTGGTGCACGAGCCGGGTCCTGCCGAACCTCCAGCAGTTCAACATCGGCGACGCGCTGGTGCTCGGAGCGACGGGCGTGCCGGCCGACGCCGTCGGCGCCGTCGTCCTGGCGGGCGCGGCGTACATGGCCGCCTACGTGTTCCTCGGGGCGCTCCTCTTCGGACGGAGGGAGATCTGATGCGTCGCTTCGCGCCTTGGCTGTGCGCGGGTCTCGCGCTGCTCGCCGCCGGCGCCATGGCGGAGCGGGCCTGGCGCGGCGTCCGTCCGCAGATCCCCGAGATCGGTCGCAAGGAGCTCGAGCCGACCCTCGGGCAAGGCGTCCTGCTGGGCATCCTCGGCGGGCTGCGCACGGTCGTCGCCGACCTCACCTGGATCCGGAGCTACGTGCTCTGGGAACGCCGCGACCGCGCCGGTTGCGAAGCCCTGATGCGGGCGGCCTGCGCCCTTGACCCGCATTCCCGTTATTTCTGGGAGAACACCGGCTACGCGGTCGGGTTCGACCTCGCCCACTGGGAGATCCGCCGCCGCGGCGGCTACGCCAAGGTGCCGGCCGAGACCCAGGAGCGGCTCTTCAAGTCGTATGCCCGCCGCGGCATCGACATCCTCGAGGAAGGCCGCCGTCACGCCAAGACCACCACGCCCTTGGTGCTCTGCGCCGCCCAGCTCGCCGAGATCAAGCTGAAGGACCACCGCCTCGCCGCCTCCTATTATCAGACCGCAGCCGAGGCGCCGGACGCCCCGTGGTACGCGGCCCGCATCTGCGCGCAGACGCTCTGGGAGGACGGCCGCCGGGAGGAAGCCTATCGCTGGCTCCGCCAGTATTGGACTACGCGCATGCTGCCGAAGGAAGACGGCTTCCCCGACGACCTCCAGCGCCTGCGGACGATGGAGGAAGTGCTGCGGGTCAGGCCCGAGCTCCGGATCCCACACCAGGCCTGGGAGCGCTGATCAGAAAGGCTCGTCGGCCTTCTTCTCGGCGGGCGCGCCCTTGGCCGCCTTCGGCTTGCGGGGCGGGAACTCGAACCACCAACCCTTGGCCTTGTCGGCCACGAGGAAGGCCTCGAACGTCCGCTTCGTGCGGTTGGAGACGAACTTCTTCAAGCCGGTCTTGCCTTCGTTGAGCAGGCGCCGGACGTCGTCCGGTGACACCGGGCACTTGAGCATCTCGGCGTTCAGGCTGAAGGTCTTCTTGGCGCCGGCTTCCTGCGCCTTGTGCGGACAGACGCGGTAACCGGCCGTCGGCGTATGCTGCACGGGCAGGCCGCTGACCGGGCAGGGGCCGAGCACCGGCCATTCGGCGTCGAAGGCGTCGGGATTGCCGTCGGCGCCTTCGCGCGGCGGGAAATAGAGGACGGCCTTGAGCTTGCCGCTCGGGGCCTTCGGCTTGGTCTTGCGCGGGGTCTTGGCGGGCGCGGTCCCTTCGGCTTCGGCGGCCGGGGCGGCCTCCGTCTTCTCCTCGGCGCCGCGGGGCTTGATGGTGTCCGGGTCGACGAGGTCGATGTAGCCCGTGAAGTTCTTGCCCGACTTCATCGAGCGGAAGTCGGAGTAGGGGCCGATGCGGCGCTTCGCGACGAGCTCGGCGACTTCGGCGGGCGTGATCCGGTGGCCGTTCATCTCCGCGTAGATGGTCATCTTGGGCCGGTCGGTGGCGCCGGCCTTGTCCTGGGAGAAGTACTTCTCGCCGTCGGTGAGCAGGGGCTTCCCGTCGGTCGGGGAGAGCACCTGCGGGCTCAGTTCCGCGGACGGCGCCGGGTCGGTCGCGCCGGCCAGCATCTCGCGGACCTGGGCCTTGATCTCCCGGATGAACGCCTCGGCCGTGAGTTCGCCGTGCTCGATCTGCTTGAGCTTGTATTCCCACTCGCCGGTCAGCTGCGGCTCCACGAGGAAGGACATGCCCTTGCTCTTCTGGGTGAGGAACTGATGCAGCTGGAAGGCCTTGGCCATCGGCACGAGCTCTTTGCCCTGACGTTCGATGTAGGTCTTCGCCAGGAGTTCTTCGATGGTGGCGGCGCGGGTGGCGGGGGTGCCGAGGCCGCGTTCCTTCATCGCCTCGGCGAGCGCCTCGTCGTCGACGAGCTTGCCGGCGTTCTCCATCGCGCCGAGGAGCGAGGCTTCGTTGTAACGGGCCGGCGGCTTGGTGGCGTCTTCCTTCACGTCGACGCCGCGGACCTTGGCCTGGGCGGGGACGCCGTCGGCGGCGACCAGCGCGGGCAGGCTGGCGGAGCCTTCCTTGTCCTTGTCTTCGTCGGCTTCGGCCTCCTGGCCCCAGACCGCGCGCCAGCCGGCGACGACGAGGACCTTGCCGGTGGTGCGGAACTGATGGGCTCCGACCGTCGTCGTGCGGACGGTCTCCTCGAACTCGGCCATCGGGAAGAAGACGCCGACGAAGCGCCGGACGACGAGGTCGTAGACCTTCTGCTCGACGTCGGTGAGGCCGTGCGGGATCGTGCCGGTGGGGACGATGGCGAAGTGGTCGCTGACCTTCTTGTTGTCGAAGACGCGGCGGCCGGCGGCGTCGACCCAGCCGGCGCGGAGGGCTTCCTTGGCGAAGACGCCGGCGGGGTGGGCGCCTTCGAGGGACTGCAGGGCGGCCTTGGCGTTCGCGACGTAGTCCTCGGGCAGGTACTGCGAGTCGGTGCGCGGGTAGGTGAGCGCCTTGTGCTTCTCGTACAGGGCCTGGGCGACGCCGAGTGTCGTCTTGGCCGAGAAGCCGAAGCGGCGGTTGCCCTCGCGCTGGAGGGTCGTGAGGTCGAAGAGGCGCGGGGCGCTCTCCTTCTTGGGCTTGCGTTCGTCGGAGACGACGCCGACGCCGAGCCTGAGGGTCTCCTCGGCGACCTGCCGGGCCTGGGCTTCGTCGTAGAAGCGCTCTGCTTCCTTGCGGTCGGTCACGCCGGGCACCTGCGCGGCGCCGCGGTAGCCGCCCTGGGTCACGCCGAAGTCACCTTCGATCTTCCAGAAGGTCTTAGGGACGAAGTTGCGGATCTCGAACTCGCGCTTCACCAGGAGCATGAGCGTCGGGGTCTGGACGCGGCCGACGGAGAACACGTCGCGCTTGGCACCGCCGATGCGGATGGTGCCGTAGCGGCTGCCGTTCATGCCCACCAGCCAGTCGGCCTGGGAACGGCAGATGGCCGAACCGAGCAGGCCGGCCTTGGCGGATTCGGGCAGCAGGTGGGCGAAGGCCTCGGCGATGGCCGCGTTGGTCATGCTGGCCAGCCACAGGCGGCGGACCGGCAGGCGGCATTTCGCCAGCTGATAGATGTAGTGGAAGATGAGCTCGCCTTCGCGACCGGCGTCGCAGGCGTTGACGACTTCGCCGACATCGGGTCGGGCGAGGAGCTTCTTGAGCAGCTTGAAGCGGTCGCCGTTGTTACGCTCGCTGATGACGACCTTCAGGATGCCGGGGCGGGCCGAGCCGTCGAAGTCGTCGGGCAGGATCGGCAGGTCCTTGAGCGTCCAGCGCTTGAACTTCTCGTCGAGGTCCTGCGGGTCGTTCAGGCGGACGACGTGACCGATCGAGGAGCTGATCACCCACCGGTCGTTCTCGAAGTAGTCGCTGGTGGCCTTGGGCACCTTGAGGACCTTCGCCAGGTCGGCCGCGACGGACGGCTTCTCGGCGATGACGAGGGTCTTGGAGCCGGCGGGGGCGGAGGCTTCGGAGGCGGACTTGGGCGACTTCTTGCGCATGCGTGGGATGATAACCGATGGTCAAACCGGTTACATTCCTTGCTCGGCGAAGGAGTCGTCCAAGGCGGCGATCAGGGCGGCGATGGAGGCGTCGGTCTCGTCGCCCATGTTCGAGATGCGGAAGGTCTTCCCCTTCAGCTTGCCGTAGCCGCCGTCGATCACGAGCTTGTGGCGCGACTTGAGGGTCTTGTTGAGGCGCTCGAGGTCGGCGTTGCGGTCGTTCCTGAAGCAGTTGAGGCCGCGGGTGCCGTACTTGACGTCCGGCAGGAGGGAGAAGCCCTTGGCGAGGCCCCAGGCGCGCATGCGCTCGTTGAGGCGCAGGTGGCGGGCGTAGCGGTTGTCCAGGCCTTCGGCCTCGATCTCGAGCAGCCGCTGCTGGAGGCCGTAGAAGAGCGAGATGCACGGCGTCGAGGGCGTCATGCCCTTGACGTGGTTGTCGTGGAACTCGATCAGGTCGAAGTAGTAGCCGCGGTCCGGGGACTGCTTGGCGCGTTCGCGGGCGCGTTCGCTGACGGCGAAGATCGCGAGGCCGGGGGGCAGGGCGAGGGCCTTCTGGGAGCCGGTCAGGAAGATGTCGATGCCGAGCTCGTCCTTCCTGATCGGGATGGTCGAGAACGAGCTGACGGTGTCGGCGATCGAGATGACGTCGGGGAACTCGCGGACCACGGCCATGATGTCGGCGATGGGCGAGAGGGTTCCGGTCGAGGTCTCGGAATGTATGAAGGTGATGCAGTCGAACTTACCGGTGGCGAGGGCGGCGCGGACCTGCGCGGGGTCGACGGGCTGGCCCCATTCGAACTTCAGGGCTTCGGCGTACTTGCCGCAGCGCTTGGCCACGTCGTTCCATTTGTCGGAGAACGCGCCGTTCATGCAGTTGAGCACGCCCTTGCGGCAGACGTTGCGGAGGGCGCCTTCCATCACGCCCCAGGCGGAGCTGGTGGCGAGGTAGACCGGGTCCTGGGTATAGAACATCGACTGCAGGCGGGGCTGCATGTCGTTGTAAAGCTTCACGAAGTCGCCGGAGCGGTGGCCGATCATGGGCTTGCCCATGGCCTGGACGATCGAATCGGAGACGGTGAGGGGGCCGGGGATGTAGAGACGATAGCTCATCGTTGGAAGGTGGTGAGGAGTTCGACGGGGACTTCGGGGTTCTCGAGGCGGACGATGCGGCGGTTGCGCTCGGCCAGGGTGGCGGTCCGGGGTTTCCAGGTCGAGGCGACGCTATGGTCCACGCTGGTGAAGCTCATGATGACCAGGAGGTCGCCGGGCTTGCCGAGGTGGGCCGTGGCGCCGTTCAGGCAGATCTCACGGGTCCCGGCCGGGGCGGGGATGGCGTAGGTCTCGAATCGCTCTCCGTTGGCCAGGTTGCCGACCAGGATCTTCTCATACGGGAGCATCCCGACGAGGGCCATGAGCTCGCGGTCGACGGCCAGGGAGCCCTCGTAATCGAGCCGGGCCGCGGTGACCTCGGCTCGGAGAAGTTTGGTGCGCAACAGGTGTACGAGCATGGCGCTGGGTCGTCCTTCTCAATCGGGATGGTTGCCTTCGTCAAACAACTTTGCATCAATTCGTCCATGGCCGCGAAGCATAGAGGTTACTTTTCCTCCCTGGGCGAGGCGATCGCGAGCTACGCCGTGGACGTGGTCTACGGACGTCGGCGCGGGTTCGGGGCGGCCCTGCTCGGGGCCTTCCTGACGGTCCTGTCCTGGGTCTTCGAAGTCCTGGTCAGGCTGCGTCTGTGGCTTTATCGTAACCGGGTGTTCCGCGACACGCCGTTGGGCTGCAAGGTGGTCGTCGTGGGAAATCTGACGGTCGGCGGCACGGGCAAGACACCCATCGTGCTCAAGATGGCGAAGGTCCTGGCATCCCGCGGTCGTCGTGTCGCCATCCTCTCGCGCGGATACAAAGGGGCCTCGGACTCGATGATGAAGCGCTTCTGGCGCTGGCTGACGCAGGCGAGCCGGCCCGATCCGCTGGTCGTTTCGGACGGCCGCGCGGTGCTCGTCGGTCCCGACGAAGCCGGCGACGAACCCTACATGCTCGCGCAGAACCTCTGCGGCGACGGCGTCGTCGTGATCGTGGACCGCGACCGCGTCGAAGGCGGACGCTTCGCGCTCCGTCGTTTCGGCGTGGACACCATCCTGCTCGACGACGGCCTCCAGTACCTGCCGCTGCGCGGCCAGATCAACCTCCTCCTGGTCGACAGCCGCGACCCGTTCGGCAACGGCGCGATGCTGCCCCGCGGGGTGCTGCGCGAGCCGGTCGCCAACCTCAGCCGGGCTTCCTACGTCTTCCTGACGAAGTCCGTCGGTCCGCCCGATCCCGACCTCGTGGCGCTCATCCGCCGCCACAACGCCAAGGCGGAGATCGTCGCCTGCGCCCACGGCGCCAAGGAGCTCGTCGAGGTCGACGGCCCGCGGCGGCTGCCGATGTCCGAGCTCGCCGGCAAGCGCGTCGCGGCGTTCTCGGGCATCGCGACCCCGGAACGGTTCGAGGAACTGCTCACGGGCCAGGGCGCGGTCCTCGCGGCCAACCGCCGGTTCCTCGACCACCATGCCTTCAACGACGAGGACCTCGACGAGGTGCTCGACCAGGCCATGCAGGCCAAGGCCGAGATGATCGTCACGACCGAGAAGGACGCGGTGCGCCTGCAGGGTCGTTTCCGTCCGCCGATCCCCCTGATGTTCGTGCGCCTCGAGGTGGAGATCCTCGGCGCCGAGGACGGTTTCAACGCGGCCGTCGAGCGGATCTGCCTGGGGCCTTCTTCTTCGGCGCGCTGACGTCCTCCGGCATGAGCCGGCGGGCCAGTCCGAGGAACACGTCCTGGGCGCACGGGGCCCGCCGACCTTCCGGCGCGCTCGCCACGGTGCCGCCGTCGGGGCGGAGCTCCTTGGCGTCGCCCAGCCGCTCCATGTAGGTGGCGATGACTTCGGCTTCGACGCGGCGGCGCAAGGCCTTGTTCCGGAGCGGGAACACGCATTCGACGCGCCGCAGGAAGTTGCGCGGCATCCAGTCCGCGCTGCCGAGCAGGATCACCGGCTCGCCGCCGCTGTTCTCGAAGCGGAAGAGGCGGCTGTGCTCGAGGAAGCGTCCGAGGAAGCTGCGCACGCGGATGTTCTCGCTGCGGCCGGCGACGCCCGGCTGCAGGCAGCAGATGCCGCGGACGACGAGCTCGACCTTCACGCCGGCGGCGGAGGCGCGGTAGAGGGCGGCGATGACGTCGGGGTCGACGAGGCTGTTCACCTTCGCGAAGATCGTCGCCTTGCGTCCCGCCTTCGCCGCCGAGGTCTCGGCGTCGATGAGCTCGATGATGCGCCGGGCGAGGTCGAAGGGCGCGACGAGGAGGTGCTTGAACTTGGGCCGGCTGAGGTTGCCGGTCAGGACGTTGAAGAGCAGGCCGACGTCGGCCGTCACCTCGGCGTCCGCGGTGAAGAGCGAGAAGTCGGTGTAGATGCGCGCCGTCTTCGGGTTGTAGTTGCCGGTGCCCAGGTGGGCGTAACGGCGCAGGCCGCCTTTTTCCTGGCGGATGACGAGGCACGCCTTGCAGTGGGTCTTCAGGCCGGCGAGGCCGTAGACCACGTGCGCGCCGACCTCCTCCAGCTGGCGGGCCCATTCGATGTTGTTGAGCTCGTCGAAGCGGGCGCGGAGCTCGACCAAGGCCGTGACCTGTTTGCCGTTGCGGGCGGCTTCCTTGAGGGCTTCGACCACCGGGGAGTCGCCGCTGGTGCGGTAGAGGGTGAGCTTGATGGCGACGACGCTCTCGTCCTTGGCGGCCTGGCGGATGAAGTCGACGACGGGCGTGAAGGATTCGTAAGGGTGGTGCAGGAGGAGGTCCTGCTGGGCGATGCGCGCGTAGAGCTTGGCCGGGTCGACGCACTCGGGCGGCAAGGCCGGCACGAACGTCGGGTAGAGCAGGTCGGGCCGTGGGATCAGGTCGATGAGGCTGCCGAGGCGGAGCAAGTTGACCGGGCCGGCGACCTTGAAGGCGTTGTCCGCCGAAAGCCCGATCGACTGGAGCAGCCAGCGCATCTCGCCTTCGGGGACGTCGGCTTCGATCTCAAGCCGCACCGGCGCGCCTTTGCGGAGGTTGCGGATCTCTTCCTCGATGGCCTCGAGCAGGTTGCCGGCCTCTTCCTCGTCGACGTACAGGTCGCTGTTGCGCGTGATGCGGAAGGCCCATGAGCCTTGGAGTTCGAGACCCGGGAAGAGCCGATGGATGAACAGCTGGATGACGTGGCTGAGCAGCGTATAAGCCGGCCGCGGGCCTTGGCCCACCGTCAGCACCCGGGGCAGGACCCTGGGTACCGGCACGACCGCGCGGCGGATCTCGCCGTCCGCGGGGTCGCGGAGCAGCACGAGCAGGTAGAGGCCTTTGTTGGTGAGGACGGGGAAGGGGTGGGAAGGGTCGATCGCCAGCGGCGTCAACGCGGAGAAGATGTCGCTGTCGAAACGCGGCGAGAGTTCCGCGCGGTCGGCTTCGTCGAGCTGTTCGCGTGACTTGAAGACGATGCCCTGGGCCGCCAGCGCCGGCAGCAGCTGGTTCTTCCAGCAGGCCTGCTCCGACTCCACGAGTTCCCTCGCCTTGGCGAGCACTTCGGTCAGGAATTCGCGGGTGGCCGGATGGCTGGCGGACTCCTCCTGCTGCATGATGCCGGCCACCCGAATCTCGAAGAATTCGTCCAGGTTGGAGCTGACGATCGAAAGGAAGCGGACGCGTTCGAGCAGCGGGACGCTTTCGTCCTCGGCGAGCTCGAGGACCCGTCGGTCGAAACTAAGCCAGCTGAGTTCGCGGTTGAACATGGGAAGAGGGATGGGATGGGCGCCGCATGGCGACGCAGACCGTCCCATAAGACACCCTTGATTCGGGGCAGGCAAACCAATGCCCGGCCCGGAATGTTACAATCTGGTGCTCAGGGGCCGGCCGGCGTCCAAAAGACCTCTAATTCACCGTGATTCGCGAGCCGGAGCTTCGGCGCCGGCGCATGGGAGTAGCGGACGACGTCGCCCCGTCCGAACCGGGCCGCGAGTTGCTTGACCTCATGCTTCGACAGGCCGCGGGTCGGGACTTCGACGGATTCGATCCGCCCTTCCCGGACGGCGATGAAGCGGAGGAGGCCTTTGATGATCTGGACGTCGGAGACGAGCCGGCTCAGGCCGGCGGGCAGCGGCGCCAGCGGCGCGGCGGAGAAGGCCGCGAACGAGAAACGCACCTCCCGCAGGTCGCGATGCAGGTGGCGGTTGACGAACGCCGTCGACGCGGGGGCTTCCCAGGCGCGGGTCTCATGGCTCCAGTGCTCGCCGACGCCGAGCTGAGGGTCGGGCCGGGCGTCGAGCTCCGGCGCGATCCGCGTCATCTCGCCGGCCGCGACCGCATCGCTCAGGCGCTGCAGGCGTTCGGCCGTGATCCGGAGGGCGGGCTCGAGGATCAGGATCAGTCCGCCGGGCGCCAGCCGCGCCTTGAGTTCGCCGAACCAGCGCAGCAGGGCGGCGGCGTCCAGCTGCGGCATCTCGTTCAGCACGAAGCCGGCGACGATCAGGTCGAAGCGTCCGTCCGGCCAGGTCTCCGGGCGGGCGGCGTCGCCGATGCGCGTGCGGACGGGGGCGTCGGGGCCGAGCACGGCGCGACCGAACGATTCCATGGCCGCGAGCGCGCTGGGCGACTTGTCGACGCCGGTCAGACGGACTTCGGCGACGCCCAGCTGACGCAGGCGGTGCGCGGCCGCGACGCCGCAGGAGCCGGGCCCGCAGCCGAGGTCGAGGATCGCGGCGGCCGGCGACGCCGGTCGCCAGCCGCGAAGCCCGCAGACCTGAGCCAAGGCGAACGAGGTGCGCGTGAAGCTCTGCGGAAGGAAGAAGACGCCGTAAGCGGCGAGGAGCCGGGGGTCGGCGAAGTAGTCCGGGAACTTGCGTTCGGGGCGCTCGATGGTGAAGAGGTCCGAGAGATGGGCCACGGCGGGCGTCATCCGTTCGAGGGCTTCCTCGCCCGCGCGCTCCGCGGCGAGTTCGGCATGGCCGACCCAGAACGCTTCGGCGGATCCCGGGTAGGCGAGCCTGTCAGTTGGCGACATCGCGACGACCCTCCAGGGCGCTCCGGAGCGTGGCGGGGTCGGCGAAGGTCAGGCCGCTGCCGCTCGGCAGGCCGAAGCCGATGCGCGAGACCTTGATGCTCGGCCGGATCGCATGGATCGCTTCGGTGATATAGTGACAGGTGGCTTCGCCTTCGATGTCATTGCCCAGGGCCAGCACGACCTCGGCGATGGGCTCGTCCTTCAGCCGCTGTTCGAAGGTCGCCAGGTTGAGCTGGTCGGGCCCGACGCCGTTGATCGGCGAAAGGCGGCCGTGGAGGACGTGGTAGGTGCCGCGATAGGCCGCCGAGCGTTCGATGGCCATGAGGTCGGGGACCTGCTCGACCACGCAGACCGCGGCGGGGTCGCGTTTGACGTCCTGACAGACCGGGCAGAGCTCGGTCTCGGCGAGGCTGCCGCAACGCCCGCAACGCCGGACGGCCGCGGCGGCGGCCTGCAGGGACTCGAGCAAGGGCGCGAGCTTGCCCGGGCGCTCGACCAGCAGGTGGAGGGCGAGGCGTTCGGCGGAGCGATGCCCCATCCCGGGGAGCATCTTCAGGAGCTGGCGGACCTTGTCGAAAGAAGGGGTCACGGGCGATCACATCCCGGGGAGGGAGAAGCCGGCCGTGGCCTTCGACATCGTGGCCTCGTGCAGGACGCGGGCCTTGGCGGCGGCTTCCTGGAGGGCGAGCACGAGGGCTTGCTCGACGACGGTCTTCTCTTCCTTGAGGAACTCCGGGTCGATGCTGAGCCCATGGACGAGCCCGTGGCCGTCCACTGTCACGCGGATGGCGCCGCCGCCATGGGAGACTTCGAGCCTTTCGGCCGCAAGCTGCTGCTGGGCTTCGGCGATGCCGCGCTGCATCTTCTGGGCTTGTTTGAGGAGTTTGCCTACGCCTGCCATAGTGAAGGGCAGGGTCGCCAGCGCGGGCACGGAGTCAAGGTCGTCCCATGCGTCCCCGCTTGCGCCCGTCTCCGGGTCGGCCACCTTGGACGGCATGCGGCCGCCACGCGACCTTCAGATCATCGGAGATTTCGTCGCCCTCACCTGGGAGGACGGGCAGGAGCAGTGCCTGCGGGCCGAACTCCTCCGGGAACTGTCCCCGAGCGCGGAGAACATGGGGGAGGTCGACATCCTCGGTCAGCGCTGGGGCGGCGACGGACCCCGCCGGTTCCCGGGAGTGACGGTGACGGGCCTGAGCCGGGTGGGCAACTATGCGGTCAGCTTCGAATTCAGCGACGGGCATCGGACCGGCATCTATAGCTGGGATTACCTCCGCGCTATCGATGCGCCGAAATAATTTTTTACGGGTTGCCCGCGCCCGGCGGCCGGTCACGCTGAAGGACGTGAAAAAGACTTACGTCCTGGACACCAACGTACTGATTCACGACCCCGAGTCCCTGTTCAAGTTCGATGAGCACGTCGTCGCCGTGCCCGTCGAGGTCTTGTCCGAACTCGATCGTCTGAAGACCCAGCAAGGTCAGCTCGGCGCCAGCGCGCGCCGCGTGAACCGGGCCATCCGGGCGCTCTTCGAGAACCGGTCCCTCAAGGACATCGTGGACGGCGACCCGTCCAAGCCGGGGTCGCTCCACGCCGATCTCCGCGACGGCGGCGAACTGCGCATCGTCATCAACGAGGCGCTGATCCGCGACCACTTCAGCGGCCCTAAGTCCGAACGCCTCCGCGCGGTGTTCATGCAGGTCGACGCGCCCGACCATCGCATCATCGCCTCCGCGATCTATCTCCGCGACACCACCAAGGGCCAGGTCATCCTCGTCACCAAGGACGCCTGCATGGCCCTCAAGGCCCAGGCCCTCGGCCTCGAGGTCCAGGACTACCGCAACGACCGCGTCGAGACCAGCGACGTCGGCGACTACCGCACGATCAAGGTGACGGCGGCCGCGATGCGCGACTTCCGGGAGCTCGGCCAGGTCCAGGTGAAGGTGAAGGAGGAGCCGCCCCTGCTCATCAACGAGTACGTGATGTTCACGTCCGATTCCTGGAGCGAGCCCGCCCGCCACCTCGGCGACGGGGCCTTCGTCCCGCTGGGTCTCTACCGTGAGTTCATGTCCTCCGACAGCGGCGCCCGCAAGGGGCTGCAGATGCCGCGCGGCATGCGCGTCATCCCCAAGAACTTCGAGCAGTGGATCTTCCTCGACGCCCTGCTGAACCCCGAGATCCGCCTCGTCACCTGCTTCGGTCGCGCCGGCACCGGCAAGACCTTCCTCTCGATCGCCGCCGCGCTCTCCCAGGTCCTCAGCGACTTCTCGCCTTACAAGAAGCTCTACGTCTCCCGCCCCGTCGTGCAGATCGGCAAGGACATCGGCGCCTTGCCCGGTTCCAAGGAGGAGAAGCTCTCGCCTTACATCCAGCCTTACTTCGACAACCTCGAGGTGCTCTTCTCGAAGAACGGCCACGCCGCCGCCACGCCGACCGCGAAGGAAGCCGTCGCCACCGACACGCAGCGCCGCCAGAAGAAGGCCCAGGCGATGAAGGCCCCGCAGCCGATCTTCGGTTCGCAGTTCCAGGCCATCAACCAGCCGCGCAAGCCTTACCAGTGGCTGATCGATTCCGGCCTCATCGAGATCGAGGCGATGACCTTCATCCGCGGCCGCTCGATCGGCCACGCCTTCATGATCGTGGACGAGGCCCAGAACATGACCCCGCACGAGGCGAAGACCGTCATCACGCGCATCGGTGAAGGCTCCAAGGTCGTCCTCATCGGCGACCTCGACCAGGTCGACACCCCTTATCTGGACGGCAAGTCCAACGGGCTGATCCACACCCACGAACGCATGAAGGGCCACGCCATCACGGCGAACGTCCGCCTGCTCAGCGGGGTCCGGAGCGCCCTGTCGGAACTCGCCGCCCAGCTGATGTGAGCAACTTCCCGGCTTGTCCGGGCCGGGGCCGGTAGTCCGCACTTGCGGGGACCCTCCCGGGGCTTTCGCTTCCCCTCGTGGAGAAGGAGACCCCGATGCAGCGGCAGTACCGTGAATTCCGCGAGAAGCTCGCGGAAGGCACGATCCTGCTTTTCCGCCTCGGCGATTTCTACGAGGTCTTCGGCAAGGACGCCGAGATCGCCGCTAAGGTCCTCGGCCTGACCCTCACGAAGCGTCACGAGACGCCGATGGCCGGACTTCCGCATCATGCCGCCCCGGCATACGTCAACCGCCTCCTGGCCGCCGGCTGGAAGGTCGCCATCTGCGACCAGCTCGAAGCCCCGGTCGCCGGCAAGCTCGTGCGGCGTGGTCTCACCCGCATCCTGACCCCCGGCACGGCGCTGGAAGATTCCCAGCTCGACTCCCGTCGGGGCAATTATCTGGCCGCCCTCAGCTGGGACAAGCAAGGCTGGCACGCCGCCTGGCTCGACGTCTCCACGGCTGATTTCCGCCTGGCCACGGACGCCGGCCCGTCCCGCCTGCTGCCGTTGCTCCATTCGGTCTCGCCGCGCGAGATCATCCTCCCCGAGGGCCTCGAGCCGTCGCCGGCCGACCGGGCGGCGCTCGAGGTCTTCCTGCAGGGCAGGGCGGTCTCGCGTCTGCCGGGCTGGAACTTCGACGGCGCCGCGGGCGCCCGCCTCGTCGCGCAGACGCTCGCCGTCCATGGTCTCGCCGGTTTCGGCCTCACCGACGAACATCCCGCGCTCGGCGCCGCGGGCGCGGTCCTCGGTTACGTCACCGACTCGCTCTGCGACCGCCCGAAGAACCTTTTCCGCCTGATCGAAGCCAAGCTCGGCGACGCCGTCCTGCTGGACGCGGCTTCCTCCCGCAACCTGGAGCTGTTCGCGGCCTCGGGCGGCGCGCGCGAGGGTTCGCTGCTGGAGACGATCGACCGGACGGAGACTCCCGCCGGCGCCCGCCTGCTGGCCTTGTGGCTGGCCGAGCCGTCCACCGACCTCGAGCTCATCCGCCGCCGCCAGTCGGCCGTCGGCGAGTTCGTCCGGCATCCCGGCGCGGCCGCCCGCGTCGCCGAGGCGTTGCGCGGCGTCCGCGACCTCGCCCGCATCCTCGCCCGTCTCCAGAACCGCCTGCGCAATCCGCGCGAGCTCGGGGGCGTGCGTGACACCTTGCGGGCCTTGCCTGCCTTGCGCGAGGAGCTGCTGGCCTTGCCAGGCGGCACGCTCGCGGCGCTCGCCGCGAAGATCGAGGCCGAGCCGGCCTTGCTCGCCCGCCTCGAAGCCGCCCTCGCCGACGAGCTTCCGGTCGACCTCGCCGAAGGCGGCGCCCTGCGCGCCGGTTTCGACGCCGAGCTCGACCGCCTCCGTTCGCTCGCCTCGGACAGCAAGGGCTGGATCGCCGACTTCGAGCGCAACGAGCAGAACCGCACCGGCATCAAGTCGCTGAAGGTCCGCTACAACGGCGCCTTCGGTTACGCCATCGAGGTCACCAAGGCCTATCATGCG
>VHCL01000011.1 GCA_016871725.1 Verrucomicrobiota bacterium | reverse complement strand
CGGAGCAACGGCAACCGACCCCCGACCGGCGCCTCGCCGATGGCCTCGAGATGCAAGGCCACGGCCGCGAAGACGCCGCCCGCGCCGACGATGAGATGCTTCTCCGCGGCGCCCGCCGGGACGACGGACTGGAGGGACGCCAGCAGATGGGTGCGGATGGAGCGTTGGTCGAGTTCGTCGACCGGCCGCAGTCCGCCGCGGAGGAAGCCATGGGTCAGCCGCACGGAGCCCAGCGGGAAGCTGCGGGCGAGGACGCAACGCTGGCCGCGCAGGACCGAGACCTCCAGGCTGCCGCCGCCGAGGTCGAACGAGAGGATGTCCTCGTAACCGCGGTAGGCCGGATCGGCGCGCACGCCGGCCGCGGCGAGGCGCGCCTCCACTTCGCCCGACACGATGGTCAGGGGCAAGCCGGTGGCTTGCTCGACCTCGCGGGCGAACTCCCGTCGGCTGGCCGACTCGCGGACCGCGCTGGTGGCGAGCAGGCAGCAACGGGTCGCCCCGAGCGAGCGCGCGTAGGCGAGGAGGCGGCCGATGGCGGCGACGGCCTCGGCGCGCGCTTCGGGCGTGAGCGGTTCGGACGGCCCGTCCGCGGGCTGAAGCCGGACAGGTTCGGAGCGACGGCCCAGCTCCCGGCGGTCGGCCGCGGCGACGACCGCGACCTTGATGGAATTGGAGCCTACGTCGACGACGGCGAGGACGGACATGATCAGAAGAGGAATTGGCCCTTGAGTCCGCCGATCAGATGGAAGCCGTCCTGCGTCTCGAATTCCTTGGTGCGGGCGGCGCAGAAATAGGTCAGCGAACAGGACGAGACCTGCGCCGTGAAGCCGAGCGCGGCCTGCAGGACGATCGGCGAGCGATCGACCGCGCGGGAAGCGCGGAAGTTCGTGCCGTCGGTCGCGTAATTCCGGACCACGACTTCGACCTGGGTGTCGGCGAAACCCCAGAAAGCGAAACCCTCCTTGGCCGGCCCCCGCAGGTCGGAAGAGGGATCGTAGCCGTTGGAGTGGCGGATGTAGCTGTGCCCCCAGGAACGTCCGAGATCGGAACCCCAGCGGAACTGCGCGCCGAAGATGGCCTCGGTCCGCATCGTGCCGAGCTGGAGCACGGCGCGGGCGATGAGGTCGCGGCCGTCCTGCTCCGGACCGTCGAGGTCGAAGCGACGGCGGAACTCGCCGTCGAGATTGAACAGCAGTTCGTCGGGCAGCTGCGTGCCCCAGCCGACGGCCTGAGGGGTGCCGATCAGCTGATGGAACTTGTTCTGGACCGTCTCGCCCCCGGCCGACGGACCGATCACGCCGAACTTGGCCTCGACGGAGAACAAGCAGTCGCGGCGGCCGCCGCGTTCGAGGATGCGGCCGTATCCGCACCCGAAATAAAGGGCGCCCGAGTACGGCAGGTCGGTGTAAGGCGGGCTCACCGAGGGCGGATTCTCGGTGTCCGCCGGGGTGTTGATCTCCTGCGTCATCGAGAAGAAGACGCCGTCGTCGCGGTTGACCGACACCTTGAGCCCCTGCGTGTAGTAGCGGTCCTTGTTCGTCGGGGTGAACTTGTCGTTCTCCTCCGTGATCGCGACCACCCAAGGGGCGTCCGCGGACTCGGCGGCCGAGGCCAGGGCGGTGAGACAGAGGAAGGCGATTGGACGGGCGAAGGACATCGACGAACCGTCAGCAAAGCGACGTCCGCGGGCAGGGACAACGCCTTTCTGACTTGTGAAGCCGAGGCTGCCCAAGTATTTGACCATCAGGATGTCCCAACCGCCTTCAGGCTCGCCTTTTGCCCGGACGGAAGTCCGCGCCGACGGCCACGCCGTGGTGACCATCGGGGGCGTCTGGAACCTGGACGATCCCTTGCCTTCGGTCGTCATCCGAGGGGACCGGGTCCGGGTCGTGTCCGAGGGACTCGGCGACTTCGACTCCTCCCTGCCCGCTTGGCTCCATGCGCACGGCAAGAACATCCGGGAGTTCGACCTATCGGCCCTGCCGCCCCGGCTGCAGTCCTTGGTGCGCATGGCCGAGAAGGCCGCCTATCAGGAGACGGGCGACGAAAAACCCGGGCTCCTCGAGCAGTTCGGCACCTGGGGCGTCGAGAGCGGCTCCTCCTGGGCCCGGGCCTTCGAGCACATCGGGCACACCTCCCTCGGCTTCGCACGCATGCTCATCGGCCGGGCCAAGGTCAACTGGGCCGACTTCTCGCTGCAGCTCCAGACCGCGGGGGTCGACGCCCTGCCGATCGTCGCCCTGCTCGGCTTCCTGACGGGCCTCATCATGGCCTACGTCGGCCTCATCCAGCTGCGGCAGGTCGGCGCGACCGTCTATGTCGCCAACCTCGTGTCCCTCGCCATGACCCGCGAGATGGGCGCGCTCATGACCGGCGTCATCGCCTGCGGACGCACCTCGACCGCCTTCGCCTCGCAGCTCGGCAGCATGAACGTCAGCCAGGAGACGGACGCCCTCCGGGCGCTCGGGATCCAGCCCGTGGAATACCTCGCCCTCCCCCGGATCCTCGCGGTGACGCTCATGGTCCCGCTGCTGGCGGTGTTCGCGACCTTCGTCGGCGTGTTCGGAGGCATGGTCGTCGCCTGCGCGGGCGACCTGAGCATCGAACAGTACCTCACGCAGGCCGTCCGCGCCATCTCCTTCAAGAGCTTCCTGGTGGGCGTCATCAAGTCCGTCGCCTTCGGCTTCATCGCCGCATGGGCCGGCTGCTACCGCGGGTCCGTCGCGAAACGCTCCGCCCTCGGCGTCGGCGAGGCGGCGACCTCGGCCGCGGTGCTCGGCATCACGCTGATCGTCGTCGCCGACGCGCTCTTCGCCGTCATCTTCAACCTCTTCAACCTGTGAGCGACCCGACGGACATCGTGAGCTGCGCGGACCTCGCCATCGGCCACGGCCGCAAGGTCATCATGGACCGGCTGTCCTTCGCCCTGCCCGCCGGCAGGATCCTCGCCATCGTCGGCCCCAGCGGCTGCGGGAAAAGCACGCTCATGCGCGCCCTCGGCGGCCTCGACGCCCCGCTCGGCGGGAGCGCCCGGCTGCTGGGCGTCGACCTCGCGACGGCGGACGAGCCCGCCCGGCAGGAGATCCTCCGCCGCAGCGGCTTCCTGTTCCAAGGCGCCGCGCTGTTCTCCTCGCTCACCCTGCGCGAGAACATCGAGATGCCCATGCGCGAGTTCCTGCGCTGTCCGGCCAAGGAGATCCGTCAGCTCGCCGAGTACAAGCTGGCGTTGGTCGGGCTAGCCGACGCCATGGACAAGCTCCCCTCCGAGATCAGCGGCGGCATGGCCAAGCGCGCCGGCATCGCCCGGGCGATGGCGCTGGACCCCCGCGTCATCTTCCTCGACGAGCCCAGCGCCGGCCTCGACCCGATGAGCTCGGGCCGGCTGGACGAACTCATCCTGCGTCTGCGGGAAGCCTTCGGGACGACCGTGGTCCTGGTCAGCCACGAGATCCCGAGCATCCTCCGGACGGCGGACTTCTGCATTTACCTCGACCCCGAGACCGGCACCATGGGCGCGTACGGGCCGCCGAAAAGCTTCCTTCAGGCTGGCCAACCGCCGAAGGTGCACGCCTTCTTCACCCAAGCACGTATCGACTGACCATGCGCCGTTCCGCCAACATGACCCTGATCGGAGCCTTCGTGGCCGGCGGGATCCTGCTCATCATCGCGGCGGTCATCCTGCTCGGCGCCGGCTCCTTCACCGGAGCCAAGCCCGAGGCGATCGCCTACTTCGACGATTCCGTGAGCGGGCTCGATATCGGCGCCCCCGTCAAGTTCCGCGGGGTCACCATCGGCAAGGTCAGCCAGGTGCTGCTCCACACGTCCGGGCAGTCCGCGGCCGACTACTCGGTGCCGGTCGTGATGGAATTCTCGCCCGACCTGCTGACCCGTCGCGGGCTCGACCAAGCCCTCCTGCAGAAGGAAGGCCTCGCCGGTTCGATCAGCAAGGGCCTGCGCGCCAAGCTCCAACAGCAGTCGGTGGTCACCGGCGTCCTCTACGTCGAACTGGATTACTTCCCGGATTCGACGTTCCGGCTCCACGCCAAGGACGGCCCGCTTCCTGAGATCCCGACCCAGCCGTCGAACCTCGGCGCCCTCACGAAAGCCATCTCCCAGACGCTCGACCAGCTGAGCCGCATCGACTTCGTCAACATCACCAAGAAGGTCGACTCGATCCTCGGGCGCATCGACCAAGGCGCCGCGCAGATCGAGTTCGACAAGATCAACGGCAACCTCGTCGCCGCGTCGGCCAACATCGCCAAGATCACCGGCGACCCGACCATCCCCAAGGCCGTCGCCGATTTCTCCGCCGCGATGCAGGGCATCGACGCCTTGGTGAAGAGGCTGGCGGGCAAGGTCGACCCGGTCGCCGACGATATCCGCGGCATGGCCGCCGCCGGCCGCAAGGCGCTCGAGCGACTCGACCAGACCTCGGAGCATCTGCGCACGCTGACCAAGCCGGGTTCGCCCGCCCGCCGCGACCTCGACCAAGCCCTCGCCGACGTGTCGGAGGCCGCCCAGGCCATCCGCTCGCTCGCCGACTTCCTCGAACGCAACCCGGAGACGATCATCCAAGGTCGCAGCAAGTCCGCCGCGCCGGCCGCCCAGCCCCAGGAGGCCCCGCCCGCCAAATGATGCTCCGCCTCGCCCTTCTCGGCCTGTCCGTGCTCCTCGGCGGCTGCATCATCTTCGACCAGAAGAGCGAAGCCGTCGTCTTCCATCAGTTCGCCGCGCCGGGCGCGCCGGCGAATCCGACCGCGGGACCGCAGCTCTTCATCCCGCGCGCCGCGATCCCGTCGGCCCTGCGTCGGCCCAACGTCGTGCTGCTCGACGACAACGGCTGGGTCCAGATCGAGGACGCCCATCGCTGGGTCGCCCCGCTCGACCGCGCCATCCCGGAGACCCTCGGCCGTCTCCTCGCCGCCAAGACCGGCGTCGTCACGACCTCCCAGACGCCTTCCGAGGACCATCGGGTGCTGCTGCTGACGGTCGACAAGATGGAGGTCAGCGCGCCGTCCGGCATCGGACGCTCGATCTTCTCCCTGCCCGGTGGCGCCGACGAACCGGCCACCGCGACGTTGCAACTCACCTGCCGCCTCGAGCAGTCCGACGGCAGGCTCATCGTCGCACGGACGTTCACCCACGCCAGCCCGCTCAAGGAACGGACGGCCGCCGCCTTCGTCCGGGCCCAGTCCGCCAACCTGGCGGCGCTCGCCGGCGAACTCGCGCCCTGGCTCCGCGCCCCGGCCCCGCCCTCTCCGCAATGACCACGCCTTCCTCCCCTCGCCCCAACGGCTTCTCCGAAGCCACCGGCGAGATCTGCTACGACCTGCCGTCGTCCTACATCCCGCACCCGGCCACCGGGCTGCTGCACCTGCCACGCTTCCTCGCCAAGATCCGGAAGCACCTGAAGGGCGAGCTCCCGAAGTCCTACCAGCGCAACTTCTGCAAAGGCTTCGACCGCTTCCTCTGCCTGCACCTCGGCGTCGACCCTGAACAGGTGATCGCCTGCGTGCGCGAAGCCCGCGACGAGGCGGACCTCGACGCCCGCCTGAAAGCCCTTTTCCCCGCCGACCTGCGCGTGCACGTCTGGAACCGCGAACTGGTCCAGAAAGGCATGAGCGAGATGGGCCGCGAAGCCCTCCTCGACGCCAAGCGCAAGATGAAGGCCGAACACCGTACCGACGTCATCTCTTTCGCCGACATGATCGACTTCGACGAGGGACGCATCCTGTGAACACATCCGACCCCCACCCTCATCGCCTGATCCTCCGAGGCGTCGCCCCGCTGCTGGCCTGCCTCAAGCATCACCCGAAGGCGCTGCGGGAGGTCGTCGCGACGGCCGCCTTCGCCCCGCACCTCGCCGAACATGACGCGACCTTCGCCGAGCTCGGCGTCAAGACCCGCGTCGTCGGTCCGCTGGAACTCGCCCAGACCGCCGAAGGCCCGTGCGCCGACGTGTGCGCCCTGACCATGCGCCCCGAACCCGGCCTGGCGCGCATCGCGGATTTCACGGAGTGGCGCGAGAGCAAGGAAAGCATCGTCATCGCGGACGGCGTCAGCGACCCCGCGGACCTCGCGGCCATCGCCCGCGGCATGGCGGCGTTCGGCCTGAAGCGGCTGCTGCTCTCCGGCGGCACCGAGAAGCTCGCCTACGACGCCGCGGCGTGGCACCTCGCCCGGGGCGCCATGGAGCAGCTGCGCCTCATGCGCGCCGCCGCCCTCGGCGGCCTGCTCAAGCTCGTCGAGAACCGCTGCTGCGTCGTCGCGCTCTCGCCGGACATGGGCCGCAAGATCGACCTCGCCGTGCCCGTCCGCGTGCCCGGCCGCCACCTAGCCCTGCTCATACCGGGCGGTCGCCTCGACCCGGACCTCCAGCCCAGGGTCGAACACTGCTACCGCTTCCCCGGCCTGGTCGGCCAGCCACCGCTGAGCCTCGCCGAGGTCGCCCCCTTGGCGCTCGCCTGGTTCGCCTCCACCCCGCAACCCCGTGCCGACGGCTTCCTGTCCCGCAAAAGGGCTCGCCACGCCAAGGACAAGGGTTCCAATCCCGCTAGCTGACCCCATGTCCCAACCCACGCCCGGCAAAGGCGAGAACGTCCTCTCGCTCCAGAACATCAGCCGCACCTTCTTCACGGCCCTGCAGCGCCAGCATGACATGCTCGCCTTCAGCATCGCCGGCCTGCACACGGCCGACCCGAAGGCCTACGAGCATTTCTCGACGGTCTCGCGCGTGATGCCCGTCCCGCAGGCCCACCTGCCGCCGGAGCAGATGCTCGCCTACGCCCGCGGCCTGATGCTGCGCACGACGATCAACGACCTGCTGACGCTCTCCTCGGAGTGCATGGCGCAGTGCTACCTGCTCTGCCTGTTCATCCGCGAACAAGGCAAGAACCCGCGGCGCGACCCGCTCGTCGAGAAGATCATCGGCGAGAAGCACCAGGCCTTCCTCAAGATGAACCTGCAGTCCCGCTTCACGGCGCTGGAGGAGGACTTCGGCATCGTCTGCGAGCTCGAAGACGGCATCTTCAGCCTCGCCGCCGCCCTGCGCGTGCTGGCCCGCGGCGGCCTCGTCACCAACGACGACATCACCCCGGACGGCGCGCTGACCCTGGAATTCAAGGCGATGAAGGACGTCGAGGTCCTGCCCGAGACGGCCGGCGAGGCCGCCGCGCCGACCCCGCCCCCCGGCGTCACGGTGCACGGCGCCGGCGACGTGGGCAAACCGAAGACCATCGCCCGCCTGAGCGACACGACGCGCACCTTCAAGCCCGGCGAGATCCTCGACCTGACCGACACCGAACTGCTGGGCCTCAACATCACCGTCACGAAGTTCGTCGACGGCCTCCTGCGCTCGGTCGACCACTTCGGCCGCGCCCAGCTCGGCGAAGGCGCCTAAGCGATGAGGGAGCCCGCGACGATCCCCCGGCGCGCCTGGCTGTGGGTCTTCGCGGCCTACCTGTTCCAGGCCATCCCCGCGGCGGTCCGCGACGAGGCCCTGCCGGTCGCGCTCAAGGACCTGGGTTATCCGGACGCCCGCAACACCCGGGCGGTCGCGCTCTTCGGGCTGATCGTCGGCTTCAAGATCCTGCTCTCCCCGCTGGTCGCCGGCTTCGACCCGCGCCGCTTCATCCTCACGTCCCAGCTCGCCATCGCGGCGGTCTTCGGCCTGCTCGCGGCCTTCCTCGGCGCCGGGGATGGTTCGACGATCGGGATCGTCGGGTGCCTCATCCTGCTCTCCCTGCTCGCCGCCGCGCACGACTTCGCGCTCGACGGCTATTTCGTCGCCGCGCTCGACGACCGGAGCCGCGCCACCCACGCGGGCGTGCTGAACGTCGCCACGAAGGTCGGGGCCGTGCTCGCCGGCCCGGGGCTCATCTGGCTCGTCGGCCGCATCATGGACCATGGCCCGCAGACGGCGGACGCCTGGTCCTGGGCGATGGCGGCGGCCTCCCTGCTCGCCCTGCTCACCCTCGGCGCCAACGCCTGGGGCTTGGCGGCCGAACCCCGGACCTCGTCCGACGTCACCACGGTGAAGGAACGCTTCGCGGTCATGCTCGCCGGACTCCGCTCGCTCGCGGCCGACCCGCGGCTCTACGCCGTGCTGGGGCTGATCCTGTTCTACCGCGCCAGCGAGGTGCACATGGCCCGCATCATCCCGCTCTTCTCCAAGACCGTCGGCCAAGGCGGGCTCGGCCTGGACAACGAGACCTACGCGTTCCTGCGCCTGCTTTCCGCCGTCGGCGGACTGGCGCTCGGCGGCGTGATCGGCTCGTTCGTCGTCGCCCGGCTCGGCCTGGGACGTTCGCTCCTCCCGCTCGGCGTGGTCATGCACCTGCCGCTGGCGGCGTTCGCCTGGCTGGCCTACGACGGCACGCACGACCTCCGCGTCATCGGCGTGGTCTTCGTCGTCGAATACGTCGCCTACGGCGCGGGCCTCTGCGCCCTCATCCTCGCGATGATGAAGCTGGCCGCCGGCCCCGGCGCCGCGGTGCGCTACGCCGCGCTCTCGACCTTCGCCCTGCTCGCCAATTACCTGCCCGGGCTCTGGGCGGGCCATCTGGCCGAGCGCCTGGGCTACGCCCAGTACTTCCTGTTCGCGCTCAGCCTCGCCATCCCCGGCATCATCTCGGCGGCGGTGGCGAAGCGCCACTTCGCGGAAGCCTGATCAGGCCTTCGGCAGGACGACGAGCTCCTGTTCGAACCGCGGGTCGAGGAACCGTCGGGCGAAGGCCTGCACGGCCGCTTCGTCGGTGAGCGCCATGCGGCGCTCCCACTCGGCGTCGAAATTGGCGCCCAGGCCGGCGACCTCGCGGACGAGCGCGCCTTGCATGCGGGCGCCCGCGGACTGACGGCCCTGACGACGGGAGACCCGCATCCGCCGCTTGGCGTCCGCGATCTCCTCCGCGCCGAACTGGCCCGCCCGCAGGCGGGCCAGCTCGAGACGCATCTCGGCGACGACCGCCGCCGCGGAGGACGGCGCGGTGCCGGCGTAAAGATAGAACATGCCCTGGTCGACGACCTCCACGCGCGTGGCGCCGACGAAATAGGCCATGCCCTTCTCCTCGCGGACGCGCCGGAACAGGCCGCTGGCCATGCCGCTGAGGAGTTCTTCGGTGACGTTCGCGGCGACGACCTCGTCGGGCGCGAAGCCGCAATGAGGGAACGCGAGCGCCACGACGGCCTGCTCGCCGGCGGCGCGCTCCTGCCGGCGGGAAGCGGCCGACGGCACGTGCAGCGGCAGGGAACGGCGGACGAACGCGGCCTTCGGCAAGGCGCCGAACCGGCGGCGGACGAACTCCAGGACCGCGCCGCGGTCGAAGGCGCCGCTGACGCCGACGACGAGGTTGTCCGCCACGACGAGCGAACGATGCAGTTCCGCGAGGTCGCCCGTTTCGATGCGGGCCAAGGTCTCGGGGGTGCCGCATGCGTCGACGGCGAGCGGGTGCGCGCCGAAGAACTGGCGCTGAAGGCGCAGACGCGCCTTCTCGACGATGTCGTCCTCCGCTTCGCGGCACGCGCTGATCAGGGCGGCGCGTTCGGTGGCGAACGTCTCGGGGCGGAACCGGGGCGTCAGCACGCCGTCCGCCACGAGTTCGGCGAGCTGATCGAAATCCGAACTCAAGGCCTCGCCCCAGAGCCCGCACGAGACCTGCGAACCGTGGTCCGCGAAGGTCGCCCCGAGGCTGTCGACCAGCTGGGCGACCTCCTCCTTGGTCCGACGGTCGGTATCGCGGGCGAACAGGGTGCCGAGCAGGCCGGTCGTGCCGCGCCTGGCTTCGTCTTCGTAGGCGACGCCGGCCGCCAGGAAGACGCCGAGGCCGGCCTTGGGGATGGTCGCGTCGTGCTGGAGCACCACGCGGACGCCGTTCTCCAGCGCCAAGGTCTCGAACCGATCCGGCGTGGCCGCCGCGGCGGCGGCCGGGGCGACGGCCCGGACCTTCGCCGCGCGCATCGTGCCGAGGGTCACGTGCTCAGGCCGCAGCCACTTGCGGGCCTCCCGGGTGAGGTCCTCGGGCCCCAGCCGGGCGAGATGTTCGACGCCGCGCAGCGGCCACGAGATGTCATGGCCGATCGTCGCGGCGTGGGCGAACCGGCCGGTCAGGCCATGGATGTTCTTCTGCCCGTTGACCATGCCCACGACGGACTGGCGGCGCACCTTGGCGAACTCGTCCGCCGTGACGCCGCGCTGGAGGAGGCCTTCCACGACCTCGGCGATGGCCTGCTCGACGACGGCCGTCGCGGCGTCGGCGTCGGCGTTCCAGCTGCACCAGGCGAGGCCCAGGTCCCGGATGCCGAAACCGGAGGCGTCGACCGCGTGGACGAGCTTACGCTTCTCGCGGAGTTCGCTCCAGAGCAAGGAGCTGTTGCCGGCGCCGAGCACGCCGAGGAAAAGGTCCGTCGCGAGACGACCTTCGTCGAAATACCCCGGGATGCGCCAGCTCGAGACGCCCTTCACGGTGCTGACCTCGCGCACGAGGTCGGCCCGGCGGACGCCGCCCTGAGGGGGTTCGAACTGACCCGGGGCTTCGGCGAGCGGGCGGCGGGCGAAGCGACCGAACCAACGTTCGGCGGCGGCGAAGGCTTCCTCGGGCGGCATGCTGCCGCCGAGCGCGAGCACGACGTTGGCCGGCACGTAACGTCCCGCATGGTAGGCGCGCAGGTCGTCGGGCGTGATCCGGACGAAGAGATCGCGGTGGCCGATGACGGGCTGGCGGAGCGCATGCGCGCGGACGGCCTCCTCGAGCACCGACTTGGCGAGCACCTGGTCGTGCTCGTCGTCGCACATGGCGATCTCCCGCAGGATGACCTCGCGCTCCATGCGGGCGTCGGCGTCGGTGATCAGCGGGTCGAAGACCATGTCGGCGACGGCTTCCATCGCGGTCTCGAAACCTTCCTGCGGGGCGTCGACGTAATACACCGTCCGGTCGAAGGTCGTGTAGGCGTTGGAAGCGCCGCCGCTGCGGTGGATGGCTTCGGTCAGTTCCCGGTTCGTGAAACGGCCGGTGCCCTTGAACACCATGTGCTCCAGGTAATGCGAGATCCCGGAGCCTTCCCAGCGGCCCTCATGGATGCTGCCCGTGCGCACCCAGGCCTGGACGGTGCAGAGGCCGATGCCGGGGCGGTGGGCGTAGATGACCTCGAGTCCGTTGGCGAGCACCCGCCGTTCTGGCAAGGGGCCGGCGATCTGGGCGAAACTCAGGCCTTCGAGGGTGGACATGGGGTGCAGGTATGCCCTTCCCGCGCCGGGGCGCAAGCGTGACCCGGCGGCGTCGCGGAGCACTCTGACATTGAAAACGCCACGGGGCCTCCGTATCACCGACCTTCGCGCGCCGCCCTTCGCGGACGCACCTCCCTCCTCCCGCTCCTTTCGATGTATATTCCGCCTGAAATCCGCGCCCAGATCGAAGAGGTCGAGCGCCGCGCCGGCCACCTCTGGAAGTTCCTCGACGTGCCCGGCAAGCAGGCCCTGATCGCCAAGCTCGAGGAGCGGATGGGCGCCGCCAACTTCTGGGACAGCCAGAAGGCCGCCCAGAAGGTCATCGGCGAGTGCAACGGCTACAAGAACATCGTCGGCCCCCAGGTGGCCTTCCGCCGGCAGATCGACGACGTGAAGACCCTCGCCGAACTCATCGCCGAATCTCCCGACGGCACCGCCGACGCCGAGCTCGAGGAGCTCCGCAAGCTCGCCGCCGACCTGCTCGCCGGCGTGGGCGACCTGGAGATCGCCTCCTTCCTGTCCGGACCGCACGACAAGTCCAACGCCATCGTCACCGTCAAGGCCGGCGCCGGCGGCACCGAGTCCAACGACTGGGCCGACCTGCTCTACCGCATGTACACGCGCTGGGCCGAACGCCGCGGTTTCAAGATCGAGGTCGAGGACATCGCCGAGGGCGAAGGCGCCGGCATCAGCCAGGCCACCTTCCGCCTCGAAGGCCCCAACGCCTACGGCTACGTCAAGGCCGAGCGCGGCGTCCATCGCCTCGTCCGCATCTCGCCCTTCGACGCCAACGCCCGCCGCCACACGTCCTTCGCCTCCGTCGACGTGGTCGCCGAGATCGACGACGACATCGACGTCGAGGTCAACGAAGCCGACCTGCGCGTCGACGTCTACCGTTCCAGCGGCAAGGGCGGCCAGCACGTCAACAAGACCGAATCCGCGGTGCGGCTGACGCACATCCCGACCGGCATCGTCGTGGCCTGCCAGCGCGAACGCTCCCAGGTCAAGAACCGCGCCCTCGCGATGAAGATCCTGCGCGCCCGCATCTACGAGAAGACCATCGATGACAAGCGCGCCGAGATGGAGAAGTATTACGGCGAGAAGGGCGACATCGGCTGGGGCAACCAGATCCGCTCCTACGTCTTCCAGCCTTACCAGATGGTGAAGGACCTGCGCACCGGGGTCGAGACGGGCAACATCCAGGCGGTCATGGACGGCGACATCGACGCGTTCATCAACGGCTGGCTGCGCGCCGGCGGCCCGCGCACGCGCAACAAGGACATCAAGATCGAGGACTGAGTCCTCCGCGCCATGCCCACCCGGGAAGTCCTCCGCCAGAAGCTCCTCGAGACCCCGCTCTTCGCGGAGAAGATCTGGAAGCTTTCGCCCGAGCCCTGGGCCCTGACCGAAGCCCAGGTCCGCGACCTCAAGCGCATCGGCGCGGCCTGCCTCAGCTACCATCGCGCGCTGGAGCGCCTGTACGTGCGTTCCTTCTCCGGCAAGAAGATCCTCCGCAACCGCGAGGTCTACGCCCCGTGGGTCGCCGAATACCTCGACCGCTACAAGCCCGCCGGCCTCGTGGCGCATGGCCGTCATCGCGCGGTGAAGAACCAGTGCCCTGTCGTCCTCCGCCCGGACCTCCTGATCACGGAGCAGGGCTTCACGATGACCGAGCTCGACAGCGTGCCCGGCGGCGTCGGCCTCACGGCCTACCTCAACGAGGTCTACGCCGAGGATTACCCCGGCGTGGTCGGCCGCACCGGCATGCCCGACCGCTTCATGGCGGCGCTGGGCCGGCTCACCCCGAAGGAGAAGTTCCCGCTGGTCGCGATCGTCGTCAGCGAGGAAGGCGCGACCTACCGGCCGGAGTTCGAGTGGCTGGGCGAGAAGCTGCGCTCCCTCGGTCATGACGTGCACGTCGTCGAGCCCTCCCAGGTCATGCAGATGGGCGACGGCTCCTACGTCCCCGTCGACGGCGCCCCGCGCCGCGTCGACATCCTGTACCGCTTCTTCGAGCTCTTCGACCTCGCCAACGTGAAGGGCGCCGACGGCATCTTCAACGCGGTCGAGGCCGGCACGCTGACGCTGACGCCGCCGATGAAGGCGTTCCAGGAGGAGAAGCTCGGCCTCGCCCTGCTCCACCATCCGCAGCTCGCCGAGTTCTGGAAGGAGAACCTGCCGGAAGACCACCACGAGGCCTTGTTCCGCATCGTCCCTCAGACCTGGATCATGGAGAAGACGGTGCTGCCCCCGACGGCGGTCCTGCACGCGCCGGGCGTCAACGGCCGGCCGATCCGCGAATGGCCGGAGCTGGCGGAAGCCTCCCAGCGCGAGCGCAACCTGATCATCAAGGCGAGCGGCTTCCACGAGACCGCCTGGGGCGCCCGCAGCGTGACCCTCGGCAGCGACGTCTCGCGCGAAGAGTGGCTGGAAGCCATCGACGCCGCGCTCGACCCCGAGAACGAGACCTTCCACGTGATGCAGGCCTACCACAAGCCCTCGCGCCTGACCCATCCGGTCTACGCCGACGACGGCGCGGTCGTGCCCGCCGAGGGCCGGGTCCGCCTCTGCCCCTACTTCTTCGTCGACGGCGACACCGTCGAGCTGTCGGGCATCCTGGCGACCTTCTGTCCGGCGGATAAGAAGATCATCCACGGGATGAGCGATGCGGCCCTGCTCCCCTGTCACGTGGTCGGCTGAGGGGCCTCCCTCGCCTTGCTTCCGGCGGGCTTTGCGGCCAAGGTGGGCCCATGAGACTCCTCGCCCTCGGTCTGTTCTCGCTCCTCGGCCTGCTCGGCGACCTCGCGGCCGCCGTCCGCACCAAGGTCGACCTGGTCAACCTGACCCCCGACATCCGCCCGGGCGAGAAGGCCCTGATCGCGATGCGCTTCCGTTGCGACCCGCACTTCCACATCTACTGGAAGAATCCCGGAGACGCCGGCCAGTCCCCCACGGTCGAATGGCAGGAGAAGTCCGGGACCACCGTCGGGGCCTTCGTCTGGCCCGGCCCCAAGCTGCTCGACCAGTCGGGCGTCTTCAACTTCGTCTACGAGGACGAGACCCTGCTGCTGATGGAAGTCGCCGTCCCGGCCGGAGCCAAGGGCGCGCTGACGTTCAAAGGCAAGGCCGAGTGGCTGGAGTGCGACGACACCGGCTGCTGGCCCCACGACAAGCAGGTCGAACTCACCGTGCAGGTGGGCGCCGGCAACGCGGCCTACAAATACGACGCCAAGCTCTACCCGGCGCTGCGACCCCGCCTCACGACGACCGCGACGAGCGACGGCAAGACCCTCAAGGTCGTCGTCCCGGCCGGCGAGAAACTCCCGCAGACCTGGTTCCCCGAGCGTAACTTCGTCGCCCCCACCGCCACGGCCAAGCAGAAGCAGGCCGGAGGGGAGATCTTCTTCGACCTCGCGGACGCCACCGAGAAGCTGGATTCCGGCGAGCTCGTCTTCACCACGAAAGCCGCCGACGGGGGCTTCGTCGACATCAAGGCCGTGCTCGGCGGCGCTCCGGCCAAGGCCGCGCCCGGCCCCGCCTCCGCGCCGACGAAGACCTCCGGCGAATGGCAGCCGTGGTCGCCGGAAGCGCAGGCCAAAGCCTTGGCCGAAGGCAGGACGGTCTACGTGGACTTCACCGCGCGCTGGTGCGCCACCTGCCAGGTCAACAAGCGCGTCTACTCGCAAGGCGACGTCGCCCAGGCGCTGGCGTCCGCCGGCGTGGTCATGCTCAAAGCCGATTGGACGAAGAAGGACGAGGTGATCGCGCAGGAACTCGGCAAGTACGGCCGCACCGGCATCCCCCTGAACGTCTTCCTCAAGGCCGGCCAGCCGCCCGCGGTCCTCTCCGAAGCTCTCACGGGGACCGAACTGCTCGCCGCCCTGAAATCCGTCGGCGAAGGCAAGGCCTATCAGGCCGAGGCGACCTCCCACTCTTTCTTCATCTGGCTGCTGCTGGCCTTCGGCGGAGGCATGCTCCTGAACCTGATGCCCTGCGTCTTCCCGATGCTCGGCCTCAAGGTGCTCGGCTTCGCCAAGGAAGCCGGCGCCTCGCGGCGCACCGTCGTGATCAACGGACTGCTCTACTCCGCCGGCGTCATCGTGAGCTTCCTCGCCCTCGCGGCGCTTATCATCGCGCTCAAGTCCGGCGGGGCTTCCGTGGGCTGGGGCTTCCAGATGCAGTCGCCCGGCTTCGTCCTCGGCACCTGCGTGCTGATGATCGTCCTCGGCCTCTCGCTCGTCGGCGTGTTCGAGATCGGCGTCGGCCTCGGCGGCGTCTCCGCCGGCGACGGCGACGGCCGGACCGCGACCTTCTTCTCCGGCGTGCTCGCCACCGTGGTCGCCACGCCCTGCACCGCCCCCGGCCTGGGCGCCGCCCTCGGTTTCGCCTTGGACAAAGACCGTTCGACGGCGGAGACGTTGCTGTTCTTCACGGTCATCGGCCTCGGCATGGCCCTGCCCTACCTGCTGCTTTCGGCCTTCCCCCGCCTCACCGCGCTGCTGCCCCGGCCGGGCGAATGGATGGAGTCGCTGAAACAGGGCATGTCGTTCCCGCTCTTCGGCTACGCGCTGTACCTGCTCTGGGTGCTCAACGCGCTCGTCGAAGACGGCAATTGGGTGCGCGACGCCTCCCTCGGCCTCGCCGTGATCGCCACGGCTTGCTGGGTGCTCGGACGCTGGGGCGCCTTGCATCGCTCCGATCTGGAGCGCGTCTCGGCTCGCCTCCTTGCCGGCCTGCTGTTCGTCGCCACCCTCGGCTACCTCTACGCGACGCTGCCCTGAGCGCCCGTCGTGAACAGCCAACAAAAAGGCCCGCCGATCGGCGGGCCTTCTGCTTGCCGCATCGGCCGCTCAGAGCGGTCCGAGATTGTTGACCGGAGCGGGCGCGGCGCCGGCGGCGGGCGCAGGGGCGGCGGCGGGACGGTTGGCCGCGGCGGCGCCGCCGTAGTTCACGTCGACGACGAGGGCCTTGCGGTCCTTGGCGCCGGACTGACGACCGGCGGCGGACTTGTCGGCCTGCTGGGAGCCGAGGGCCATGATCTCGCTGTTGGCCTGGTTGGCGCCGAGGCCGACGAGGTAGTCACGGACGGACTGGGCGCGACGATCGGAGAGGCCGAGGTTGTACTCTTCGGTGCCGAAATGGTCGGTGTAGCCGGCGATGATCACCTTGGTGCCCTTCACGCGGCCGGCGATGGCGTCCAGTTTGCCACGCTCGGCGGCCGAGACATTGTAGCGATCGAAGTCGAAGTAGACGGTGGCGAGGATGGCCTCGGGCGGGATGGTGCCGTTACGGATGGCGTTGGCCATGGCGTCATAGCCCGTCGGACGCGTGTCGAGGGTTTCGCCGTTGAAGCCGTTGCCACCCCGGCCGGAGGAGAGCGGCTGGAAACCGGCGGGGATGCGGGAGGTGCAACCCACGACGAGGGCGGAAAGGGCGAGAAGGAAGGTGAGACGCTTCATGGTGTGAGGGGAATAAAAGAACGGCGGGCGGGACTGGGCAAGCCTTGTCTCCTCAGTACCGAGGCACCTTGGGGTCGACCTTGAGGGACCATGCGTCGATGCCGCCCTGCAGGTTGGTGACGCGGGCGAAGCCTTTGGAGCGGAGGAACTGGGTGACCCGCATGCTCCGGCCGCCGTGATGGCACTGGACCAAGACCCAGGCGTCGGCAGGAATCTCCGCCAGGCGGGTCGGCACGGTGTTCATCGGGATCAGACGGGAACCCTCGATGCGGCACACCGCGTATTCATCGGGTTCACGGACGTCCAGCAGGACGGGCGGGTTCGGGCCGGCCAGCAGGCGGCTGGCTTCTTCGACGGAGATTTCGAGCGGGGTTGCGGACATGACGGGAGAAGGCGGGGCGCAGACCACGGGAGCGTAGGCGGTCTTGTCGAGGGTGCGGATCGTCGCGGAAGCGCCGCAACAAGGACAGGCGGGATCGGGGAGGATAGCCAGCGGGCGGGAGGAGCCTGCCTCGACGTCGACGACGCAGAGCCGGGATTGGCGACGCCGGCCCAGGACGACGGCGATGGCCTCGGACGCCATCCAAGAGCCGATGACGCCGCAGGTCGCCCCGAAGACCCCCGCATCGGCGCAGGTCGGGACGGAGGCGGCGTCGGGAATGACGGGGTACAGGCATCGGTAGCAACCGGCCCCGGGGAGGAACACTCCCACCTGGCCGGTGCCGCGCAGGACGCTGCCGTGGACGAGCGGACGGCGCCCGAGCACGCAGGCGTCGGCGGCCAGGAACCGCGTCGCGAAGTTATCCGTGCCGTCGATGACGACATCGTACCGAGACACGAGCTCGGCGGCGTTCTCGACGGTGAAGCCTTCCGGATGCAAGGCCACCTTGAGCCCGGGATTGATCTCGCCGAGGGACTCGGCCGCGGAGACCGTCTTCGGCAGCCCGAGGGTGTCGAAGCCATGGATGATCTGCCGATGCAGGTTGGAAACCTCGACCTTGTCGGGATCGGCGATGCCGATGAGCCCGACGCCGGCGGCGGCGAGGTAGAGCCCGACCGGCGAACCGAGTCCGCCGGCTCCCAGCAGCAGGACCTTGGCCTCCCGGAGGCGGAGCTGACCGGCTTCCCCGACCCCGGGCAGACGCATCTGCCGGGAGTAAAGGGCCTTCTCGTGGTCGCTGAGGCGCAGGTCCGCGGACATGGGGACAGTCGAACCCCCGCGGCGGACGGTGTCAAACCGCCCCTTCCACGTGTCGGATTGAATAATCGGCCGAGGTGTCCCAACTTGACCCCGTGGCACAGGTCTTCCTCGGCATCGATTACGGCTCCCGACGGGTCGGGCTCAGCCATGCCGACGAACTAGGCTTCGCCTTCCCCCTGCCCGCCGCGGTGGCCGAAGACGCGGAGGCCCGCTTCGCCCAGATCGGCAAGGAGATCGCCCGGCTGAAGGTCACCCTGCTCGTGCTCGGCTACCCGCTCTCCGTCGAAGGCGAGCGCACCAAGCGCTGCGACGAAGTCGACGCCTTCGCCGAGGAACTGACCCGTCGCTTCGGCCTGCCGATCGAGAAGGTCGACGAAGCCCTGACCAGCCAGGCGGCCGACGAACTCGGCGGACGCAAGGCCCGCTCGGCGCACGAACGCAAGCAGCAGGCCCGCACCGGCGAACGCGACTCGCGGGCAGCCGCCGTACTGCTGCAGGATTTCCTCAACAGCCGGGGCATCGGCGCCTGACCATGCCGCCCGCCGAGCCCAAGCAACCCTTCACGCCGAAGCTCGAACGCTTCCTGGCGACCGTCGCCTACGACGGTACCGACCATATCGGCTGGCAGGTGCAGAACGGCCGCCTGTCCATCGAGGGCGAGATCGAGGAGCGGCTTTCGCGCATCCTGAAGACGCCGATCGACATCCATGGCAGCGGCCGGACCGACTCCGGCGTCCACAGCGTCGGCCAGCGGTTCCACTTCGACGCCTTCTGGCCGCATCCCTGCAGCTACCTCGTCCACGCGATCAACTCCTGCGAGCAGAACGGCATCCTGGTCACGCACCTGCAGCGCGTGGCTCCCGGTTTCCACTGCCGCTGGCACGCCAACGGCAAACGCTACCGCTACGAGATCTGCGACGGCTATCCGCCGCCTTGGGAGGCCCGCTACTGCCTCGGGCTCGGCAAGAAGACCGTCGACGTGCGGCTCATGCGTCAGGCCGCCAAGCTGCTGCTGGGCAAGCATGACTTCTACGCTTTCGGCGCCAACCACGGGCAAGGCATGGAGAAGGAGAACCCGGTCAAGGAACTGCGCCGCCTCGACGTCCGGCGCCGCGGCAAGCGGATCACGATCGTCGCCGAAGGCAGCGGCTTCCTCTACAAGATGGTCCGCCGGCTCGTCGGCGGCCTCCTGCGGGTCGGCGAAGGCAAGATGCCGCCCGAACGCCTGGTGGAATACCGCAAGGAGCGCGTCATCACCTCCGAAGTCCCGACGGCCCCGGCCCGCGGGCTCTTCATGGAGAAGGTCTTCTTCGAGCCGGGTTCGCTGCGGAATCCGCGCCCGTTGCGCAGCCGGAACGAAGCGGACGTCAGCTCCGAGTGAGGGCCGGAGCTCGGTTTGGGATGGAAGCCCTCCGTCCGTCCGACTATGGCCTAGTCATGCGGCGTCTCGCCCTGCTCTGCCTCGCCCTGGTCTGCCCCGGCCTGCTGTCCGCGCACCCGGAGTGGAAGGAAGCCAACTGTCTCGGCGTGATCGACGAGCGCGGCGCGCTGACGCTCACGATCAAGTTCGACGTCCCGTCGTTCCTCGTCGGCCAGACGTCCAAGGACGCGACGATCCCGGCGCTGGACGAGCTCATGCGGACCCCGGGCCGGCTCGACGCGGCGATCGAACCCGGCCGGCGGCGTCTGCTCGACGGCCTGCGCCTGGAAGTCGACGGGCGCGAGACGCCGGTCATCCTCGTCGCCTTCCCCTCGGCGGAGGCCATCGCCGCGACGTCCGCCCGCCAAGGCGAAGCCGACCGTTATCCCGTGATGCTCAACGCCCGCCTGACGGCGTCGATCCCGACCAAGGCGACGCGGCTCAGGCTGAGCTTCCCGCCGGCGCTGGGCACGGTCTTCGTGAACCTGCGCAAAGGCATGGAATACCAGGTGGTCATGGCCGCGACGCCCGCCATGCCCGCCGAGCTGACCCTGGGGGAGTCGCCGGACGACTCCGCGGCCGCGACCGCTTGGAAGCTTTTCCTCGACGGCTTCGGACATGTGCTGCCCGACGGATGGGATCACTGCCTCTTCATGGTGGCCATGTTCCTGGGAGCCTCCACGGTCGGCCAGGCCTTGCGACGCTCGCTGGTCTTCACCCTCGGCCATAGCGTGACCTTGACCGCCGTCGCCATGGGCTGGCTGGGGCAACCGGGTCCGTGGATCGAACCTTTCATCGCGCTGACCATCGGCGTCGGCGGTTGGCTCGCTTTCCGCGGCCGCGGCCAGGAAAGCTCCGCCCTGCTCCTGCCCGCGGTCTTCGGCCTGGTGCACGGCCTCGGGTTCGCGGCGGCGGTCGCCGATAACCTCGCCAGCTGGTCGGCCGGCGACATCATCCTCATCCTGATCGGCTTCAATCTGGGCGTCGAAGCCGCCCAAGCCCTCGTCATCGGCGTCGCCGCGACCGGCCTCTGGGCCGTCCGCAGGGTCCGTCTCCCGGAAGCCGGGATCCGCCAAGCCCTGAGCCTGGCGGTGGCGCTCATCGGTTTCGGCGTCTTCCTCTGGCGCCTGCTCGGGCTGGGCTGATCAGAGCTGCCCTACGGGTCGCTTGCCGGCGTCGAGACGCTTGCGCTCGGACTCCGCGAAGGCCTGGAGTTCCTTGACGACCTCCGGTTGGGCGGCGGCGAGATCTTCCTTCTCACCCGGGTCCTTGGAAAGGTCGTAGAGAGCCAGTCCGATCTGGCGCTGGTGGGTCTTCGCGGGGTAACCGTCGCGCTCGGCCGGGATCATGTCGACGTAGCTGCGATAAGCATGCGGCAGATGGAGCTTCCACTTGCCTTTGCGGACGGCCTCGAGGCGGTCGCCATAATAGTAGGCGAAGGAATCCCGGCCGCCGGCCTTGCCTTCCTTGAGCACCGGCAGGAAGGAAACGCCGTCGATCTCGTTCTTGGGCGCGTCCGCCGCGACCGCGGCCAGCAAGGTCGGCACCACGTCGATGTTGGCGACCAGCGCGTCGGTCTCGCCGCCGGCCTTCACGACGCCGGGCCAGCGGACGATGAAGGGCACGCGCACGCCGCCCTCGAAGGTCGTGCCCTTGCCTTCGCGGAACGGACCGGCGGAGCCGGCATGACGTCCGAAGTTCAGCCACGGACCGTTGTCGCTCGTGAAGATGACGATGGTCTCCTGCTCGACCTTCTTCTCGCGCAAGGTACGCAGGACGGCGCCGACGGCATGGTCGAGATCCGCCAAGGTGTCAGCGTAAGGCGTGGCGTGCTTGCCCTTGAATTCCGACGATGCGCCGAGGGGCGTATGCGGCATCGAAGTCGCCATATAGAGGAAGAACGGCTGCGCCTTGCCGGCGTTATCCTTGATGAAACGGACGGCCCGCAACCCCTGCGAGGACGTCAGAGCGTCCATATCGACCCAGTCACGGGTGAACCCCATGGGATGTCCGTTCACGATGCGCGGCAGCTCCGGATACATCTGGCGACGGCTCTCGCCGGTTCGGCCGTAACCGCGGGGCCACATGTCATTCGAGTAGGGCGTGATCATCGACTCATCGAAACCGTGCGCCGGCGGCAGGAACTTCGGCGCGTCACCGAGATGCCACTTGCCGACCACGCCCGTGTGGTATCCGGCCTCCTTCAGGAGCGTACCCAAGGTCTGTTCGTCCGTGCTGAGCCCGATCTTGGAGTTCGGCCCGAGGGCCACGCCGCCGAGGCCGAGGCGGTTCGGATAACAGCCGGTCAGGAGCGCCACCCGCGAGGAAGTGCAGACGGCCTGCGTCGCCAGGAAACTCGTGAAGCGGAGACCATCCTTGCTGAGCTGGTCGATGTTCGGCGTGGGATTCTGCTTCGATCCGTAGCAGCCGAGGTCGGCCCAACCCATGTCATCGCACATGATGAGGACAATGTTCGGTCTTCCGGCGAGCAATGATACGCACCAGAACAAAACCAAGGTCGGGGTAAACCTCATGGACCCAGAACATAGGGTGATTCCCCTAGGTTCCAAGAACTATTATCAACTCAATTGACCTTCAGTCCCAGCTCCGCGCAGACCGCCGGGTGCTTCCGGGCCTTGTTGATGAACTCGTCGACGCCGAAGTCCGCCACGATGAAATCGCCGTAACGGAAGGACGGGCACTTGGACTGTCCGGTCAGGGAGACCAGCTGCCGCATCTGGTGCATGTCGGCGACGACGTCACGGACATCGAGCCGGACCCCCTGCTGGGCGAAGAAATCGAGCGCTTCGGTGCACCAAGGGCAACCAGGCTTGACGTAGAGGATCGGGAGCGGCTGAGGCATGCCCAAAAACAAGCGAGCCATGGTAGGTTTAGCAAGCGGAGAGGACGACCCGCCCATGGCGTTGACACCTTCCGACGGCCTGCTGGAAATAAAGCAACCCATGGAAACGATTCACGGCGCCCCGAGCTACACCCTGAAGACCCCCGAGGTCGAACTGGCCGTCACGCAGACCGCCGGTCACCTCGCCCCGGTGACCTTCCATCTGCCCGGCCTCAAGGCCAGCCCCTATTCCCTCTCGCCCTGGACGCCTTCGCAGATCGACCAGTCTCTGCCGAATCTGCTCACGTACCTGCGTGGCGATTTCCTCTGCCTGCCGTTCGGCGGACAACAGAAAGGCCCGCCCCACGGCGACACCGCCAACGCGCCCTGGCAGCTGGTGGCCGCGACGGCGACGACGTTGCGCCTCACGCAGACCGGCACGGACACCGGCGCCACGGTGGCGAAGCATTTCTCGCTCATCCCGGGCCACCATGCGATCTACTGCGAACACGTGATCACCGGGCTCGAAGGCCGCTGGAATTACGGCAACCACCCCGTACTCGATCTCTCGCGGGTGCCGGCGGGCGCGGCGCGCATCGCGACCTCCGCCTTCCGCTTCGGCTCGGTGTACGCGGGCGAGTTCTCCAATCCCGCCGCGGGCGAATCCGGCGTGCTCAAGCCCTCGGCCGAATTCGCCTCGCTCACGTCCGTCCCGATGAAGGACGGCACGCACACCGACCTGACGCATTACCCGGCCCGGCCCGGCAACGACGACCTGATCATGCTGGTCAACGCGCCCGCCACCGACGCCCAGCCCTTCGCCTGGACGGCCGTCACCTTCCCCGGCTACGTCTGGTTCTCCCTCAAGAACGTCGCCGACTTCCCCTCCACCCTGTTCTGGCTCTCGAACGGCGGACGCCCCGGACACCCCTGGGAGAAGCGTCACCTCGGTCGGCTCGGCCTCGAGGAAGTCTGCTCCCACTTCTGCGACGGGGTCGACATCGCCCGCGAGGACCGCCTCGCCGCCAAGGGCATCCCGACCAGCCGCCTCTTCCGCAAGGATGAGCGCGTCCGCCTCCCCCTGATCCAGGCCGCCGCCGCCGTGCCCGCCGCCTTCGGCCAGGTCCAGGGCATCGTCCCCGCCGGCCCGGAGTCCGTCCGGATCACGGGCGAAAACGGTCAGTCCGTGACCTGCCCCGTTAATTGGCAGTTTTTGAAGTCTTAAGTCGGCTTACTCAATTCTTGTCCCTGCCCACGCAGTCGCCTAAATCCGACCTCCCCGACCCTCCTTTTCCCCCACACATGTCCTCCCCTAAGATTGTCCAAGATCTCTCCACCAAGAAGACCGGCGTCGCCTCGCTCGTGGAGCAGGAACTCGCCAAGACCGGCGGCCTGCTGCGCCTCGCCCCGTGCTGGGTGCCGCGCTCCTTCCTGCAGCCCGGCAAGCGCCTCAAGCTGCACCCGGACGACCTCTACGCCTTCGGCCTGAGCCGCGGCGGCATCGACGAGCGCTGGTTCGCCTCCACCACGGAAGCCGCCAACGACAACCGCACCCCGGACGAAGGCCTCTCCTACGTCGTGATCGGCAAGACCCGCTTCACCCTGAAGCAGGCGGTCCAGGAATGCGGCGCCGCGCTCATCGGCTCCAAGATCTGGAACAAGTACAAGAAATGGCCGGTGTACTCCAAGTTCTTCGACAACATGGGGCCGATCCCGCACCACATGCACCAGAACGCCAAGCAGGCCAAGCTGCTCGGCCTCGAAGGCAAGCCGGAGTCCTACTACTTCCCGCCCCAGCACAACAACGTCGGCAACAACTTCCCTTACACGTTCATGGGCTTCGAGCCCGGCACGACCAAGGCCCAGGTCCGCGAGTGCATCGCCAACTGGCACAAGGGTGACAACAAGATCCTCGCCCTCTCCAAGGCCTACAAGCTCGAGCCCGGCACCGGCTGGCTCATCGACCCGTGCATCCTCCACGCCCCGGGCTCGCTCTGCACCTACGAGCCGCAGTGGGGTTCCGACGTGTTCGGCATGTACCAGAACCTCGTCGAAGGCCGCGAAGTGCCGTGGGCCCTCCTCGTCAAGGACATGCCGAAGTCCAAGCATCAGGACATCGACTTCATCGTGGACCAGCTCGACTGGGACAAGAACGTCGACCCGAACTTCAAGGACAACCACTACCTCGAGCCGGTCGTCTCGGTCGAAGGCGAGGGCTTCGTCGACAAGTGGATCGTCTACGGCAAGGTCGACAAGTTCCAGTACTTCACCGCGAAGGAACTGACCGTCGAACCGGGCGCCGAGTGCACCATCACGGACAAGGGCGCCTACGGCCTCATCTGCGTCCAGGGCTCCGGCACCATCAACGGCCAGGTCCTCAACAGCCCGAAGCTCATCCGCTTCAACGAGCTGACCGAGGACGAGTACTTCTGCACCGAAGCCGGCGCCAAGCAGGGCGTGACCTTCCGCAACACCTCCGCCACCGAGCCGCTGGTCTGCCTGCGCTACTTCGGCCCGGAAGTGAACCCGGACGCCCCCGCCATGGGCGCCTACAAGAAGGCCAGGAAGAAGTAAGCCTTCCCGTCCGCCCTCCCCTCACCCTACCCCCACGCCCATGAAACTGCACAACGCGATGTGGCCCGGCCTCGTCGGCAAGGAGCCCAACACCGACCACCCGCCGATCTCCCTCGAGCACATGCTCGACATGACCGTCGCCGCGAACGTCGACGGCCACAAGTTCGACGGCGTCGACCTGTTCCTGTTCCACCCGCACACCGACCCCGACATCTCCGAGGACAACCTCAAGAAGATGGCGGACCTCATCGCCTCCAAGGGCCTGAAGGTCGGCTCGCTCGTGGCGCCGGTCTGGGGCGGCACGGTCGGCGACTCCGCGATGGGCACCGACGAGCAGCAGCAGAAGTTCCTCCTCGCGATCGAGAAGGCCTGCCGCATCGCCAAGCTGCTGAACAAGCACGGCGTCCGCCAGTATGGCGTCATCCGCGTGGACTCCGCCGAGTTCGGCGTGCAGAAGTGGCGCGAGAACCCGAAGGCCAACACGGCCCGCATCGTCGACACGTTCAAGAAGGCCGCGAAGATCGCCGAAGGCCACGGCGAGCGCATCGCCGCCGAAGGCGAGATCTGCTGGGCCGGCATGCACTCGTGGAAGGCGATGCTCGACACCCTCGAAGGCGTCGGCATGCCGAAGACCTTCGGCTTCCAGGCCGACCTCGCCCACACCTACCTCTACCTGATGGGCTACAACGAGCCCGAGGCCGCCCTCCTCAAGGAAGGCTACACCTCGGAGCAGTTCTGGCCCGCCTACCGCGAGATGGTCGGCAAGCTCCGCCCCTGGACCATCGACTTCCACGTGGCCCAGAACGACGGCACCGTGCACGGCACCGGCTCCCACGAGAAGACCGGCCGTCACTGCCCCGCCGACGACGCCAACGGCAAGCTCGACATCCCGGCCTGCTCCAAGGTCTGGCTCGAAGGCGCCGCCGACCGCGGCATGAAGCACATCTGCTGGGACGGCTGCATGTTCCCGAACGCGACGCTCGAGAACCCGAAGACCTGGAACACCATCCTCTCCGCGATGGTCAAGGTGAAGCAGGCCCTCTGAGCCCCCCATACTCGATACTCCAAACCCTCATCCCCTCGAACTATGTCTAAAGCCATTCGTATCGGTCTCATCGGTTACGGCTTCATGGGCCGCACCCACTCCAACGCCTACTCGCAGGTCGGCCACTTCTTCCCGAAGGACAAGCTGACCACGGGCCACCACATCGTCCGCCAGGCCGTCTGCGGTCGCGACGAGGCCAAGGTCAAGGACTTCGCCCAGAAGTGGGGCTACGCCTCCTACGAGACCGACTGGCGCAAGCTGGTCGCCCGCGCCGACATCGACGCCGTCGACATCTGCACCCCGAACGACTCGCACGCCGAGATCGCCCTCGAGTGCATCAAGCACGGCAAGATGATCCTCTGCGAGAAGCCCCTCGCCCTCAACGGCGAGCAGGGCGAGAAGATGGTCGCCGCCGTCGAGAAGTCCGGCCTCCCGAACCTGGTCTGGTACAACTACCGCTTCCTCCCCGCCGTGACGCTCGCGAAGAACATCGTGGCCGCCGGCGAACTGGGCCGCGTGTTCCACTACCGCGCCAACTTCCTCCAGGACTGGACCATCTCCACCGAGCTGCCGCAGGGCGGCGCGGGTCTCTGGCGCCTCGACGCCGCCGCCGCCGGTTCCGGCGTGACGGGCGACCTGCTCGCGCACTGCATCGACACGGCCCGCTGGATCAACGGTGACATCACCGAGGTCTCCGCGGTCACCGAGACGTTCATCAAGGAACGCGTCCACACCGCCACGGGCAAGAAGCAGGCCGTCACCATCGACGACGCCGCGATCTTCCTCTGCCGCTTCGAGAACGGCTCGATCGCCCAGTTCGAATCCACCCGCTATGCCCGCGGCCACAAGGCGCTCTACACGTTCGAGATCAACGGCGAGAAGAAGTCCCTTCAGTGGGACCTCCACGACCTCAACCGCCTCAACTACTTCGATCACTCCGTCCCGGGAGATCGTCGCGGCTGGGCCAGCATCCACACGTCCGACGGCGACCACCCGTACGCCGGCAACTGGTGGGTCCCGGGTCTCTGCCTCGGTTACGAGCACTCCTTCACCCACGAGCTCGCCGAGTTCCTCAAGAGCCTCGACGACCCGAAGGCGCCGAAGGCCTATCCGGACTTCCGCCACGCCCTCGGCACCCAGTACGTCTGCGACGCCGTCCTGGAGTCCGCCAAGACGAAGCAGTGGGTTAAGGTGAAGAAGGCCTAAACCGCCCTCCAGCCGCCTTCCAGAAGCCCCGGATCACCCGATCCGGGGCTTCCTTATGCCCACAGGACTTAGGGTAGGGACGGCTCTCCGAGCCGTCCGGCGGCGGGCTCGGAGAGCCCGCCCTACCTGACACCCGATTACGCCACACGCTTGACACTAGACTGTTACCACTTACAACTGTCAGCAATATCTCCCTATGCCGCGTAAAACCTCCCTTTCCTACATGGTCTGCACCTACCACCTCTATCTCCTCAACCGTCACCTGTTCGTCGACCTGCCCGAAGGCCGTGCCTTGGTCGACACGGGCGCCCCCTTCAGCTCTTCCACCTCGGGTCGCCTGACCTGGCAGAACGAAAACCACGGGGTCAACAAGGGCGGCTACCTGGGCTTCACGTTCGACCAACTGTCCGCCGAGATCGGCGTGCAGGTCGACGCGCTGCTGGGCATGGACCTGCTCGCCCAGACCACCCTGCTCTTCGACGTGGCCCATCGCAGGCTCGCGGCCGGCGATGAGATGCCCGCCGGCTTCACGCCCCTGCCCTACGAGCACGCCCCGATGTCCGACATCCCGCTCTTCCACGTGGCTCTCAACGGCCAGCCGGCCCGCGTGCTCTGGGACACGGGCGCGCAGTATGGTTACGTCACGGATCGCAAGTTCGTGAAGGGCGCGAAAGCCCTGCCCGGCTTCAAGGACTTCAGCCCGATGTTCGGCGACCTGGACATCCCGCAGTCCTACGTGCCGCCGTTCACCCTCGCCGGCCATGATCTGCTCGAGACCGTCGGCGAAGCCCCGCACGTCCTCGGCGGCGGCGTCTCGCCCGTGCCGATGGGCCAGTTCCTGCGCGCCCTCGACATCGACGCGATCATCGGCCCCTCCTGGATGCCTCGCGTGAAGGTCTGGCTTAATCCTCAGGACCAGACGTTCGCGCTCGCGGTCTAAGGTCGGCGATCCCGCCGACAAGAAGCCCCGGTCCGCATCACGGCGGCCGGGGCTTTCGTCTTTCCGGAGATGGCTTACTTCTTCGCGGCGGCCTTCGGAGCGGCGGGCGAGTAGAAGCGGTTCATCTTGTCGAGGATGGCGTTCTCGACCGCGGCGCGGTCGATGATGCCGGTGTGGCGGTAGACGACCTCGCCGCCCGGAGCCACCACGATGGTGTGCGGGATGGGGCCGGGCATCTCCTTGTCCAACGCGGCCGCCAGGTCGTCGGCGCTGCCGGCGAAGAGGTAGCTGTTCGTGGTGCGGCCTTCCTTCTTGAGCGTGTTCTCGACCTTCTTGCTGAGGCCGGCGGCCTGCTTGAAGAGGAACGCCTCGGCCTTGGCCATGTCCTTCGGGTCGTCCATCGAGATGGTCACGAGCTCGAAGTCGCGCATGTCGAACTTGCGCGAAATCTCGACGAGGTCCGGGAACTCCTTCACGCAGGGCGGGCACCAGGTGGCCCAGACGTTGATCATGCGGTACTTGTTCGACTTGTTGGCGCGGAGATCGGCGATGCCGGCCTTGTCGATGAGCTCGACGGTGACCGGGGTCTTGGCCCAGGTCTCGTGCTTGGCGTCGTGCAGGGCCTTCTTCTCGCGCCACTTGGTGGAGCAGCCCATGGGCTTGGTCAGCTCGACCGCGACCGGCTTGCCGGCGAGGATGGCGTCCACGGCGTTCTGGCAGTCCTTGGATTTCACGGTGCTGTCGTCGTAGAAACGGGAATCGTCGAAGCGACCCTGGTAGCGGAGCTTCAGGTTCTTGTCGAAGACGAAGACGTGCGGGGTCGCGAGGCAGCCGTAGGCGCGGGCGACGGCCTGGGTGTCGCCGTCATACAGGTAGTCGAAGGTCCACTTGTTCTTCTCGGCGTAAGGCTTCATCTCGGCGTAGGAGTCGCCGAACTCGCCGTAACCGAGCTCGTCCTTGCTGAGGCCGTCCGGATGGTTGGGATTGATCGCGACGAGCTTCACGCCCTTGCCCTTGTATTCTTCGTAGAACTTCTGGAGGCGACGCTCGATGCTGTGCGAGGTCGGGCAATGGTTGGAGGTGAAGAGGACGACGAGCGCTTCGCCGCCGGTGTACTCGGCGAGCTTGTGCTTCTTGCCGTCGATCCCGAGCAGGTCGAAATCGGGTGCGGCGTCGCCGCTCTTGAGCGTGCGCATGTCGGGCGGGTTGCCGTTGACCAGACCAGGGGCGTCGGCGGCCCGGACGCCGACGACGGCGGCCAGGACGGCGAGGAGGGACATTAGGCTCTTCATGGGGATAAGGGGGTGACGGTTAGAGTCCCGAAATCCCTCGCTGTTCCAACCCGAAAATGGTCAGACCAACACGAAGGTCCGTCCCAGGTCCGCGGACGAGCCATCCTCACAGTCGACCAAGGTCAACGCCCCCGCCCGGACGTAAAAGACGGCCACCTGACGATACCGACGCCCGAACTCGACCGCGCCGGGCAGCCCTACGTTGACACCCCAGCCCGGCTCAAGATGGACGCCATCCGCCGAACCCCCGGTGAGACGATGCAGACGAAACCCGGCGGCCAGGAGCTCGGCCTTCAGCATGGCGTCGGCCGCGACGTTATCGGCCCGCGACGCCGCCCTGCCCTCGGGATCATAAGCGGTAAGGATCGCGAAGTCCGCCGGCCAATCGGAGGGCAACGGCCCACCCCGGAACACGGCCTGGGCGAAGAGACGTCGGAGTGACGGATTCACCCATCTAACTTCAGAGAACTCCCTTTCGGTGGCGATGGAAAACCCTTTGCCATCAGGACAGCCATCGCCTTCCCTGTCCTCATGCGACCCCTGCTGCTTACCCTGCTGACGGCCCTCACCCTCGCCGCCCAAGCCGCCCCGAAGCCGAACATCGTCATCATCCTGGCCGACGACCTCGGTTACGGCGATCTCGGCTGCTACGGCCACCCCACCATCAGAACGCCGAATTTGGATCGCATGGCCGCCGAAGGCCTGCGCTTCACGCAGTTCTACTCCGCCGCCGAAGTCTGCACGCCCAGCCGCGCCGCGCTGATGACCGGGCGCTACCCGGTCCGCTCCGGCATGGCCCACAACCAATACCGCGTTCTGCGCGCTATTTCCACCGGCGGCTTGCCTGCGTCCGAAGTCACCCTCGCCGAAGCGCTGAAGTCTGCCGGCTACGCCACGGGCATCATCGGCAAGTGGCACCTCGGCGTCTGGGCCAATAACCTGCCGCAGCATCACCCGCTCGACCACGGCTTCGATTTCCACTTCGGCCTCATGCACTCGAACGACATGAATCCGACGCCGGGCAATCCGCCCAAGGCAAACTCCCTCGTCGCGCAGGATCCGGCCTGGTGGAACGCCGCCCTCTACCGCGGCCGCGAGCTCCTCGAACCGCGCACCGACCAGACCCAGCTGACGAAGCGCTACGCGGAAGAGGCCGTGAAGTTCATCGGGGCGAACAAGGACAAGCCGTTCTTCCTCTACCTGCCGCACACGTTCCCGCACACGCCGCTCTTCGCGTCGGATCGCTTCAAGGGCAAGAGCCCGCGCGGCATCTACGGCGACGTGCTCGCCGAGCTCGACTGGAACGTCGGCGAAGTCCTCAAGGCACTCAAGGCCAACGGCGTGGCCGACAACACGCTGGTCTTCTTCACCAGCGATAACGGCCCGTGGACGCTCATGGGCACCGAGACCGGCGGCAGCGCCGGCCTGCTCAAGGACGGCAAGGGCAGCACCTGGGAAGGCGGCATGCGCGTCCCCGGCATCGCCTGGTGGCCCGGCAAGATCAAGCCTGGCGTGACCGACAACGTCGCCACCATGCTCGACCTCTACCCGACCGTCGCGAAGCTCGCCGGCGCGCAGGCCCCGACGGACCGCCCGATGGACGGCACCGACCTCTCCCCGCTCCTGCTCGAGGAACGCGCCGTCGACCGCGGCCTGTTCTGCTACTACCGCGGCGAGAAACTCTACGCCGCCCGTCTCGGCGACTGGAAGATCCACTTCATCACCCAAGGCTCCTACGGCGACCCCAAGCCGATCGAGCATGCCAAGCCGCTGCTCTTCAACCTCTCCGTCGACCCCTCCGAAGCCCACGAGATCTCCGCCGACCATCCGGACGTCGTCGCCCGCCTGCAGGCCGCCGTCGAGCAGCACCGCGCGACCGTCACGCCGGTCCGCAGTCAGCTCATCGACGTCGTCGCCAAGTAAGGGTTCTGCCTTCCCTCAGGGCCGTTTTCACCCTATTTCTTTCGTACGGGCCTATAGCTCAACGGTTAGAGCACGGAACTCATAATTCCTTGGTTCTGGGTTCAAATCCCGGTGGGCCCACTTACTTTCATCCAGCAGCCGTCACCTTCTCCCAGAATGGGAAATAGCCGCGGGTCGCGTGCGGGAAGAGACGAGTATCCCAAGGCCGTCGGCGCCAGGTGATGGCGATGCCGGCCTGGGCGAGGGCGGACTCGATGGCGAGAGCCTCGGCCAACCAAGGTCCGACGAACGGGCGATAAGCGACGACCCGCTTGAGCTGATGCTTCTGGGCCCAGTCGACCAGCGTCGCGGCGAGTTCGTCCGATGCCTCAGCGGAGACGTCAGCCCCGAAGTGCGCACCCGCCCGTGAGGCGCCGTCGTGCAAAACCGCCTGCGTCCAGTTGGCAACGGCATCCGACCAGCCGGCCTTCTTGGCCATAGGCTTGGGCCATGTGGCGTTAATCGCGACAAACTTGCCCCCGGACAGCTCTCCGCGTTCGACGGCGAGGTCTTCTGGGTGAACCCAGAGGCCCGCCCTACCCTCCTCCGCCTTGCTCCACAAGGGGTCTTCCGTCCACGGCGCGATCTTCGGCAGGGCCGGCTCCGTGATCGGAAACGCGGCACCGGCCAATTGGCCTGCCTGCGGTACGTGCCGGTCGTTGGTGTAGTGAGCGATATTGTCCGCCCGAGCGACATAGGTCTTCCCCGGCGTCTGCAGCCCGGCGACCCAGCGCCACGAGAGCGTATTGCTCGCGACATCCCCGTCGAGCAGGTGTTCGTAAAAGAACGCGGCACCGAGCTCCCACGGGAGTTTCAGCGTGAAGATCCAGATCGAGGCGAACCACATGCGAACGTGGTTATGCAGGTAGCCGGTGGCCACGAGTTCCTGAGCCCAGTCGTCAAAGCCCGCGATACCTGTACGTCCGGCGAGGGCGGCCTCCAGAGTCGACCTTTGCCCGGCGCTCAGCGAATCGCGCAGCCGCGGCACGGCTTGGACCCAACGCGACCAGGCCTCAGGACGATGCTCCAGCCAACCCTTCCAATAGGTCCGCCAGTAGATCTCCTGCACGAACTTCTCCACGGCCTCGAAGGACCAACGGGCGCGGGCCGCGGCGACGACTTCCTCTTCCAGCAGCAGGCGCTTCTGCACCCACGGGGATAGGCGAGAGATGTTCTCATGTCCGGGACGCACGAAGTTACGGTCTGCCGCATAACGCCCGGCAGCGGGAAGGAATTCCCCCAGACGCGCCAAGGCCGCGGCACGGGTCGGGAGGAAGTCCAGCGGTGAAGGCATGCCTTGAACTTAGCGGAAGCCGCCAAGTCCGCAAATGTCCCGCCAGATTATCTCAATCCGCTCAGGAGCCCTTGGACTTGGTCGCCTCGATCTGCCGGAGCAGCTCGTCGCGGCGGACCCCGCCCCGCAGGCGGTTCTGATCCGAGATCTTCTTTTCCAAGAGCTCGAGGTTACGGGCCGCACCCTCGTGCGTACGGGCCGCGACGGACCAACAAGCGAACGCTTCGGCCTCATCCTTGGGCACGCCCCTTCCCTGACTGTGGCAATACCCCAGATGGTTCAGCGCGTCCGGAAAGCCCTGCGCCGCGGACTTTCGGAACCAGTCGATGGCCTGCGCCTGATCCCGCGGGACGCCTTCGCCCTTGGCGTAAGACAAGGCCAGATAACATTGCGCCCGGGCATAACCCTGGTCGGCCGACTTACGGATCCACTCGATGGCCTTGGCCTGATCCTTGGGCACGCCGGCGCCGGTGGAGTAGCAGACCGCAAGGTTGTTCTGGGCGGGCGCATAGCCTTGCTCCGCCGCCAACGTCAGCCACCTGGCCGCCTCGACGAGATCCTGGGCCACCCCTTCGCCTCGGGCGTAAAAGCCCGCCATCTTGAAACGGGCGACCGCATCACCGGCCTCAGCCTTGACCCGCTGCTCCACGAACTGCGGAGGAGCCGCGTCCGCTTCATCCACCGGCTCCAGCACGATGATGAGCAAAAGCAAAGCGAAGACCGCCCCTACGAACGCGCAGAGGAACCAGAGCCATTGACGTGCCGGCGACCGAGCCATACAGAGAGCCTGCCGGCCCGACCGCAGGGGTCAAGCGGGCCAATGGGCTTGGCAGGAAAGAAGACTTCTCACAGAGTGTCGTCATGCGCCCCCTGCTCCCCGCCCTGCTCTGCCTGGCTAGCTTGGTCATGGCTGAAGATAAACCCGACCTGCCTATCGTCGACCTGTCGGCTCAGAAGGAACGTCAGGTGGTCATCGGCGCCGGCACGGCATCGCTCTACCAAGGCCATCCGACGACCCTGCTGATGCCGGACAACCGCACGATCTTCTCCGTCTGGTGCATCAACCATGGCGGCTCAGCCGGCCCGATGGCCCGCAGCGATGACGGCGGACTGACCTGGACGCGCCTCGACGCACAGCTGCCTAAGGGCTTCGCGACCCACCAGAACTGCCCGAGCATCTATCGCATCACCGACCCGGCCGGCAAAGCCCGCCTCTGGGTCTTCTCCGCCTCCCTCGGCAAGCGCGGCGGCGCCGGCATGCCCAGCATCATGAGCGAGGACGAGGGGAAGACTTGGAAGGAAATGCCTCCCCTCGGCTTCCCCTGCGTGATGACCTTCAGCAGCGTCGTCCGGCTCAAGGACGGCCGCACCCTCGGCCTTTATCACCGCGGCCCGGGCGGCGCCGACCGCGCTCCGCTGGTCACGCTCCAGACGATCACCGCCGACGGCGGCTTCACCTGGTCCGAACCGCGCATCGTCGCCGAAGTCGCCGGCAAGAACCCCTGCGAACCCTACGTCTTCCGCTCCCCCGACGGCAAAGAGCTCGCCTGCCTGCTGCGCGAGAATTCCCACAAGGGACGCAGCCTGATGATGTTCAGTCAGGACGAGGGCGCGACCTGGTCGACGCCGGTCGACACCAGCTGGGGCCTCACGGGCGACCGCCATAACGGCGTCTTCACGACGGACGGTCGCATGGTCGTGTGCTTCCGCGATCAGGCCATCAACAGCCCGACCCGGGGCCACTTCGTCGCCTGGGTCGGTACGTATGCGGACCTGAAGTCCGGCCGGCCGGGACAATATCGCGTCAAGCTGCTGCATCACTACGGCAAGCGCGCGGGCGACTGCGGCTATCCGGGCGTCGAACTCCTCCCCGACGGCACCGTCGTGGCCACGACGTATGTCAAATACGCCGACGGCCCCGAGCAGAACTCCGTGGTGAGCGTCCGCTTCAAGCTCAGCGAGACGGACGCCCTCCTGAAGCGTTAACGCGCGATGGGTTCCAGCGCGTTCAGGGTGCGCTGGTCCGGACGATCGACGCCGACCTTCACGGTATATCTACCCGGCGCGAACACCGGAGGAGCGAAGGCCGCTCCTCCCTGCAGGCGGCGGACGTAGATCGTCTCGCCCGTCTGCTCGGCGATGACCTGCACGACCGCCGGACCAGCAGGCAGCTCGACGGCCGGCAGATAGCCGGTCGGCCTGCGACCATCGTTGTCGGCGAGCGCGAAGGTCTGCGGCCAGCCGGGGAACTGCTGGCTGTCACCCTTCCGGGCATCGCTGAAACGCGGCCAGCACTCGAAGGTGACCTTGTCCTGCCTCAGGTCGAAGCGGGCCACGCCGTAACCGTCGGCCCGCTGCCGTTCGTCCTGGATGTCGCCCGGATTGGCGTAGGCCAGGACCGACATCCGATTGCCGAGTCCGTCGAAGTAATCGCCCGTCCACGGCAACGGACTGCCGGCCACGGCGTTCGGGCCGGCCTTCTCGTCCTTGGGATGCCACCATCGTCCGTAGATCGTGTTCACGAGCGCCGGGCTCGTCAGCGAATAAGGTCCGTCGCCGAAAGCCTCGATGCCATGCTTGACGGTGACGGCGAGATGCTGGTCCCCGCAGAGGTGGACCGCCTGCACGCGGCGCAAGGCCCGCAAGGCTTCGTTGCGGCCGGACTGCGGCCAGCCGTTGCAATCCAGGTCCGCGAGCAGGCGGTCGTCCCGCTTGCCGTGCATGTGGACGGCTCCGCAGAACGCGGTGGCGGACAGGACGGCCTTGCGCCGGACGCCGACCCAGTCCTCGGACCATGCCGCGAGGAACTTGAGCTGCCGCTCTCCCAGCAGCTGCAGGCCGGGGACGTCGATCGACTTCGGATCATACTTCTCGTCCGTGATGTGATCGGGGCGCGGGCCCTGCTGAGGGATCTTGCCCAAGGGACCGGACTTGAACTTACGGTCCTCCAGGATCGCGAAATCCATCCCACCGACCTTCAGGCGCGTGTAGTAGACCGAGATGCCCCGCTGGACCGGCGTCGGATCGAAGGCGTCCGGCAGATGCCAGGCCTGCTGGCGCTGGACCATGTTCACGTAGGCCACGGGATAGTAGTAGCCGCCGTCAGAATTGTCTTTCTGCACGGACTGCCTGCCGCCCTCGCCCCAGAGGTTCGGGTGCCCGACGTCATGGTCGTCGGGGATGCAGATCGTCGGCCGGTCCTTCATCACCTCACGGAACTGCAGCCCGAACTCGATCCAGCCGGCGGTGTGCTCGGTATGACGATAAGTCTGGTCGCCGGCGAAGAACAGGAGGTCGGGATCCTGGCGGAGAAGGTTGTCCAGGATCTCCGGACGGGCGCCGGTCGTGCGGCTTGAATTGCAGGACATGTTCGCGACGACGATGGTCGGCTTGTCGGCCGGGTCGCGTCGGACGAGTCCCTCGAACTTCGCCGCCTCGCCATGTCGCACGCGATAGGCGACATCCTTTGAACCGTCCCAGCCTTCGACGCGGAAGTGGGCGCTCCAGCCCGGGAACCGCACCGGCGCCTGGGCGACCTCGACCCACGCGTCGCCACGCTTCACCTCGAGCCGAGCGACCTTCGCCTCCTCCGGATAAAGCGGGTAGAGCTGAGCCGTCAGCTTCAGGACGCCCGCCTGCTGGGTGTAGAGCGCGAAAGCGATGACCTGATCGCGGGCGACCAGCATCGTGGGCGGCGGCGTACCGCCACCCTTCTTGCCTTTGGCCGGCGGCTTCTTGTCCCACCAGGCGCCCACGGCAAAGGAATCCAAGTTCGGGAAATCAGCGCCGAAGGGCTTGAGCGTCTCCGCGGGCGGGACCGGGGCGGCGACCAGCATCGGAATCACGAGAAATAGGAGCAATTTCATGAGGCACTTGGAATACCCCTTTTTGTTGAAAAAGTTTCCCTGCACGAGTCCTTTCGTCTTAATCGCCCTTATGAGAAGACTGCTACCCCTGCTCCTCGCCCTGACCTCGTTCGCGGCGGAAACAGGCTCACCCGTAGGCAAGTTCCAGCAACTGGAGACGACGCTCCCTTCCCCCTCCCCCCAGCGGCTGGCGACCGGAGCGCCTGGCGCTGGCTACTGGCAGAACCGCGCGGATTACGACATCCGGGCCGAACTCGACGACGAAAAGAAGACCCTCTCGGCCGAGGCGACGGTGACCTACCATAACACTTCTCCCGATGCGCTGGAATATCTCTGGGTCCAACTGGATCAGAACTATTTCGCCCAAGGCGCCGACTCCCGCGCCGCGCCCAATCAGAAACGGGGCGTCGACCTCAAGAAATTCAGCTACTCCGCCCTTGATCGCTTGCTCGCCTACCAGAAGTACGACGGCGAACTGATGATCACCCGGCTCACGGACGCCGAAGGACGCGGCCTGCCACACGCGGTCGTGAAGACCATGCTGCGCCTCGACCTGCCGAAGCCGCTGAAACCCGGCGAAGACTTCGTCTTCAGGATCGCTTGGACCTATCCGATCAACGATGCGAAGCGCATCATGGCCCGCACCGGCTACGAGTTCTTCAAGGCCGACGGCAACCACATCTACACCATCGCACAGTGGTTCCCCCGCATGGCGGCCTACACCGACTACGCCGGCTGGATCAACAAGCAGTTCCTCGGCACCGGCGAATTCACCCTCGAGTTCGGTGACTACAAGGTCGCCCTCACCGTACCGGACGACCACGTCGTCGCCGCGACCGGCCTGTTGAAGAATCCCGACGAGGTCCTTACGCCTGTCCAGCGCGAACGCCTCGCCCAGGCCCGCCAGGAGACCAAGCGCCCCGTCTTCGTGGTCACGCCTGAAGAGGCTAAAGCCGCCGAAAAGGGCCGCCCTAAAGGCAAGAAGACCTGGCGCTTCGAGGCCGGCAACGTCCGCGACTTCGCCTTCGCCTCTTCCCGTAAATTTATCTGGGACGCCATGGCCGTCGCGGGCACCCAGGTGGACGGCCAGCCGGTGATGGCGATGTCCCTCTATCCGAAGGAAGGCATGCCGCTGTGGGACAAATACTCCACCCACGCCGTCGCCCATGCGATCGAGGTATACTCCCGCCATACCTTCGACTACCCCTACCCGGTGGCCTGGTCCGTCAACGGCGCCATCGGCGGCATGGAGTACCCCATGATCTGCTTCAACGGACCGCGACCCGAGACGGACGGCACCTACCCTGAACGGACCAAGTATGCGCTCATCGGCGTGATCATCCATGAAGTCGGCCACAATTACTTCCCGATGATCGTCAACAGCGACGAGCGTCAGTGGACCTGGATGGACGAAGGCCTAAACTCCTTCCTGGAATCGCTCGCCGAAGCCGAGTGGGAGGACCATTGGAAGCCCCGGCGCGACAGCCGCGGCCTGATCGACTACATGCGCGGCAAGGACCGCGTCGCCGCGATGACGAACTCGGAATCCATCATCGACCTCGGACCCAACGCCTACGGCCAGCCGACCGCCGCCCTCACCATCCTCCGCGAGAACGTCCTCGGCCGCGAAGCCTTCGACCACGCCTTCAAGACCTACGCCCGCCGGTGGATGTTCAAGCGTCCCACCCCGGCCGACTTCTTCCGCACGATGGAGGACGCCAGCGGCGTCGACCTCGACTGGTTCTGGCGCGGGTGGTTCTATGGCGTCGACCACGTCGACGTCTCCGTCGACGAAGTCCGCTGGCTTCAGCTGGATACGCGCGATCCGGCCGTCGAAAAGCCGAAGTCCAAGGCCGAGCGCGAGGCGCTGCCGAAGAGCCTGAGCAAGGAGCGTAACGCGCTCCTGCCCAAGCGGGTCGACCGTTTCCCCGAACTGAAGGACTTCTACGACGGCTTCGACGAGGCGACCGTACTGCCCGGCGACCGCAAGAAATACGAAGCCTTGCTGAAGGAACTGGAGGAGGCCCGCATCGACCCCTCCCTGCTTCGGACCAAGCAGAACCTCTACGTCTTCGAACTCTCGAACGTCGGCGGACTGGTCACCCCGGTGCCGCTCCGGCTCGAATACACGGACGGCTCCCAGGAGGAACTGCTGCTGCCGGCGGAGATCTGGCGCTTCAACACGGAGAAGACCTCGAAGGTCCACCTGACCCCCAAGGAGCTCCGCTCGGTCACCTTCGATCCGCGTCAGGAACTGATGGATGCCGACGTGGAGAATAACTTCTGGCCGCGCCGAGCGGTGAAGACGAAGCTCCAACTCTTCAAGGACGAGAAACCGGCCAATCCGATGCGCGAAGTGACCAAGCCCGAGCCCGCCGCGGGCAAGGACGGGGCCAAGAAGTAAACCCGTCCAGACATGCGGACCGAGACCGAAGCACGACAACGACTCAATCCCTGGGATTGGCTGGTGCTAGTCGTGGCGGTCGTCTCGCTGCTGCTGGTGCTGCTGGAGACCTTCCTCCAGGTCCCGTCGAACCTGCTGCCGCTGCTCCGCGACCTCGACCGGCTGTCCTGCCTGATCTTCCTGACCGACATCATCGTGCGCTGGCGCCGCGAACGCTGGGCCGCCTCGTTCTGGCGCTGGGGCTGGGTCGACGTGCTGGCCAGCATCCCCTTCGACCCCGCCTTCCGCTCCCTGCAGGCCATCCGCATCTACCGTTTCATCCGCCTCATCCGGGTGCTCAAGAAACTGAACACCCTGACGTCCGGCACCTCCCTCAACGAGAAACTGCTCGCCCTGCCCGGCGTGGCGCTGGTCATGGTCTTCTTCAGCACGATGCTGATGGTCGAAGTCGAGCGCGGCGCCGCCGGCGCGACGATCAAGACCGGCGGGGACGCCCTCTGGTGGGCGCTGACGACCGTCACGACGGTCGGCTACGGCGACACCTATCCGGTGACCACCGAAGGACGCATCATCGCGGCCGTGCTGATGCTCATCGGCATCGCCCTCTTCGGCTCGATGTCCGCCATCGTGACGTCCAAGCTCATCCTGCCGAAAGAGACCCGGGACCACGAGGACCTGCGCAAGGAAGTCCGCGAACTGCACGCGGAAATCCGGGAACTCCGGCGTCAATTGCCGGACAAACCTAAGGACCCCCATGCGTAACCTTCTGTTCGCCCTCGGCCTCCTCGCCGTCGTCGGCCTGAGCGCCTGGCGCTTCCTGGCGCCCGCCCCGGCGCCGCGGAACCCCCTGGAACGAATGAAAACCGCCAGCCCGGTGGAAATCGTCCGGACGCCCAAGCCCGCCGCCGTGGCGCCGATCGAAAGACCGGCCCCCGCCGAGAAAGCCGCCGCCGTCCGCGCCCAGATGGAGGAACGCTTCAACGACCTGAAGGAAGAAGGCCGACGTGTCCGCCAGACCCTCCTCGAGTCAGACCCCAAGGCCGCCCAGGCTTACAACGAAGTGGTCCGACGTCCGGAATACCGCGCCCTCCTCGACCGCCGCCACCAGATCGAGGCAGCCTGGGCCACCGCGCCGGAACACGAACGCGAAGGCATGCTGAACGAGATGAACAGCCTCCGTCAGCAAGGCTTCACCTTGATCCTCGCGGAGATCCAGCGCCTGCAGAGCCAGCCTCCCGCGCCGGCGCCGGCGAGCGGAGGCGGCCCGACGCCGACCTCGGCCCCCGCGGCCGCGCCGGCCGCGGCGCCTGCTCCGCCGGTGGTCTTCCAGTAGTCCGGCTCAGGAGCCCCAGCTGAAGCGCTCGGGCACCCAGGCGTACTGGTCCCCTTTGGGCACGACCGTGCCGATGCCGGGCCAGGGCAGATGGAAGCCGAAGGCGCGGCTCTTCTCCTTGGCCATCCGCGCGAAGAGCTTCCGCCGGGTCCTCACCGCGGTCTCCGGATCATGGTCCATCGCGACGGTCCAGCCGACGTTGTCGAACATGAGCACGTGATGGTGCACGACGTCGCTGATGTGCACGAGGGATTCGCCCTCCGAACGGATCTCGAAGCAGGCGTGGCCGTCGGTATGGCCGGGCGCCGCGATGACCGTGACGGCGTCATGGAAAAGCTTCTGGCCGTCCTTGGCGATGACCAGCTGGTCCTTGAGGATGTCGAAGTTGCGGCGGACGGTCTTCACCATGTTCGGCAGCGGTTTCTTGTCGCGCTTCGACTTGGAGAAATCCGGATTCGGACCGCGCCAGAAATCATATTCCTCCTGCAAGAGGTAGATCTTGGCGTTCGGGAACGCCGGCTTGCCGTCGTCGACGAAGCCGTCGAGGTGATCGGAGTGCGAATGACTGAGGAAGCCGGTCGTCACCTGCCCGGGCCTGATGCCCAGCTGACGCAGACCTTCGGCCAGCCAGCCGAAATTCGGATTGGGGTGACGCTCGCCGAAACCGGCGTCGATCAGCGCGACCTCGTCGCCGATCTTCAGGCCCATGATGTTGACGTAAAGCGGCAGGGCGTCCAGACGCTCGCGGTTGAATTCCAGCGCGGCCTTCATCACGGGCCGGTCGGACTCCGGCCACATGAGGTCCAGTCCCTGCCGGAAGAGCATGTGCCCGTCGCTGATCGAGAAAGCCTCGATCTTGCCGATGTTGAACCTGTAGACGTAAGGGTTCGGCGGACGCTTCACGGGCGCCGGCTTCGGGGCGTCGGCCGCGGCGAGACGCGCGGTCGAGGCGAGACCGGCCAGTGCGAAGGCGGCGGAGCCGAGGAATTCACGACGGGAAGAGTGGGTGACTTCGAAGGCCATGGGGTGAGCCTGAACCTATCGCATGATGAACCGTCCTCCAGCCCAAAAGCCGGAAAGCAGGCAAACGCAAGGGGCGGCCCGCGGCCGCCCCTTGCCGGGAGAGGAATCCGACCTCAGCGGGTCAGCGTCACCGTGGGCGCCACCGTCACCACCGGTGCGGGCGTGGTGGTCACGTAAGGACGGCCGGGGGATTGCACCGTCGAGACGGTGAAGACCACCGAGCCGCGGGCGCCACGACGGAAACCAGGGGTCGACACGTTGACCTGCCCGAGCTCATTCGTGCGGAGAGCGGTCTGCCTCATGGCCACGAGGCCCGAGGCCGACACGTAGACGAGGGCGCTGCGGACCGGATTGCCGTACTGATCCTGGACGAGGATCGTCGCATTGGCGACATCCTGGACGGAGTTCCGACGCGAGAAGGAGCCGGAGATCAAGGCCAGGGAGCAGGTAGGCGCCCGCAGCGGGCCGGTCACGGTGACCGTGACGGTCGTGGTGGCCGAAGCACCCCGGTCGTCGACGACGGTGAGCGTCGGGTAATAGGTGCCGGGAGCCTTGTACCGGTGGGTGGCCGTGACGCCCGTGGCGGAGGCCGGGCTCACGTCCTTGAAGTTCCAGAGGTAGCGCATGATGACGCCATCGGGATCGCTCGAGAGGGTGCCGTTGAAGTTCACCACCGCACCTTGCTGCGTCTGGTAGTTGTAGGTGGTGTTCGTCGTGAGCGTCGCGTCGGCCACGGGCGGACGGTTGGCGGGATCGGGCCAGGAAGCCGTGAGGCTGTAGTAGCCGACAGAACCGTAATCGGTGTAACCTTCGGTCACGCCCGTGCCGTTGCCGATGCCGTCCAGCTCGATGTAATGGACGCCTTCCGTGGTCAGGCGGAGGGTGATGGGAGCGGGCGCCATGTTGCCGGCCGTACCGGCGCCGACATAGGTTCCGAGCACCGTACCCGCCGAATCCAGGACCCGGACCTGCAGACGGAGATTGGGCGCCACGAGGGAGACCTTCGGCGTGATCACGAGGTTGCCGCGACCCGCGTTGATGCGGATCATGTCCACGTCTCCCGGGCCGCTGATGACGCCGCCGACGGTCGTCGAGAGGCCGGGGGCGAACGTGGCGGTCTCACGGGTGTCGCCATGGTCGTCGGCGAGCAGCGGCACGCCGGAACCGGGATTGGCGATGGCGACGAGGTTGTCCTGCTGGCTGGTGGCGTTCTGGTATTCGCCCTTGGCCCACTGGTTGACGGGGCGGAGCCCATTGCCCATGATCGGAGACCAGGACATCGCGCCGGTGCCGTGGCCGCCGAAATATTCGCCGGTGCCCGGGTTCTGTCCCTGGTGGACGAGGCTCACCGTATGGCCGACCTCATGCGAAGTGACGCCCGCGATCAGCGCGGCGCTCCAGCTGCCTTCGGCGAAGGTGAAGCACGGGTTGTCGATGCTGTCGGAGAAGGAATTGAGGTAGGCGATGCCGGCGGCGGAAGTGTCGAACGCCTTCGGCCCGATGACGACGCGGATGCCGTAAGCGAGATCGCCGGGGCTGGTCTTGCGGAGACCTTCCACGCCCGGATCCTCGGTGGTCACGTCGACATTCCACGGCGCGA